>CBDTXE010000074.1:0-6397 GCA_965364395.1 uncultured bacterium | reverse complement strand
TTGGCCGCGCTGATCCAAGCCAGTCCGTTGTCGGTATGCAGCAAGTACGGCTGCGTGTTATTTTCACCCGCCGGGTCGGCAATCACTGGCTGGTCGACATGGTTGAACCACTTGTTCAGCAGCCCGCGCTTGTACGCGTAGGCATCGTGCACAAACCGCGAGTATGCCTCGGGCACCACACGCCCACTTGATACCACGGCGGGATGCTTTGATGCATCTGTTTGCGACAGCTCGGTTATCCGGCCGTCGGGATAGACGATGAATGCCCCGTCGGGAATCGGATAACGAATGAGGAGGCCTTTGTAGTTCATCTTGGGTACAACCGCCACTACCTGGCCGTTGTCCTTGCCGTAATGGACTTCCGGCAGGTCGATGAAATAATGCCTTTTGTACAACTGCCAGCGGATGTTATCAGTTAATCCCACGCCTTCAGAGAACTTCATCTCCTGGCCTTCGTACTTCAGCGTCCGCTCGGTCGTGGTGGCGTCAATTGCCTGGATGCCGGGTGTCTTGGCGGTGAAGTAGCGGAATGCGCCGTTAGGCGTTAAGGCCGATACCCAACTAAAACGCCCCTCCCACATTTGGGGATTAAAGATATAGGGCTGCTCAGTTGGGCGCTGCAACGAGTCGGTGCCGTAGCGCTCGGCCACGCTCAGCGGGACCAGGCGGCTTTGCTCCACCTCAGGCAGTTTGTCAGCCGCCACGTAATTGGTGTCTTTGGCGGCTATCCAGTGGCGCAACTCTTCCAGAACTACCAAGCTGGACATTGACGCGATCAGCAGTAGAACAATAAAACCCATTCCAAACCTGGACGCCCTTGATGGGCCGCGATGGTGGCTGGCCGAGCGAACCATCTGCCGAATGGTCATGCCAAACAGCGGAATCAGCAAGGCGACTATGACTAGCAGGATTGGATTGATATAGACTGCCATGAGGCTGCCGTGGAAAATCGGGCGGAAAAACCACGCCAATGCCAATAGGGCGGCCAAAATAATTCCCAAGTAAACTGCAAATCGCTTCATAAAGCAATTATACACTACCCGGCCAGACCTAAAGGTCCAGCCGGGTCAGTCCGTGCCACTGCGCCATGCCCAGGCGGACGCTCGCGCCTGCCGGAAGCATGCCTCCCAGATCCGCATCGGCTGGCAACCCGTCGGCGTATCCCAGCGTGACATGGAACACCTTGCTACGCGGCTGGTTGAACCGCCAGGCCGGTACCGTGCGCAGCTGCCGGCGCGCCTCCTCGGGGTCAAATCCCAGACTCACCAGAGCGCCCCAGTGCACCAGACGGATGTCCTCCAGTAGCCCCAGCATGGGGTTGCCCCACGCCAGCACGGCACCGATGGCGCCGTTTGCCAGGCACTCCACCGACACAACCGGCACGGGCCGGTGGCTGTCGTAATGGGCCAGGATACGGTGCTTGTCCAGGAAGTGGTAGCCCCTGGCGATGGCGGCTTCCACGATTTGCAGTACACCCTCGCCCTCACCTAGGCAGGCCACGACCTCATGAGGCTTGCCAAAGAAATGCGATGTCACGTGCCAGCCGTCAGGGTCGGTCGGCTTAAACCCAGGAATCAGTTCGGCCAGCCGTTCCTGCGCCACCGTCAGCCCACTGTGCTCCACTACCGGAGCCGCCGCATAGACGTTCTTGGTCGTGCCGTCGGCCTTCCGCATAAGCCGGTAGGTGTAGGGCATGCCGCTCCTTTGGTCAGGGCTTGCCGGACACCGACCAGTGTATCAGAAGGCTTGCAAAACTTGGATGTCCGCGCCTAACTCGTTCAGCCGCCGGTACAAATCCTCATATCCGCGGTTGATCGGGTAGACGTTGCGCAGGATGGATGTTCCCGGCGCCGCCAACATGGCCAGCAGGATGATCGCCGCCGGCCGTAGTGCGGGCGGACAGATTACTTCTGCCGGTCGCAACTTGCTGGGACCTTTGATGTAAATCCGGTGTGGGTCGGCCAGTATAAGGTCGGCTCCCAGTTTTGTCAGCTCCATGTAGTAGATCGCCCGGTTTTCATAAGGCCAGTCGTGGATCAGCGTCTGCCCTCTGGCCTGGGTGGCGATGGCCACAAAGAATGGCAGGTTATCCATGTTCAGTCCCGGATATATGTCCGGATGGATTTTCTCTTCCAAAGCCGTCAGCTTGGACGGATAAGTCGTGATGTCGGCCAGCACGCAGTGGCCATTTTCCGCCAGATACTTGGGGCTCAGTGAGTACTTGAAACCCATCTTCTCCAGCTTCAATAGCTCTAACTCGAGGAAGTCCATGGGGCAGCGCTTTATCGTGATTTTGGATCCCGTAGTAGCCGCGGCCGCAATAAACAACATGGACTCAATGGGGTCCTCGCTGATGTGGTAAGTCACCGGCCGGTCAATGAGGCTGCGGCCATGGATGCGCAGCGTAGACGTACCAATGCCGTCGATTTTCACGCCCAGCGCCTGCAGAAAAACGCACAGGTCCTGGACCATGTAGTTGGCACTGGCAAACTTGATGGTGGTGACGCCCTCAATTTTGGCGGCCGCCATAATGGCGTTCTCCGTAGTGGTATCACCCGATTCATACAGCACTACCTCGGCCTCATGCAGGTTTTTAGCCGTGACGTGGTAGCTTTGCTTCTGGGCGGAAATATTGATGCCGTAGCGCTCCAAGGCGTAAAGATGCGGACGGACGGTACGCGCTCCCAGACGGCAGCCGCCGGGCTGCGGGATATCAAATTCCTTGAGTAGGTGGACCAGTGGCCCCAGCAGCAAAAGTACGCTGCGGGTCTTTATGGCCGCTTCAGCATCGATGTCCTGGATGCGTACGTGCCGCGGCGGCTTGATAATGACGTCGTTCTCATCCCAGCAAACATCCACCCCGATGCTTTCCAGCACCTCGATAACGCGGTTAACCTCTTCAATCCGCGGCATCCGTTTGAGCGTGGTAACTCCGCGGTTCAACAAAGCCGCGCACAGCATGACGACGGCCGAATTCTTGGACGTATTGGTCGCTACCGAGCCGGACAGCTTCTTGCCGCCATGGACTTTAAAGTTCAGCGGCGCTTGCGCGGGCATTGCAATCAACTGCTGGCCCAATACATCGCCCACTTTGACAATCATCTTAGTGGTCAGGTTCTGCTCGCCTTTTTCCATCCGGGCAATCGCACTTTGGCTGGTGCCTATCAGCCGCGCAAGTTCGGTTTGCGTGTAACCGCGCTCTTCACGTAACTCGCTGATGCGGCGGCCGATTTTTACGGCTTCTGGAATGGCTTTAACGATGGCTGACTGGGCTGACATAAGGCGGCTTTCTGCTTAATGCCTATATCATATGTGATATTATTGCGCTTGAAAAGCGTTGACTTTACCGGGAACTATGCGCCAGCCGGACGATAGCGCCCTCCCATGGCTCCAGATGAAGCATACCATTCAGGTTTCTGCCGTCCAACCTCCGCGCTGTGCCTATCAACACCTGACCAAATATTCCGTTGGTGTCGCTTGGCATATCGCTCATATTAATTGCCACGATGGTACCGTCCCCCCGACGCCACATCCAAACCGGCGAGTCCGTATGGATGGTCTCGTACCAGCCAAACTTCAGGTCGTCAGACTGCTTTCTCACTGAAATTAAATCGCGGGTATACTTCAAGGTTGAATCCTTGCGTCGCTCCTGTAATGACACGCTACGGCTGAGGTCGCCAAAGGGCAGCCATGGGCGAACCCCGCGCTTTGTAAAGCCAGCACCGGCGGCATCCCGCCACGGCATCGGCGTCCGGGCGCGGTCCCGCCCCGGGTTTAACGGCCAAAACCGCCGGCCAACTGGGTCCTTCATCTTCCAAGGAGGCACAAAAGTATCAGGCATACCCAGCTCATCGCCGTAGTATAGTACCGGCGTACCCTCCAGTGTCATCAGCATCATCATCGCGCAACGGATTTTGCGCTCGTCGCCGCCGGCCCAACGGGTTGGAAACCGCGACTGGTCGTGGTTGGAGTTGGTCCAGACCGGCCAGTCCGGATTTGAAATGGCGGCGTCGGTTGATTCCACCACCGCCCGCAGTGCGTCGCGCCGGAATGGCGACTGCGTGTATGAGAAATTGAAGGCCAGGTCCATCTCGTCTTGGTTGCCATAGAAATCGGCCACCTTTGTTGGCTCATACACCAGTGTCGTTTCACCGAGCAGCAGGCGGCCGCCGGAGTAGCTGTTGGCCTTCCGGCGCCAGTGGCGGAGGATCCGGTGAAGCTCTGGTTGCGAGATGTTATGCACCGGCCGCTGCCCGAGAATGCGCAGCTCCAAGCCGTCCTCGCTACGGCTGGATGGATTGTCGCGGAAGCGCGCATCTTTGATGAGCATATTGAACACATCTACCCGGAAACCCGCCACGCCCTTGTCGAGCCAAAACTTCATTATCATGTCAAATTCGGCCACCACCTTGGGATTGCGCCAGTTCAGTTCGGCCTGCGCTGGCAAAAAGTTATGCAGGTAATACTGGCCGGTGGGTGCATGGTAGGTCCAGGCGCTGCCACCAAAGTATGATTTCCAGTTGGATGGTTTGCCGCCGCCACGCCGCGGGTTTGCCCAGATATAATAGTCGCGATAAACGGCGCTACGGCCAGTCAGCGCGTTCTGGAACCAGCGGTGCTGCGTACTGGTGTGGTTTGGTACCAGGTCCAGGATGATCCGCAGCCCCCGCCGCTCGGCCTGTTTCACTAAGCGCTCAAAGTCGGCCATCGTCCCCAGCGAAGGGTCTATGTCGCAATAATCAATGACGTCGTATCCCCAGTCGGCATTCCCCGTTACCGTCACCGGCGATAGCCAGATAGCGTCAACACCCAGGGACTTGATGTAATCAAGCCTGGCGATGACTCCGGGCAGGTCCCCCACGCCGTCGCCGCTGGTATCCAAAAATGACCGGACATATATCTGGTAAATAATGCCGCCGCGCCACCACGGGCTTGGCTTCCGCGTGACCTGTCCCGGCCTGATAGCTACGCGCGGCACGACTTACCAGTCGGCTTCAAATACGGCGAGGACCAGCATCCAAATAACGTAAATGTTAGCGGCCAAGCCGGCCAGTGCCGCCAGAAACAACCACCAAGGCGCGCCCACCTCATAGAACGGCCTCCCCGCCCAGTTCAGCCAGACCGGCATCAGCTTTGTCATCGACGTTGAAAACGTAAAGAACAGCACGACTGCCCAGCCCACCCTCGCGACTAGCGAATGAATCTTGCCCCACAACCCGCCTATTTTATGGACAAAACTTTTCTCCATCACATAATCGTTGACCGTCTCAATGAACAGATTGGATATGAGGATATAAATGACGTAGGCGCCAAAAGCCACTACCGCCCAGAACGTTGCATTGACTATGCGTTCAACATTTTCGATGTCATTCAGGCGCACAAGGTAAGACGTGACAATGGCGCTAAGGTCGGATTCCGGCACATAGGTCTCGCGAGCCAACAATGTTGCCAGTAGTTTGAAGTGCGTCACTACCAAAATAACCAGGGACAGCACAACGCTGCCAACCACCTGCCCATAAGTGGGGATGACAAAGGCTTCTAGCGTCCGAGTAAAGCGTCTAGTCCAGTTCATAGTCCTTACGCTCATAATACAACAAATATGGGCTTAGGGCTTGCGGCTGGCTAAGGATTACGGCCGTCTAAGTGGTAGCCGGACTGTAAATTCCGACCCCTGCCCCACGCTGCTACTGGCTTCTATGGTGCCACGATTAGCCTTGGCAATCTGCTGCGCGATGGATAGGCCCAACCCGTAACCCTCGGCCTGCACTTTTGAGCGTGAAGCGTCCCCACGGTAGAACCGGTTGAATATGTGTGGCAAGTCGCTGGCTTTTATGCCCCTGCCTTGGTCCCGCACGCGTATTTGCGCCGATGCGCCGGATTTAGCCAACGCCACGGTGACGGTGGTATGGTTGCCGCTGTATTTAATGGCGTTGTCCAACAGAATAACCACCAGCTCCTGCAACGTCGCATTGTCGCCCTTCACCCGCAAGTCACGCAGCCTGGTATCAATTGTGATCTGCTTATTGGCAGCGGCAGCCGACACCCGCTCTACCGCCTCCTTAACGAGCATATCCAAATGGACAGTCTCTTGGGCCACCCCCTCGCCCCCTTGCCGCGCCAGCCTCAACAATGAATCTGAGAGCGCCCGCAATTTGGCCACTTCCTCCAGGTTGCTTTGGAGCAAACTACGCGCCTCCGCCGGTGGCAGCCGCCGCTCGCGCAGCGCCACCTCAATCTCGGTCTGCATGGCGGTCAGCGGCGTCCGCAGCTCGTGCGAGGCATCGGCCGTAAACCGGCTTTGCGCCTCCAGGGCTTCCTCAATCGGCCGCATAGTGCGTTTGGCCAGCCAGTAACTGAGCGCGGCGCTGCCCGCCAGGATGAGCAGGTTGAAATAAAG
>CBDTXE010000073.1:0-6558 GCA_965364395.1 uncultured bacterium | reverse complement strand
GTGGCGGCCGAGGCGCTCGGAATGCTGGAAATCGACCACCTTGGCTTGGACGCAAGTGACCGCCGGCTGCTGAAAGCGATTATCGAGAACTACAATGGCGGCCCGGTGGGCCTGCAGACGCTGGCGGCAATTTGCTCCGAGGAGCAGGCGACCATTGAAGACGTCTATGAGCCATATTTGATGCAGCTAGGCTTGCTTGAGAGGACGGCGCGGGGCAGGAAGGCGACGCCCAAGGCATACGTTCACCTGGGTATTGAGCCGCCGGCCGCGCAAGGCACCCTGGTATAGCTATGGCTGGCTCACTGGTGCCGGTTGAAGGCGGGGCGTTGTGGCTGCCTGTAGAAAACCTGCGGGAAACGCAAAGGGGTTTTGAGGGAGAATGCCCTGACATGCTTGCGGACCCGCTGTATGGCGAGCGAGGCGAGCTGGAGGAGCACCTTAAGCGCCCCCATGCACTGCCTGGAGTACCAGTAGCCAGGGGTCCACTGGCCGTGTGGCAGCGAGGCGGCGCGCTGCACTATCGGCTAGCGGGCGACCACTGGCTCTTAAACGTAAGTATCTTGGGAGCAAATGGAGCTCAAAGGGCTTCCCGTCGCCGCGCATTTATCTGCCGCAGTGGGGGACCGGCAACGGTAACGGTGGACGTTTGGCCGACATCGAATAATTCGTCCCTTAGCAAAGGCAAATTTGGCGCTACGATGCTTGAAAAGAAAGCTGAAAAAGTATATGATCTGGTGCACGAACTTGATCGGCGTATCAGCACTAACCAGTAAGGAGGCCGTATGCCACATCATTCCGAGTTTGTTGGTGAGGATGAAAAGCTCATTCAGGTTTACCGCCGCCATTGGTCCAGCGTCTTTCCCGTACTTGCGGGCTGGGTCGTAATAACGGCATTCTGCGTATACGGATTTTACGCGCTGGGACGTTACCGCGACCAAATCAGCGCCATTGGACCCATCCACCTGCTGGTACTTGCCCTCCTGGCACTGCTGGCTCTGGGCACGCTTATTTCATATGTGGCTTTTTGGGTTATCAACCAAAATCGCATCATTCTGACGGACCGCAACGTCTACCTGGTTAGCCAGCTAAGTCTATTTGGCCACAAAGTCCTGCAATTTGGGCTGGACCGGCTCCAGGACGTGACCGCCAGTCAGACTGGGATCATTGCCCATAACTTAAATTATGGCGATATTCTGATTGAGACGGCCGGCGAACTGGAAAACTTTACTTTCAGGCACGCCGACAATCCCCATCGGATTTCGACGGAGCTAATGGAAGCCCACCGCAAGGCACTGGAGCGTCTTGAGTCGCTCTAATTTAGGGTAAACGGGTTCTCTTTGCCTACGGTGACCGGGACATTGGTGTCGCCGGCCGGTTTGAGCGCGCGGAGCTGATCTAGGGTCTGCTTATCTATCCGCAGAGTGGTGGTCTTGGTATTGCTTTGCTGTGCCTGCAGGTAGGCTTGATCGGGTTGGACGGACGTAACGCGGCTAATCTGAATTCCGGTGTAACCAACCAGGCCAAGGATAATGAGCGTAGCTATGCTAGCGCGGTAGCGCAGAAACAGTGGCGAAAGTTGCTTTAGGTCTAAGTGAAGATTGGCGTTCATGGCTTCATGTATACATTTAAGGTTACGTCAAAGTTGAGCCGTCCACCGCTCCCGCTCTGGGCAGTGATGCCCAACGACGTCATGCTAGTGTAGCGGTCAAGGTTCTCTTGGCGGGTCAGGAAATGCTGCAGTTGCTCATATGTGCCTAAGAGCTGGAAGGATACTGGGACTGCCAGCACATCGCCAACTTTGACCGTCTGGCTTAAGGGGCCCGGGGCTGCCGATGAGGGGAAGGTTAGGCTGTCCAAATTCATGCCGCTTTGGCTGGCGATATTACGAAGCTCAATTGCAATGCGCGATTGGTTTTTTTCGGTTGGCAGGGCGTTGTTAATCACCGGAATCAAAGGCTTGAGGCGGTTGTACTGCTGCTGAAGGTCGGTGAGGGCGGTGATTTTTTGGTCAGCCAGTTGCTCGTCCGCCAGGCGCTGGCTGAGCTTCTTGGTTCCCTCGGACAGGTTTTGGCTGGCCAAGTAGTAGGCGCCGCCACCGGCCAAAAGGATGGCGCAAAAAATGGCCGCCAGGATGTAGTTGAACCGCCGCGGAGTCATTTGGCCTTCCCGGGATTAAAGGTGAACGTCATCGTAACTTTGTAGGTCGTGCGGTTGGTAAGGGCATCGTTTGTGGCCTTGATGTCCTCGATGTCGGCGGCGCTAATCCGGGCCGATTTGGATATGCTGTCGCGGAAGCTTAGAGCGGTCTTATATTCGGTAGAGTCCACAACCAGGCGTACCGGCTTTTTATCATCGCCGGTCAGCGTGAGTGAAGAGATGGCGGTGCCATGCGGCATGTACTGCGCGAGATCGGCCAGGAGTACGGAAAACTTGGACTGGCTCTTCTGGATTGTTTTTATCGAGGTCAGCCTGGCGTTTAACGACTTGGCCTCGGATTCAAGGTCCTTACGGTGGTCAAGCTGCAATTGCTTATTTGCAATCGACTCCTCGGTGCGCTTTACTTGCTGGTCCAAGTACCAGCGGCCGCCAAACAAGGCGCCGGCCAACACCATGGTGGTGGCGACGGCGATTTTGACGTACATCAAGAGGGTGGCGTTGCGCTGCGAGTAGCTGACTTCTTCTTTAATGGCGGGCGGCAACAGGTTTATCATAAGAGACCCCGCAGTGCCAGGCCGATGGCCGTCGTGTACATGGGCGCCTCGTGGTGCGCATCCAGGGTGGCATGCTTAATGTGGATATTGCGCCAGGGGTCGGCAATGCGCAGCGGAAGCCCGATAACAGCCCGGAAATATTGTTCAATGCCCGGCATATTGGCCGTTCCTCCGGTGATGACCATAGACTGGACCTTTTGGCGGCCGTCGCCCCGGTCTTGGTAAAACTTTACGACCTTGCGGATCTCTTTGGAGACCACGCCAAACTGGGGCTCCAGGGCGGCAAAGACTTTGTCGCGCATGCCGCTGGGCGCCACGCCAAACTTGACCTTTATCTCATCGGCCTGTTCCGGTTTGAGTCCAAGTGTCTTAACTAGGGTTTCAGTATAGGTTTCGCCGCCAATCGCGACGCTACCCGTCAGGGGGGTGTACTTGTCATAAATCGTCATGTCGGTTGATACCGACCCGATGTCAACTACCAGGGTGCTGCCACTGGCGTCGCCAGAGTGCAACAAGGCCCGGACAACCGATGTCATACTGGCTTCTACCGAACCAATTTCCAGGCCCAGGCTGTCAAACAACTTGATGTACGAGTCAACGATGGCGCGGGGCGCGGCCATCATCAGGATATCAATGTGGCCCTCTTTGCCCGGCACGGAATTAATTACTTCGTAATCGACGTATAGGTCGCTTATCGGCACTGGAACGTACTGCTCCACCTCGTACTGGACTGCCTGGTGAAGGTCAGCGTCATTCATAAGCGGTAGCTGCAGAGTGCGCGTGAACAGCTTGGCGGCGGGCAGCCCGGTGATCGCCCGGCGGGAGGATAGTTTGCCAAATGCCAGCTTATCCAGATGGGGCTTGATGGCGGCCGCCATTTGCTCAGGGTCGGCAATAATACCCTCCACGACGGCCTCGGGAGGGAAGTCAATTGAGCCAAACGCCTGGACCGCTGTCTTGTTGCCAGCTTTACGCAGTTGGACGATTTTGACGGCGTGGGTGCCAATATCAAAACCAAATTGCGGCGTTTGTTTGTATATGAGCGGGACGCGCACCTCACCTCGTAAGCATTACTACTTTGAGTATAGCATTTTTTTGGCGCTGTCTATATCTGCGCCCGGCTAATAGACCTGCTCGTAGAACTTTACGTCCCAGTCGCCGTCGTTACCGGCGGTAATCGTGCCTCCCCCAAAGGTTAGCGTGCCCGAATTGGCCAGTTCGACTTTTTGCGCCAGCAGCTGTCCCACGTTGGTACCATTGTTGACACGGAGCCCGCTCCAGACCGCGTAAAACGATGACCCGGGCGCGGTAAATGAATTACTGAACTCTATGGTTCGCGTATTGGTGGAAGTTTGGAGCTGGGCGCCGGTGGGGACGGGGCAGACGGACGGCGTTGATGACGGGCAGGCGCCGGCCGCGGACCAATATGTTCTAACCTCAAAGGCGGTACCGGCGGCATTGGGAATGAGCGACGTACTGTTGCTGGGGCGGAAGCCGTTTGCGCCGTCAATCAATAGGTTAGGCGGACCGGTAACGCCGTTGCCAACCTGTAGTGACGCCGAGTTGCTGAGCTGGAAGTTGCCGCTGATCCAGACATCCCCGGCCACCGTGACGGCGCAGCTGCCATCGACGTTGATGTTTCCGGTAAAGTGTGTCCCCGCCGCCCAGGTGGTTGTGTTTTGGCCGCTAGGGCAGTCGGCAACCGATGCCGACCGGTTGGTCCACGTATTGCGCGCCATGACGGTGGCGCGGTTGTTATCCGGCATCGCAATGACAGGAGCGTCACCGTCAACCAGTCCGGCAGCGGTCATTTTTTGCCTGGTAGCGTTGCCGTCAAAGCCGCCACCGGTCATGTTGGGCGAGTGGACGTCCGCGTAGATGTGGGCGCTGTTTGAGACGTAAATGGGCAGGTCGGTTTGTCCGGTTGCTCCCGAGCAGATCTGCGGGTAGCTGGCACCGGTGCCGCAGCCGCTCCCGGCCACGTGGACCACCGAAGCACGGGCACCGGAGGCGTCGCCAATAACCGAGTTGTTACTCATTAGCAGGCGCCCGTTGATATAGAATTCGCCGGAGCCGATATTGGCGCTGTTGCTCATGATTAAACCGCCATTACCTGTGGCTACCTTGAAGCCTGGCGTCAGTCCGGTGCCGGCGATAATCAGCCGGATCTTCCGGGTGACCTTTGGCGTCGTGGACGTGGTGGGAAGATAGGCCTTGCCGGTGACCATGACAATCTTCTCACCGGAGACCGTCCCATCCTGCACGCATGATTCATAGGTGATGCGGCCGTGGGTGGTATCGCTCAGGATGGTGATGGGGTTAATGGTGTAGCCGCTGCAGGAGTTGCTAGCGGAGGACGGGGCGGAGGTGGTTCCCTGGTAAGAAGTATTCTGATTGATCTGGAACATAAAGGCGTCGGCGCCGGCCTCGGCGGCGTTGAGGGCGGCTGCGGCAACAAGGGTCCGCTTGGTGCTGACGTAATGGCTAGTCGCAAACTCCGCGACTGCCAAGGAAGTAACCAAGAAGAAAAACGTCACCATAAATGCGCCGATAATAATGACGCCGTGTTGGTTTTGAAATGGCTTCAGCAGACGCTTCACGGCTTATTCCTGAGAGTAGCGCGGCTGGTCAGCGCGTTAGTATGGGTCCGGCCAAACTTGTAGCGCGACTGAGTCAGCGTGGCGTCCATTGAGTATGCGTTACTGACGTCGGCCGTGGGCGAGTTAGTGTTGTCGTAGTAAGTAGTTACCAGATTGGCCACGTCCTCGATAACTTTGCCATCGGGCGGGCATGTAGATGTGGCAAAGGCGGGAGGGCAGGTGGTGCGGGCGCTGCAGCTGACACTCCCTGAGCCGCCTTGGCTAGGCAGGCAGGTGGGGTTGGCGATGACGCGGCGGTAGAGGGTTTTTTGGCCGCTTTCCACATAGTAAATAACATCATTGGTCAAAATTGCCGTATGGGCGGCGTCCACGTACTGCAGATTGCCGCCGGAATCCTTGGTAGGTACTGCCAGTACCAGCGTTGACGGTGAGCCGGTGCTGGAAGCCCACCCGTACTGGTTGCCGCCGGGCCCGTTGGGGTCGGGCCATTGGTTGGTTGACTCGATTTCAATGGCCGAGCGGACATCACGTTGAAGGCTTTCCAGCGCCTGCTTGGTATTGCTTTGCAGGATGATGGTGGTCTCGGCGCGGGTATAATCCACCAGGCGGTCGACGTAAAAGCCGGCCACGATGATTGCCAGTACGCCGATGACGGCGGTAGCGACAGTCAGTTCAAGCAAGCTAAAGCCGGTTTGGGAATTGCGCAGAAGTATCACCGGTTAATACCTCGCTGGGCCATAAGCGTCCTTAGGCGGACGGTTTTGGGCCGACCATCCTCGGTATAGGAAAGAATGACGTCAACTTGCTTTAGCCCAGGCTGCACTATGGTGACATTGGCCAGCGCGGACTTGGGAGAGCCAAAGTTGGAGGGCAGCGATGAGGAGAAGTTTTCTGCCGGTGAGCCCGTGGGAATGGCAGCGTAGCCGGCGTCGCGGTAGGTCTCCATTTTTTGCTCTGCCAGGGCGGTAGCAACTGCCAGGTTACGGGAATGGCGGTTGAGCGTGCCAACGGCGATGAAAATGCCGATTATGGCGGCAGAGGCAGCCGCCACGTAGGTGGCCGTGACAATCAGCTCCACCAGCGTAAAGCCACGTTCATTTCCCAGGTGCTCACTGACCTTCATGGATTCATTATACCGTAAGCGCTTTGCATGTGCGTCCCCCACCAAAAAGGACCGCCTGAGCGGTCCCTGTTTGGTTGCCTTGGCTAGAAGGCTAGTTGGCCGAGTTGACGGTATAGACGCCTCC
>CBDTXE010000072.1:0-6575 GCA_965364395.1 uncultured bacterium | reverse complement strand
GGTCAAACCGCCAGGGCTTCTCCAGGTCGTGGCAAAATCCGACTTCCAGGGCCTCCCAAAGGGGGTATGGCAACCGACGCATGGCGTTCAGTAGTGAATAGAACGCCACGGTTAGGTTCATGACTTCGGTGACGTGGTCCCAATAGCCGCCGGGCCATGCCTGGTGGTTATGGGAAGAGCCCGGCGCGGCCTGGAACGTCCCGCCGTGCTCATCCATGATGCGTTGCAAAGCCGGCCGGTTGTGGTCGCCGCAGAGCTCTACTAGCCGGGGAAGCGTCAGGCGCGCCGGCTGCGGCATCAAGTAGCCGCGTTCGCGGTCAATGTTGCCTGCAAGCTTGTCGGTGACTACCGAGCGCAACTGGCGGATGGCTTTACCGCGCGCCTGCTGGTAGGCAAAGCGGTCGCCGTATTCAAAATCATCCGGGTCGATGGGAACGACGGCCGTAGTGCCGGTGGGCTTGTGCCTGGCCTCCACTGCTGACGGAGACTCCAGGACGGCCACGTCGTCCAAATCCAAAACAAAGTCATGCAGGTTCATGTGATCCTTTCAAAGGGCGGACCATACCAGTGTGCCTTAAAACGACCGCTTGCAAAACCATAAGCACTATGCTTCAATGAGATTACTGAGTGTACAAAAATAAAAACAAGGGGAGTTTTGCGTATGATCCAACGTACGAGCAAGGGCTCGGCCGTATTAGAGTTGGCGGCCTGTATCTTGCTCATCGCGGCAGCCGGATTTACCGTGTACGCGATCCGGAATGATCCGGGCCACACAGTATCGGTACAGGCCGTCCGCTAGAACAACACAATACAACAGTTTCCTCCATGAAACAGTCGGAATCCCTGCCAGGTGCGGGGATTCCTTTTTGCGCCCAAGCTGCTTATGGTAAATGCATGATGAAGGCGGTACAATACCCTCGTAAGGTTATATCTACCGCATGGCATTGACGTTCGTCGAAAAAATCCGCAAGAAAGGCAGCCAGGAGCAATATCTGGTGGCCCTTGATATCGGTACGGAATTTGTCAAAGCCCTGATTGGCCGAGTGGCCGGTGACAGCGTGGAGATCATTGGTGTTGGGCGCAAGCGCCAACGGCTGACGGACATGCAGTCCGGCGCGGTTACCGACATTGCCGGCGTGGTGGACAACTGCGATGCGGCGCTGAAGGAGGCCGAGGGCATGGCCGGCGTTGTCGCCAAGGATACCGTCATGGGCATAGCCGGCGAGTTGGTCAAGGGTACCTCGACGACGATCAAATACAAGCGCACAGACGCGCAGAGCCGCATAGAAATGCCCGAGCTCCGCAAAATCCTGGACCGGGTGCAGGACAGGGCATTTGAGCGGGCGCGTGAGACCCTGGCGTGGGAGACCGGCCAGCAGGAAATCGACGTCAAGATGGTCAACACGGCAATCGTGGACGTTCAAATTGACGGCTACCGGGTAACCAATCCAATTGGTTTTCAAGGACGCGACGTTTCGATACAGCTTTTTAACGCTTTCGCTCCAATGGTGCACATCGGCGCGCTCCAGCAAGTTGGCAATAACCTGGATCTTAACGTCATCAATATCGCGGCGGAGCCGTTTGCAGTGGCCAAGAGCGTCGGTGGTGAGGACGCAAGCGACTTCAGCGCCATCTTCATTGATATCGGCGGCGGCACCACTGATATTGCCCTGGTAGACAACGGCGGCGTGGAAGGCACCAAAATGTTTGGCATTGGCGGCCGCTCTTTTACCAAGCGCATCGCCCAGGTTGCCGGCGTAAGTTTTGAGCAGGCGGAAGAGATGAAGCTGGACTATTCCGCGGGCAAACTGGCCCATGTCAAGGACCGCGAGGCGGTGGAGAAGGCAGTGGATGCCGACATTAAAGTATGGCTGTCCGGCGTAGAGCTGAGTTTGGGTGAGTTTACGCGGGTAGACCACCTGCCGGCGCGCATATTGCTATGCGGCGGCGGCACGGGCCTGCCGCAAATCACGGCCGCTTTGAAATCTGATTGGTATAAGCGGTTGCCATTTGCCCGCAAGCCGATTGTCAGCCATATTGAGCCTTCCCAGGTTGCCCGCGTTGTGGACAAGACCGGCAAGCTGACCAGCTACGCCGACATTACACCGATGGGGCTGGCTAACCTGGGGCTGGATGTTATAAATACCGGGTCGCTCAGCGAGAGTATGTTACAGAAACTAAGTAAGACTTTGCAAACCTAATGGCTACTGAAGACAACAGCGTTATATACCTGGAAGTTGACGAGGACATTACCTCGGCGGTTGATAAATTGACGACGGATGCGGCCGGCAAAGTCCAGATGGTGACTGCAAAGCGGTCGACCCTCTTCCAATCGGTCATCAATTTGAAGCTGCTAAAGAAAGCGGCGGCTGATGCCAATAAGGAACTTGTGTTGGTAACTTCTGACCGGGTGGCCAACAATTTGGCAGGCCGGATCGGCGTGCCGGTGGCATCCCAAGTTGGGGAAGAGGCCAAGGTGCCGGAGGCGGCCCCGCAAAGCAGCGTTCCCAATGATGATGAAATTGACGGCGGTACGCTGGGCGATTCTCCAAAGCCGGTAACTGTCCCGGAGCCAGAACCCAAGCCTGCGCCCGATGCTGACGTGATGCCGATACCGGGCAAAGAGACCCCACCTGCCAAGCCAGTGGCCGTCCCAGCCGCAGCCGCGGCTGCCGCGCAGGCCAAGCCCGCCGCCTCCAAACGTAAGTCACCGGTACCCAATATTGGCACGATGCAAAAACGCATTCTGTGGGCGGTGGCCGGTTTGGCAGCCATCGCCGGGCTGTTCGCGCTGAACTACTTCCTGACAACCGCCCAGGTGGTCTTATATGTTAACGGATCGCAGCGGACGGCAAGTTTTGGCTTTACGGCTGACCCGGACGCCGCCCAGACCGACGCGGAAGCCGGCATACTGTCAGCCACCAAAGTCAGCACCACCAAGACCCTTAACGGCAGCGTGCAGGCCACCGGCAGCAAGGATGAAGGTACCCGCGCCAAAGGCAACATAACGGTATCCAACAGCTACGACATGTCAGACCATACGCTGGTCGCGGGCACGCGATTTGTGGCCGCAGACGGCAAGGTTTTCCGGTCCAATGAGGACGCACAAGTACCAGGTGCCACACCAACGCTGGTCAACGGCCAACTTGGCTTTAAGCCAGGTTCCGTGACGGTGTCGGTAACGGCTGACGCCAACGGTGACCAGTACAACTTGGGTCCGGGCAAGTACACCATACCCGGGCTGCCGGCCGAGCAGCAGGCAAAGATTACCGGGCAAGGCAACCAGATGACCGGCGGAACATCCAAGATCGTTAAAGTCATTACCCAGGGCGATATTGACCGCGCCAAGCAAGCGGCCGTTGATGCCGGGAAGGCGGCGGCCATGAAGGACCTGGCCAGCAAGGCGGGCAAGGGCCAGAAAGTTTTGGAGCCATCCTTCCAGCAGTCGGTAGCCAAGGCCACGCCTAATCCGGAAGTGGGCGCCGAGTCGCCCAGCGGCACGGTAGCGGTTGAAGTTTCTTACGCGCAGCTGGCGGTCCGCCAGTCAGAGCTAGCTGACCTGACCAAGGCCCAAGCACAGAAGCAGGTTGGCCCCGACCAAGAAGTCTACGACGACGGCAGCGGCAGCCTGCAGATCGCCGCCAAGGGTGAACCCAATGAAAGCGGCGCCCAGCAGTTCAGTGCCACCGCCAAAGCTTTTGCCGGTGCCCGGGTAGACACCGCCACCCTGCAGAACGAGCTGAAGGGCAAGAAGTACGGTGACGCGGTAGAGATAGCCAAGACAAAACCGGATGTGGACAAGGTGGAAATATCTCTGTGGCCGGGATGGGCAACCAGTCTGCCATCGGTTAATAAGAACATCAAGATCAGCGTTAAGGTTGCCAACCAGTAACCTATGGCGCTGCTGGGAATTGATTACGGCACCAAGCGGGTAGGGGTTGCACTGGCCGACGGCGGCCGGCCCAGGCCGCTGCCGGCCGTGCCTGGCGGTGAAGACGCGATTGGCACGATTGGCGCCCTGGTTGCCCGTTATAATGCCTCCACGGTGGTCGTAGGGCTTCCACGAAACCTGGATGGCGACGATACTCCGCAAACGGCGCTGACGCGGAAATTTGCCGCAAAACTGCAGGCACTACTGGGAACCGTGCCGGTGGTCCTGCAGGACGAGGCCGACACCTCCAACGCCGCCCAGGAGCGCCTGCGCAGCCGCGGAGTCCACGCGCGTGACATTCCGGCGCAGCTTGATTCAGAAGCGGCCACCATCATTTTGGAGGACTACTTGAATGAACAATGAGCTGCGCTACACCATTGCCGGCGGCATCACTTTGGCCGTCCTGGCCGTGATGACTTTCATGGTGTGGAGCGTCCTGCAGTTGCGCCCGGTTGACCGCCAAAGCACCGAAACCGTGAGCTACCAGGTGGCCACCGGTACCGGTGTCGGTGAACTGGCCGATGGCTTGCAAGAGAAAGGCCTGATCCGCAGCGCCGGTGCCTTTACGATGTATGCGACGCTAACCGGAAAGCGGGTCGACCTGAAAGCCGGCACTTATGAACTCAGCCCGGCGGATAGCGCGCCGCGCATTATCGGCAAGATCGCCGACGGTGAAGTCTCCACCAGCCGTATGGTCGTGCCTGAGGGCACTAGTCTGCTGAAGCTGCGCAAGATTGCCGATGACAGCGGCGTGCCATTGGGAGATCTGGATACTGCCTTAAAAGACGCCACATACGCCAATGACTTCCTGAAAGCGCGGCCCAAGGGGGCCACATTGGAAGGCTACTTATACCCAGACAGCTATGACATCAATAAGCCGGTACGCGCGCGGGCTCTGGTCCAGCACATGCTGGATAACTTTGCCACCAAGGTAGCCGCTACCGATATCATCAAGCGATACGCGGCCATGGGTTTGACGCTGCACCAAGGAGTAACCCTGGCGTCGATCGTGGAAAAGGAGGTCAGTAAGCCGGCGGACCGGGTCATGGTGGCCCAGCTATACATTAATCGCCTCAAGATAGGGATGCCTTTGCAAGCTGATCCTACGGTGACGTACGCGGCCGAAGCGCTTAACCAGCCGTTCGACTTAAAGCTGAACTCGCCCTTCAATACCTATGTTTACAAGGGCCTGCCTCCTGGCCCCATCTGCAGCCCCGGAATAGATGCCATGAAGGCCGTCGCGCGCCCAAAGGCGCACGATTTCCTTTACTTCATATCTGATAAGCAGGGCAATAACCACTATGCCAAAACCTTTCCTGAGCACCAGGCAAACATCGATAAATACCTGAAATAGCAGCCATAAGAACTATTATTACGACACATTTTGTCAAAATAGTCATTAGTTTTTAAAACTACAGTATAAAAGTACTGGTTTTGGCTTAATTAAGCCAAAATTCGTGTATTGACAGGTTGGGCTGTAATTGCTATTCTGCCGTTGTACATTGATAAGCGTAAGCACGATCATCTTATCTGTTGAAAAGCGATAAGATACTAGTGGTTATGCTTGTCGATTGCCTGTCTGAACTGTCGCACGGAGACGTAACCTAAGGTCGAATGTCTCCTTCCTCCAGCGATCTGGAGTGCAAGACAAAGTAAACAGTGCCCACGTGAAGTTTCGTCTGTTCGGCGGAATGTGGGGTGGAGAAAAAGATTAGTAGAGAAGTCATTAGTTCGCTACCACCCGTAGGGATCGGCATCGCGGATGACACAACCGCTTCAAAACTAAAACTGTCAAACACACCGCTCCGGGCCTCCCGGGAAGTCGAAAAAACGAATGCCTTGACCCCTGTGGGAAGGGCCGTTGCGGCCAGTATGCCGGGCATGTCGCGGATTGCCGCGCACGTCCTGGTGGTCAGCCTGGTGGGTGGCGTCGTATTGACCGGTTCAACCGGCCAGTCGGCTACCGTCAGCCCGCTTGCCGACCAAATAGGCTATGCCTCGGTTTTGGACCAGGCGTCGGCCGTTGACGTCGCCGCCAAGGTTGCCAGCCAAACCAACCTGCTGGTGACATCCGATGTCAGCACTACCGCCAAGACGCTCAACTCCCAAGTTAGCCTGGCAACCGCCGGCGATGCCTCTCTGGCCAAGCGGCAAGTAGTTGATACGGCCGGTAGCTCCACCCGCGGCATCATGAACTACAAAGTGCAGCCGGGTGACACCCTGGCATCCGTCGCCGCCAACTTCAATATCACCACCGATACGCTGCGTTGGGCCAACAACGTGTCAGAAGACACTTCGCTGAAGCCTGGCCAAGCCCTGGTCATTCTGCCCATCTCGGGCATCCAGCACAAGGTTGCCGCCGGCGAGTCGGCAGAAAGCCTAGCGCAGAAGTACCAGTCCAATGCCGAGCAGATCATCGCCTTTAATAACGCGGAAGTGACCGGCATCAAGCCCGGCCAGATTGTCATCGTTCCTGATGGCGTCCTGCCCGATGCGGCGCCGGTACGCCAGTCATCCTCGGTGGCAGCCGCTCCGGCCTCGGTCCGGTCGGTCTCGAGTGCTCCGGTACGGGTAGCCCCCGGTGGACCCAACTCATACGCTTACGGCTACTGCACTTGGTACGTGGCAACCCGCCGCGCCGTTC
>CBDTXE010000071.1:0-6631 GCA_965364395.1 uncultured bacterium | reverse complement strand
GGCGGGTCAACGCTCCATGCCATGTCTAAGCGGTTGATTCCAGCCGCCGGCCCCAGCACGTACTGCGCCGAACGGTCGGGCCCCACGCGATCCTCTACGTCGCCGCGGGTCTGGACCTGCACGCAAGTAAGCTCTACTGCTCCCCCGCGGTAGCTCCAGGACGATGTCTTGCCAAAGGCGCCCCCGGGGTTGTTGAAGGTGCACGATTGCTGAGCCAACGATGCCAGTGACCCACCATTAAGCAGCTTGATGATTTCCAATTCCGCCTCTTCAATACCCGTCTGGGCGGCATAGTAGGCCTCCACGCTATTGGCGTTATCGGTGGATTGGCGCAATTCCCCCGTCATCATGGAGGCCATGGCCGTCGTGACAATTACCATCAGTAAGGCTGTAAGGACTACCACCAGGATGGTGGCGATGCCTTCCTGGCGCCGCATCATGACTCCAGCCCCCGTAGCGTAACCGATGTTTGCAACGACGTAATTGAGCAGTAGGATGCCATCGCGTTATCCGCACAAGTTGTGCCCCCGGCCGGTATCAAATCCAGGGCACTGGTGGCAGCCACCCGCAGCGTCACCTGCAAAAGCTGGTCGCCTGGGGCGCCAGGTGCCGGAGCTGTGGCGCGGAATTCATAGAACGACACGTCACTTGAGCCTAAGGCCGTGCGGGTGCCATTGGCAGTTGCCGGGCAGGTAGTTACGGCGACGCTATCAAACACCTGGTGGTACAATCGGTAGACATTGCCCTCCTGGACATCTTCGTAGACGTTCACTTTGGCCGTTCCGTCGGGATTGGGCGTGCCATAAAGACATAGGCGGTCGTGTTTGATTGCGCCGGCACTGGTTTGCACCCGCTGCATGGCCGAGTCGCGCGCCACGCGTGAGATACTTTCAATTACTGTGCGCGCCGATTCCTGCGTGCGCCTGACTTCCCCACCCGCTTGGTACATCCTAAACAGCTGGATAACCACCAGGCTGAGTGCAAACAGCAGCATACTGGCGATTCCCATGGCAATAACCAGCTCTACTAAAGTGAAGCCTTGGCGCTGGCGCAGTCGGCCTAGCATCCTACTACCCCGCAATCGGTCAGCGAACCGCCCCGCTTATCCACCAGCAACAGACGGACCTCTGAGGATGACGCGTGGTTTTTGACATCGTTCCACGCCGCCCTAACCGTAAACCTCTGGGCGTATGGGCTGCCCGACGGCTCCGCCTGGCGGGTGATTGATACCACATAGCGGCCATTGTAGGTCTGGGTGCCTCCAAGGAATTGCCGCCCATCGGCGCTCATACGGCAGCTGGAGGAACAAGGAAAATTACCGGACGTAAACATGGTGCCAGCTACGCCCGACTCCATAAGGGTATTGCGGTAGTGGACCAACTTTTCGGCCTGGTCCTGCACGGCGTAAATAGCCTCTGTGCGCTCACGCGACTGCACGCCAGTCTTGAAGGCGGCGTTGGCGATACTCATTGACGAAGCCGCCGCCATCGCCATAATGGCAGCCGCGATCACAACCTCTATCAGTGTCTCGCCACGCTGTGCATGCCGGTTCATCAGTTATCAAACCTCCGGATTATACCGGCGTCGGCGGGAGTCAAAGTTACCGTTGCCGTCAATGGGCTGGTGGTTGACCGGAAAGACAGGTTCTTGGTCTGTATAAAGGTTCCATTGTCGATCGAGTAGTTGGTGGGCACAAGGACGTTACAGGTATTGTTGGTATTGCCGACGGCGCAGCTAACTGGCGGCGAGGCAGCCATTGCGGCCCTGCTTAGCCGGCGCGCCAGCGCTTCGACGTAATCTGAAAGGCTTTTCTTGTCTTGAGCGGCGGCGACCGGCGCGGTGCAGATCGCGCCATTCATGCCGGCTTTGTTGTAATTGGTTGGCGCCGTAAACAGGCGGTTGGCGCTGGAATTAAAGACGCTGACCATTGCGGCATTAGTGCCGTTAAATACGACCCCGTCGCGCAAGCGGATATCCTGCGGCTGGCAAGCCGCCATCCGCTGCGTCATATCCTCGTCGGCGACTAAGGTTGATACCCTGACGAGCCCGCTGCCACTGGTAAACTCGACCAGTTTGCCAAAAGCGACGTACTGGGAATTGGCGCAGGTATTGCCGGCGCATGGACGGTAAGTGACGGCGTGCGCAGACTCATTTTGGATACCATGGAGCTTACCCACCAGCCCGTCAATGGCGCCGGTAAAACTGGTACGGGCGCGGAACACCGATCCGGGAGCCAAGGCGGCGGCTACCATTAGCCCGGTGATAGCCAATGCAATGACAACTTCAACAAGGGTCATGCCCGAACTATATTTCAGCGATGGCCGTTTCATGTACCCGTCCTGTCAAACCGGAATTGCTGCGCATAGAGGAACCCGTTGACTATCAACCGGTTGCGGCACTCAGCTTCCGTGAAGCCGCCGGGCTGGCCAAGGCCACGCCCGTTAAATCCGCGGGCGCAGGTCTTGATCAGTCCGTTTCCGCCGCCGGCGGCTTTGGCAAAATAGAAGCCGTCTAGCCTAGTAACCTGATTGCCAATAAAGATGTTGCCGTCGACGATGACACCAAAGGATGGCGCATCTTTAGCGTTAACCCCGCCAGCAGAATCGGCCAGCTGGACATTGCCGTCGATGTACAAATTTCCTCGAACATGCAGGGTCCAGCGGCGGCGAATGGTAGTGGTACCGCCGGCGTTCCCCAGCGTGAAGTTGCCGCTCTTGTGCACCATCTGATGGGCAAAGCCGGCGTCTGTCCCGGCAGCGCTTTCCGCAACGCCGTACCCGGAGCCGCCAAAGTTCATGCTGGGCTCATAATCTTCCGCAATTGCGTTGAGGTCCGGCAAGCAGACCGTGCCATATCCCGGCCAATTCAGTCCCCCGCTGCCGCTACGCGATGAGAAGTTATCAATGACGTTGGCCGATGAAACGATGTACTGGCTATATGATCCGGGATTGCCGCGCACCATCGCACCGGGCTTGGTGTCCCCCGGAATGCAGCTGCCGCCGGCGTGGACGTTCCCATTCTCAGCGGTAAGGTAGGGGTATTTGGGCTGGGCGATATTTAGGCACATGGTGACGCTATGGGACCCACCGGCTCCGGTGCGTGGCGTGACGGTGGCCGTAAAGCAGACCTGTCCGGTGGCACCATTATTTGGCCGGAATTGGAACGCCGCCAAGATTGGTGACGATGGGCCATCAATTGTCGAGTAGCGCCAACAAAGAGTCCCGCACGATCCGGCATCCGGATTTTGCCCACTCGGGCCCTGGGCGACAATGGTCACCTTGGACATTTCCGAACTGGTAACGGTGAGAGTTGAGTTATTGCTGTTGGAATTACCGATGTTTTGGACGCCCGGCCTGACCGTGTAGGTAGTACCTATATCGACACTGCGGCTGGCCGGAATATTTGCGCCGGGCGCAATGGCGGCGACTAGCTCAAAATCCGACGGCCGGGTTAGCGGCTTAACTTGTCCGTGCAGATTAGCACAGGCTTTTTTGATAGTCCAAATTTCTTGCGATGGATTGTCGGGGTCATAGAACGTAACTGTTTTCCACGGTATGCCAACGCCCGGATCCTCGGGCGGCAGGTGCTGCATGGTGACATCGGGCATAACCTGGAAATTGGCGTACGCCCCGTTGCCATTGAGCTCACAATCGGCGATTACATCGACGTCGTTCCAGTTGACTAGTCCGCGCCTGTCGTATTCGCGGATGATACTAACCCATTCGCCGTAAAGAGTGTTGGCCAGGGTTATGCCGTTTTGGCGGCGGTCCGCCGTGGGTCCGTCAAGCCGGCTTGAATTACCATCGATGCCCAGCATTTGCAGGATAAGCGCGGCCGCGTTTGCCTGGTGCGCCGAGTAGGTTTTTCCCGACACCAGCGGCGCTGAGTTGTCGTCCAAATGTACGCGGAAGGAGTCGATGAAAATATTGGCGTTAAAGGCGATGTCCCAGCCTGCCTCGCCCGGCGCGAAAGAACTGGTCATTCCGCTCCGGTATCTGGCGCTGCCGTTCCAAACGTAGGTTCCCCCAACGCGTTCACCGGTGTAATAGGCCTCGTTTTCCAGCCGGCCCCAGTATCGGGTTGGGTCGGCCGGGCAAGACCCCACTGCCTCAACTGGTACGGATGCCCAAACAATGCCAACAATGCTGGCTACAATAGTTGAAAAGGCAATGTGCGACAGATAACGTCTCATTTGTCGCCTTCCAGTTGGCGTACCTTGAATTTCAAATACTCCCGATCGTTCTCCGCCAACTGCGTCCGGGAAGTGTAAAGTTCCAACGTTTTCTTGTAGTACTCGGCGGCAGTCCGCTTGTCGCCGGTGGCTTCAGCTGTCCTGGCTATCCCCCAAGCGGCGGCGGCATTTAACTTTCCGAGTTTGGCGGCCTCCCGGTACGCAGCCAGGGCGTCCCTGGGTCGCTGCTGCGTTTCTCTCAGCGCACCTAGCTCAAGGTAAGCCAGCCGCTTATTATCTTGTGACCGGGATTTATCAATATACGCCCGCCACGTCCGTGCGCCTTCTTCATACTGCCGCATGGCTTTTTGAGATTTGGCTTTGGCCTGGGCGGTCTCAAAGGCCGCGTTTTCGTCCATGACCGCCTTCTTCTGGTACGCCATAAAACCGGCCACCATAGCCAGGCCAACTGCAGTAATTACCACAGTCACCAGCCACTTGCTCTTGCGGGGCTTTGTTGGCTCCGGCTGCTCTTGGGACACGGGAAGGGTTTCTCCACCTCTTACTTGTATGCCAATTGTATCATAGCGCTTATGCTGATATTCAAGTTGTGGCAGAACAAAAAAGGCCGGCTCTTGCCGGCCTTTTTTGCGGTAATGCAGATGCTAGTTTTTTAAGTCTACCTCGTTGACCACGGGCAAAACCATTGGGTTGCGCTTAGTCTTGGAGTAAAGGAAGTCCGCCACGTCATCGCGCAACTGCAGTTTGAAGCGCTGCCAGTCAGCGGGGCGGCTGCGGTCGCGGCGGTCAAAGGACTTACGTACCTCCTGCCGGACACGCCCTATCAGCTCTTCGCTTTCCTTCATATGGACAAATCCGCGGGAAATGATGTCCGGGCTGGTCATCAGGCGGCCACTGCGCTTATCGACGGTGGCGATAATCACCAGCATGCCATCGTGCCCCAAGGCCAGGCGGTCACGCAGGACCAGGTTCTCCACGTCCCCTACCCCGGAACCGTCAATCAAGACGATGCCAGACGGAACACGCTCGACCTTCTTGGCGCCGGTGGGGGTAATCTCTAAGACATCGCCATTATCCATAACGTAGGCGTTGGCGCTGGCGACGCCGCTTTTAACACCCAGCTCGGCGTGGCGGACCAGCATATGGAACTCGCCGTGGACGGGCATGAAGTAAGTAGGCTTTACCAGGCTGATGAGCTGGGATAGGTCATCTTGCGGGGCATGGCCGGATACGTGCAGGATACCCAGGCCGTCCAAGTCGCGGTAAGAATGCTGGTACACGCGCGCGCCTTCACGCAGCAGGGCGTCTACCGAGTTGACCACGGCTTTCTCGTTGCCAGGAATCGGGTTGGAGCTCAGAACGACGGCGTCGCCCGGCTTAATCTTGACGTGGGGGTGGTCACCGGTGGACATGCGCGACAATGCCGAGTTGACCTCGCCCTGCGAACCGGTACAAAGGATCACGATCTGGTCGTCACGACCTTTGGTGCCATCTTGGACGCGGGTAATCAGTCCCGGCGGCACCTTGATGTAGCCCAGCTTTACCGCCAGTTCCACGTTGGCTAGCATACTGCGGCCAATAAAGGCCAACTTGCGTCCGGCCTTGTGTGACGAGTTGATGATCAGCTGCACCCTCGTAAGCGAACTGGAGAAGGTGGAGATGATCACGCGGCCTCCGGACCGGCCCATGATGTCATCAAAGGTGGCTTCAATTTGCTTTTCTACCGGCGTGGCGCCCAGGCGCTCCGACGCGGTACTGTCGCTCATGAGCAGCAATACGTTTTCATTGCCAATTTCTTCAAAGCGCGCCAAGTCCATGAACTTGCCGTCGATCGGGTCGGTATCCAGGCGCCAGTCGCCGGTGTGGATGACCGTGCCAATAGGCGTGCGGATAACCGCGGCGGCGGCGTCGGGTATGGAGTGCGTCACGCGCACCAGTTCCACATTAAACGATTCCCCTAGTTGTACGCGCTCGTGCTTGTCCGGGTCTAAGACGCGGAAGTCTGGGGCGGAAGCTAAACGGAATTCTTCGATTTGTTTCTCCACCATGGCCAGGCTCAGCTTGGTGCCATAAATTGGCACGTGCATTTTTGGCAGGACATATCCTGAGGCGCCAATGTGGTCCATATGGCCGTGAGTTACCACGATGCCCCGGAGCTTATGCATGTTTTTTTCGATATAGGTGGTGTCTGGAATGATGTAGTCGATGCCCGGCTGGGTCTCATCCGGGAAGGCAAAACCCATATCGACCATGATCATGTCATTGCCAAATTCAATGGCCATCATGTTCTTGCCGACCTCGCCAATCCCACCGAGGGGAATGACGCGTAATCGTTGTCGGGCCATGCGGTGGTTGTCCTCCAGGCTGCTGCACGGCTGGCGTGCGCTTCAATCGGTCCGGTTTCGTGAGGCTGTCCCACGGGTCAGATCGTCGCGAGTC
>CBDTXE010000070.1:0-6840 GCA_965364395.1 uncultured bacterium | reverse complement strand
GCCCTTCTTTGCCCAGCGACGCCAGGCCTTCTGGGAGGGATCCTCGCCCCCGTGACGGACGTTGAACCGCCGCCGCGCCTTGCGCATCTGCCGGTACAGCTTCCAGCCGTAATAGGCGACCGCGACGGCGCAAAGCGTGACCACCAGTTGCCGCAGGAAGTAGTTCTGGTTTTCCATGCCGGCAAACAATGCCCACTCGCCGTAAATCAGCGCGACCATGCAACCGGCTGCCAGCAGCACCTTGACTACCTGCTCAACCAAGGATCCGCCCCGCCGCATAGCAAAGTTCATCAGCGGCGGGAACAGGCCGGATAGGATTGGTAGCGAGATCACTGCCAACGCCAATTCAAACAGCGCCATGAAGACGCTGACCAAAATGGCTGCCCCGTACAGGCCCTTAAGGACCATGTGCACGTCGCCGCTGATCAAGTTCATGGTAAGGAATCCGTAGCGCTCGAGGCGACGGCCCTGATAGAACTTGAACGCGCTTTCGTTGGCTTCCTCAAGGGCGGATTCAAACTCGTCGATCCGGTCTTCCTCACCGGAGTTGTAAGCCTGGATCCATGCCTCGCACCAGGGCGTGCGCGTACCGGTCATGTACTCCTGTGTGACGTAGTCCACTTTGCCAAAGACTTCGGCGCAGTGCGTCAGGTACTGATG
The DNA here is from genome assembly GCA_965364395.1 of uncultured bacterium. Classification (GTDB taxonomy): domain Bacteria; phylum Patescibacteriota; class Saccharimonadia; order UBA4664; family SCTI01; genus CBDTXE01. Next base: position 6,180 of record CBDTXE010000070.1, on the reverse strand, counting down.
AACGATCCAGTCCTGGTTTTCTGCCAACCGTCGCTGGTTTTCCATCTCGTTGCCAAAGTACGTTGGCACCACGGTCATACGGAAATTGACATCCGCGTCCGTGCCCACCGACAGCTCTTTGACACCTCCCAGTTCACCGTTGGCGGCTCGCAGCGACTTCTCAACGAACCACTTCTGGGCGACGATTGGGCTAGCGACCAGGAACGCCAATGCCATGGCGGCACCAACGGCAACACCTAGCAGCTTCCCAAACTGGTGGTACGATCCCTTCCGAACCGCCCACATCATCGCCAGGCCACCGACAGAGACCATAATCGTCACCAAGGCGACGAAGTTTGGGCTACCGCCGACAACCTTGACAAACCCACCGGTGACGTCCACCAGCCAGTCGTAGGCACTTGTCTGCAGGGTCCAATTAAAGAACCCGTTCACCAGCAAATACAGACCTTCGGATCCCGCAACCAACCACGTAAACCCAAGGTCGAACAACGCCAAGAAGGCATCGTCGATGTTGAAGGGACCGGGGTCGTAGTTGTCAGGGATTTCCGTCATGGCTGGCGTGCCGCCGTATTCCTCAAACGGAGTCGGCTTGTTGTCGCCTCGCAGGTCCGGCCCGCCGATGAACTCACGCCAGCCAGAGCCGGTGATCGACTCGGTAGGCTCCGACGATGCGTCGGGCGCCGGTGGTCCAGCAACGCTGCCGGTGGCGTTGACCAACTCCATGTTGGAGGGCTTGCTGCGGCCGCCTTGGTAGACGGCCACTACGGTGTAGCGGTGCGTGCCCGGAGGGGGTTGGTCGACGTACGCCGTCTTGGCGACGCCGTTCACGGCGGCCATGGTGACTACCCTTTTGCCGTCGCGCCTTACCTGGTACGACTTCAGGAGGTCCACTTGCGACAGGTCGGAGAACTCTCCCGGCTCCCATGACATGCTGACGCCGCCATCCGGCGACGGCTGCGCCTCCAGGCCGGTAGGCGCCGGAAACTCCGCAGCCACTGCCGGGGTTGCCCCCAGGGCGAAAAGCAAGGACAGGCATGCGCAAACCAGCGCAAGCCCATGCAGTGCTCGTGCGCGGGTCATTAGCAATGTGTCCTTTCAGGATTGTCGATGAACTAGCCGTGCCTTCGGCTCTAATAATACCTCTGCAGGTAACGGGATGGCTGCCCGACTCAAATCTTCAAGACCCATCTTGAAGGCTTAAGTCGGGCTTCCGGGTCGGCGCGTGGCCAACCCGGAAGCGTTGAGGCGTCCGAGAAGGAGGCTAGCCCTTCTCGAACAGGTCCTTGACGGCGGCACCGAAGTCGCCGAGCGTGCTGGGCTCGTTGACGATCATGTAGACGACGCCGCCGACGAGAACCAAGCCCAGAGCCTGCATCCACTCACCGTCCCGCGCACGCGGGAGGGCGAAGATCGCCACCACGATGACGATTGCGAGCAGGACCAGGGCCTTGACTTCTGCACCTGCGTTCTCGAAGCTCATGGCTTCACTCCTTCTGGTTGTTGTTCGCCGGCGAAGGCAGCCACTGGCTGCTTGCCCGCTGACGCCATGTGTACGGGATGGACTTGGTAGAGCTTGGCGTCTTCTGCCCAGACCTCCTGACCTTCCTGCATTTCCATCAACCAGGCAACAAGGCCGTCAACCTTGGCACTGTCGCCATGGTCATTGTTAGCGAGGTCCTCCTCACTGAGGCCGAAACGCGCCGGGTTAAGGCTGGCGAGCCGGCGAATCGCTCCTTCACGCGTCGCCGGACGGTTGACCTTGATGATCCCGTTGGTCTTGATCGCGTTTATGACACGCAAGCGCGCCTCTTCCCGTTCCAGCGCCGCCTCCTGGTTGGAGACAAACGCCCCGCACAGCTGGTAGTCCTCAAACCGAACCTTGGCAACTCGGCCGCCAGGAATGCGGACGTAAGCTTCACCCCTTCGGGTGGGCTCGTCCTCCGGCGACAGATCCATGATCTGGTCAGAGTAATAACGCTGCAGCGGCTCAGTAGTCACGTCCAGGTTCAGGCGCTTGGCAGCCCTGAGCGCCGCGTCAGGGTCTTCCGACCCCAGCACGATGGTCGTGGACACGTACTCCCAGGAATTGTCAGGGAAGTCTTCCAGGCTCTGCGACGCCACGATGATGGTGGTCTGCTTGGCGCGGCCGATACGGGCCACGTGGTCCACAAAGGTTCGTCCGCCAAGGCGGGCGTCCATGTGGTACTCGTCCTTGCAGATCGTCACCGGCAGGTCACGGTCTTCCGAGACCAAGGCGTACAGATAGTTGCTCAGCCTGCGCGCTAGGATGGCCAGACGCTCCGGGTTGGAGTACTCGTCCTTGTTGGTCTTGGGCGAGTCGGGGATGGCCAGACCCGTGAAACGGGCGATGGTCATAACTCCAGGCTGCAAGATGTCCGGGATATCCCTCCAGTGCCACTCCGTCGAGAAGAACAACGGCGCGTGCTGGCTCTTGGCCACGGACATCAACGACCCACCAAGACGGTTGGCCGGGCTGTCCTTAGGCTGCGAGTGCAGGTTTTCCACGATCCGCATCATGTTGGGGCGCTCCAGGGACCGCTCCAACTCAGCCCAGATTTCCTGATCCAGGTCGATCTCCCAGTCATCCTTCCAGCCTCGCGAGCACATCTTCAGGAAGTCCAGCATGAGGTCATGCTTTTCTTCGATCGTCTCGCCGAGCATCCCGGGATTGAAAACCCCCGGGTAATCCGGCCAGTCAATCGACGTCACCGGCACCAGCGGAATCTCTTCCAGCAGGCGCTTCTGGGTGTCGCCCTTGTTCTCATCGAGGATGACGATGTGGCCGTCCTTGGCCGCTGCCGCGCCGAAGCTCAGCAACAGGAAGGTCTTACCCTTCCCCAATGGACCAACGATGACCGTCGCCACGCTATGGTCGTTTTCCTTCTTGATCGCGTGGTGTGGCGAGTACAGGAACGGCATCCGCTCAGACCCCAACACCGTGCCCATGAAGGCACCACCGTTGCCAAACGCCGAGGTGGCGTGGGGCATGGCGGTGGCGAACGCCTGCGGGAACATCCACAGGGTATGCGCATCGTAAGGGTGGTCGCTGCCAGGGTAGGCACTGAGCCACATGTCGCCCTGGCCCATCGTATCCACGTCGAACTTCATGCCGCGCGAACCGTACGTGCCGATGATGTGGCTGCGGGTGTCCTTCATCCGCTCCAGCGACGTATCCGAAAGGAACAGCTGTACGTCCGTGTAGACGAGGTGTCCGCCCTTATCGGCGTAGTCCAGAAGGATGGCGTTCTGGTCAAGCTCGTGTCGCGCGCGGCGGCGAGCCGCCGTCGCTACCTTTTGCTTAACCAGCTCGCGCATCTTGCCTTCCAGCACCGTCTGCCGGCGCCGGGCTTCGGCGCCAACGGTACCGGAAGGTTTGACGTAGATGCGCGCGGAGAACTCCACTGGCCGCCCGAACTGGTCGGTCAGGAAAAGCCATTCCGTCTTGGGAATCGGCTGCGGTATTTGGGCCACGGCCAGGCAGGTCACATAGGACCTTTCACCCAGCTGGTCGATCAGCAAGTGGTCAACCTCGTCGTCCGCCACTACCCGGCCCAAACGGACAAGGTCGGCTTCTCGAGAGATCGGCTCGCCGTCAAAACCCAGATCCGGCAGGTTGTCCTGCCCACGCAGCAAGCTGCGTTGGATCATCCAGACCAGTTCTGACTGGTCAACCGGACGGAATTCGACACCCTTGGACTTGAGCAGAGCCTTGAACTCCTTGATCTGCTCGGCAAACAGCTCCTCCGGCACGGCCTCGTTAGCCACCGGGTCGGCCGTCAGCAGTCCAGCCATCCAGGCACCAAACTGCTCAGCAAACGGGCGTGTCTCCTCCAGGCTTACGCCCAGGTAGACTCGCCGTTCGCGATAGCGCTTCTTGGCCAGCTGCTGGCTTGTGCGCCGACGGGTCTTGGCATGGCGGCGCTTCTGCGTGTCGCTAGCGCTTGACACCAAGTGGCGGCTTTGTACATCATCCAGCTTTTTGGCGTCAAGCTCAGGATTGAGCCCAACCAGGTGCACGTGCCGTCCAGGAAGCGAGGCAATGACCTCCGCCAGGGCGTCGCGCTTCCGCTGCTTGAAGCGGACGGCGCGGCAATCGTAAGCGGTGATATTCCCCAGCTGGACGTAGTACATGTACTTGCCCTTGCGGGAGACCACTACGCTGCCGTCAATACGCTTGACCGGCACCGGCGGCATCTTGGACTTCTTCTTCGGCTTGGGCTCGCGCTGTAGCGGGCCCAGGAAGCCGGCCAGGCGTCTGGCGCCCCGCCGGCTTTCCTTGATGCCTTCCTCCCGCTTAGCGGCAGGGGCCTCACTGACTGCCATCGTCCACCTCGCGGTCGGATTGTGGGGTTGAGCGCAGCACCAAGTCCAGCGCCATCTTGAGCCGTGCGGGCGGCTTGCGCCACTGCCGGTCTACGATTAGCGTGGTCTTGAACTGCCCCATCGTCATGTCCTTCAAATACCGCTTCAGGTCCTTGCCGTGTGTCTCGCGCTGCTCAAACCCATACACCAAGGCTACGCCGGCAGCGAAGCTGCCGATGGCACCCGGAATAGTGGAGAGCAGCCCAATGACCGCGTTGACCAAGAACAGCAGGAACGCGATCGCTACTGCCAGCGCCACCTGCCACAGCGCAATGCCTAGGCCGTTGGTAAGCCAGGTCAGAACACGGATCTCCTTGGCCCTACGCAGCTCGGTGAAATCCCAGACGGGGTACTTGTTGCCGTCAATCATGACTGCGCCTCGTCCGAGTTGAGCCACCAGGCAGGACCGAAGTCCCTGATCTTGATGACCGACCTTGAGCCTGACTGCTGCTCAGTCAGCGCAAAGGCATAGCTGAACGTGTACTTGGTCTTCTCGCCGATGCCGTTGAACATCACGGTAGCCGTGGCGTACTGGACGTTACCCACTAGGTCGCAAGGCTGGACGTCTTCCACGGTGGCGCGGCCAAAGGCAGTGCCCATGGGACCAAATGCCGTCCGCCTGTCTAGCAGGTAGTCGATATCGATCCCGCGGCGGCCGGTCAGGCCATCCATGAAGTCTTGGATGGTAAGCTCGGCTGACGCCCGGTCAAAGTCGGCCGTGGCGCCATCCTTGCACTGGTCCGGACCAAACACCTGCTTGACGCCCGTCTCGGTCCCAAAGGCGGTCCCTTGCCCGGCAAACCGGGCCTGGGTGCCATTGTTGATGGACTCAAAGGGCTGCAAGTAGGCAAAGTACTCACCGGTGTCGGCCAACCTCACCTGGACGGCCATCATGGCCCATTTGCGGTCGCTAGACACCCAGCCAAGGCTGGGTGCGGGCTGCACGATGACGCTGGCAGCACCATCGCCACTCCAGCCGCAACTTGCGGGGCCGGCGATGCCGTCGAGCCTCTTTTGCTGATCAAGCGCATCTCCGGAGACGGTGAAGCACTCAGTGGCATACATCTGGGCACGGCGCTGGGCATCCCCAAGGAAGCCCTGCGACAGGTCGATGCGGTCCACCTTGTCGATCAGCGGCTGCATGGTGGCAGCCGTGGTGTTGCGCGCGTCGGTGGTGACGCCGCCGATCTGCGTGGCGATGTACGCCAAGATCACAACGGGCACCAGAAGGGCGGTCCACCCCAGGCCGGCGAAGAACTGAATCTTACGCCGGGGGGTTACCAGCTTCTTTGGCCGGTCATTCTTGGCCGTACGGCTCCGCCTGGCGCCACTACTGCGGCGCATACCGCGCGGCGGCTGGTTGCCACCGGATGCCGGCAAGCGGTCGGGCGCGGGCTCCGTATGCGGCTCGGTCTCCGCAATTGGATCCGTTGCCTGCGCGCTAGGCTCTGCCACTTCAAGCTCCGCCCGCGTGCTCGCAGGCGGTGGTTGTGGTGGTAGCGGCGAGGGTACCGGCTGGGTAGGCACCTCAACCGGTCGGCGCCGGTGCTTGGAGGGCAGCGGAACGCGCGGTGCGCCAACTGGACCCGCTTCATAAACAGGCACAGTGACTTGGCCGGCCCGATCGGCCGCATAGCCGTTGCCATTGGCCGCAGGTGCGGCCTCTGGTTCGTGGCGTACGGGCAGTGGGCGCGGCCGCGCAGGCTCCGGCGCAACCTGAACCACCGGTTCGGCCACTGGAGCGCTGACCTCAGTCGGCGGCTCCGGAACCGGCTGGGGCTCGGGCTGGCCCTCGGC
>CBDTXE010000069.1:0-6845 GCA_965364395.1 uncultured bacterium | reverse complement strand
CAAGCCAGCCCCTCCCCAACCTTACGGCTCCTCGGGCATTTGGTAGTAGGCAAGCGTGGCATCACCATAGCGCCGCTGCATGACCGTGGGTAGGCCGGCAAAAGATGGCACTTGGCTGCGGCTAGGGTGCTCCAAGACCAATATGCCGTCCGGCACCAATAACGCCGCCGTTCGTTCCAGCAGCTCTGAATCAAACGCCGCGTACGGCGGCATGAAGAAGATTATTCCGTAGCCGCCTTCTGGTTGGCGTGCCAGCCACGATTCAACGCGCATCTGGTGCAGAACGTATTCAATGCCAATTTGCAGACTTTGGACGTTGCGACGAATGGTTTTGGCTGCCGTATCGCCCAACTCCACCGCCTCAACCTTTGAAGCGCCTCGGCTGAGTGCTTCAATGCCCAGAGCGCCGCTGCCAGCGTAGGTGTCAAGTACGCTCAGTCCGCTGATGTCACCCAGCGTATCAAACAGGGCAGCCCTAACTTTGTCGGTCATTGGGCGCGTACCTCGCGTTGGCGGCGCCTGCAAAGTACGGCCGCCGTACTTACCAGTAATGATTCTCATAATTCATCGGTAACGGTCGGCGCCTCGCTGGCGTCCCTGGCCAACTCCCTCCCCGCCTCCAGATATGCCAGCAGCCAAATGATACCTATGGCCTGGACGGTCTGGGGCGCCAACCGCGTCTTCACGAGCCGGGCAAGTTGCGGATCCCAGCCGCGGCGGTAAAACCGCTCATACATCCCCAGCTCCGCAATGTCGCGGGCTTCCTGCTTGAAAAAATCAACCGGCCCCAGCTTTCCCGCAGCCGCCAGCTTAACCGCATCCAGCTTGATTTTGATGCGCTGGCCCAATAGAGCGGTAGCCACGCCCATTTCAAAGTTAAAGTGTGTTGTCAGCAGCCCCTTTCCGCCCAGCATCGCCCAGCCCCGCCGCACCGCCATCAGCGGCGACTCGCCAGGCCGCCTCACGGAATAGCTACCACGGCTATTCTTCTCCAGGCCATGTTCGGCAATGTGCTTATCTAATGGAAAGTGGTGCGCCGGAGTCATGCCGTCACAAACATAGTGGGCCAGCCAAGCCGCTTCAAAGGCGGCCCGCACCATATCGCCGCACTTCAGCGTCTCTACCAGCCTGTCGTAGTGCCCCATAATGTGCTCGGGAATTGGGCCAGTGTCAGCCACCGGATCATATAGGTGGCTGGGCTCGTCCTTGCCCGGCGACTTAACTTTGAGGCCGTCGGGGCCGTTGATGCCTTCAAAGTGGAGTATCTGGGCCAGCGCCGGAAATGTGCCATCGGCAAAATAGGCCGCCACCATGCGGTAGGCCACCGTATCAAAGCGCTGATGAACGCCCACGGCATTGACCGTGCGTTTGCTGGTAATGAATCCCGAATACACGGAAGGTTTTCTCCGCTGTTTTAATCGAGCGACGTAACTGTTTTCAACCGGTTGATACGCTCAATAACTCGGGGATATTGTAGCACGGCGTCACCGTCGGTCACAAAATCGTCAGCCGCTTTGCGGACCGCCGCCACCAGGCGGCTGTCACCCAGGTCTGCCATTTCTAACTCCAAGTCACCATGCTGACGCCGGCCATAGACTTGACCGGGACCGCGCAGCTCCAAGTCAATCTGAGCTAATCGGAATCCATCCTGCGTGCGCTCCATCGCCTGCAGGCGCTCCATCGTGCCAGGGGTTATCGAATCGCTGGCAATAAAACAATAGGACCGATGGCTACTGCGGCCAACCCGGCCCCGCAATTGATGCAGCGCCGCCAAACCAAAACGCTCGGCCCCCTCAATCAGCATCACCGTCGCGTTTGGCACGTCTATGCCTACCTCGATGACGCTGGTTGCTACCAGGATGTCCAGCTCACCGCCGGCAAAGCGCCTCATTTCCGCATCCTTGTCCTCGGGCTTCATCTTGCCATGGAGTAATCCAATGCGCCGGTGTGAAAACGGCCCCTGGCGCAGCCGCTGCGCTTCGGCCGTGACGCTCTTGGCGCCGGACACGTCGGAATCTTCAATCAAGGGACACACCACAAATGCCTGGCGGCCATCGGCAAGTTGGCGGTCAATGAATCCGTAGGCCACATCCCGGTCGCTAGGCCGGAGTACCTTGGTCTCAATAGGCTGCCGGCCCTCAGGTAACTGGTCGATGATAGTGATATCAAGGTCGCCGTAAACCGTCAGCGCCAACGTGCGGGGTATAGGCGTCGCGGTCATGCTAAGCAAATGCGGCAGCCGTCCGGCCTTTTGTTTGAGCCGTTGGCGCTGCTCCACGCCAAACCGGTGCTGCTCATCAATTATTACCAGGCCAAGGCTTTTAAAGCTTACCGCCTCCGTCAGTAACGCATGCGTCCCCACAACCAACTGGGCCTCGCCGCTGGCAACCTTGGCCAAGGCCGCCTTTTTTTCCGCCGCCGGCTGGCGGCCAAGCAACAGCGTCCCGGTAACATCTAGCGCGTCCAGTAGTGGCTGCAGTTTGCTGCCATGCTGCCGGGCCAGGATATCGGTTGGCACCATCAACGCGGCCTGGTGTCCATTTTTGATCGCCATTACCGCCGCCATCACCGCCACCACGGTCTTGCCGCTACCAACATCGCCCTCAAGCAACCGGTTCATCGGCCGGTGCCCCGCCATGTCCTGAAGAATCTGCCAGGCAGCCTGGCGTTGGGCAGTAGTCAACTCAAAGTGCAGGCCTTTCACAAACTCCTGCGCCACCGGAACTTTCAACTGGATACTAGGGGCCGATTCCGTTTGGATTTCGCGCTTGATAACTAGCGCCGCAGCAATAATAAAGAACAGCTCCTCAAAAGCCAGCCGGTGGCGGGCGCGCTTCAGGTTATTCTGACTAGTAGGTGCGTGTATCTCCAGCAATGCCCGGTCTCGCGCCATCAGGCGTGACTGCTTGACGGTCTGGGTGGGCAGGGTCTCAGGCAGGCCGGACACCAGCGGCAACAGGGGCATTATGAGGTTGCGCAGCTGCTTGGAGGTGACGCCTTCGGTTTCCGGATATACGGGGACTATACGCCCGGTATGCCTGGTATCCGGCTCGTCTGACTCAATGGCCGGCGATTGCAGCGCCAGGTCGTTGTTCCTAAATTCCAGTTTTCCGGATACCAGCACGTCTGTGCCCACTGGAAACTGCTTGGCCAGAAACGGCTGGTTAAACCAAATTGCCTTAACCGTGCCTGATCCGTCGGTGACGATGGCCTCGGTTACGGTCAACTTCCGGCTCCGCGCCCGCCGCGCCGCTATCCGCGCCACCTGGCCGCGGAAGGTAACTGGTCCTGGCTTCATCAACCGGATAGGAATTATTTCGGAGAAATCCTCATACCGCCTTGGAAAATGGTGCAGCAAATCCCCCACAGTATGGATTCCCAGCCGCTCCAGCTTGGCAGTCATCGTTTTGCCGACGCCCTTCAGCGTCTCTACCCTTACGCCTAGATTCACCGGCTTAGCCTACCCTTAGTTCCACGAAGCGGCGCTTGCCTACTTGCAGGATGTCACCGGTCTTAACCGTGACTTCCGATCCGTCAATTTTGGCGTCGTTCAGGCGTACTCCGCCCTGAGCCAGCAGGCGGCGGGCATCTGACCGGCTGTCTACCATCTTTAAGGCTTCTAGCAGGTCAATTGGGTCCCAATGCTTTTTGGTTAGCTTTTGCGTAGGGATTTCGGCGGGCCGGCCACCATCGCGGAACTGCCGGTTGAACGCCTCCTCGGCTGCGAGCGCCTTGTCCTGCCCGTGATAAATTCCCACGATCTCGCGCGCCAGGCTTGCCTTGGTATCCCGCGGGTTGGCGCCAGAAGCAATGTCCTGCACAACCGTTTCAATCACGTCCGTCGGGACGTCCGTACAGATGCGGTAGTACTGCGCAATCAACTCGTCATTTATTGCCATCAACTTGCCAAACATGTCGTCCGGCTCGTCCGTGATGTATATGGCATTTCCCCAAGACGTCGACATCTTCCGCCCATCGGGGCCGGTCAGCAAATCAAACGTCAGCACCTGCTGCGGTTTTTGTCCGTAATGCTTTTGTAGCGTCCGGCCGGCAAGCAGGTTAAACAGCTGGTCCGTGCCCCCTACTTCCACATCGGCCCTGATAGCAACCGAATCGTACCCCTGCAAGATGGGGTAAAGGAACTCATGCAGCCCAATCGGCCGCTGTTCTTTAAAGCGAATGGCATAGTTCTCGCGCTCAATCATCTGGGCCACAGTAAACTGCTGGGCAAGCTTTATCACTTCATCAAACTTAAGCGCGCCCAGCCACTCCGAGTTGTGGTGGAATTCCACGGCTTCCATGTCCAATATCCGGCCCAGCTGCTGCTTATAATCGCGCATATTGGCACTAATCTGGGCATCAGTTAGCGGCTGGCGTTCACTAGTCTTGTCAGAGGCGTCGCCAATTTTAGCCGTGAAGTCACCGATAATCAGTATGATGGTGTGCCCCATCTCCTGCAGGTTGCGCAGTCTATGGATGGTGGCCGCCCTACCTAAGTGCAGCTCAGGGCCAGTGGGATCAATGCCAAATTTGACGCGCAGCTTTTTTGTCGTCAACAGCTGCTCCAGGTCTTCCTTGACGACCACTTGTTGGGCTCGGCTGAAAATCAGGTCTTTCATCGGATTCATCATAACATAAGGGGCCGCCGTAATACGTGCGCCATAAGCAGTTTCCCTTGGCGCGCGAAGCGCTAGGCTTTATAATGCCTGCAAAGGAGTACGCCAACCACGATGGCCCAGCGACGCGTTATTCGCGGCAATGAAAGAAGCCTTAAAGTCCGCGCCAAACTTTTCTTTGGCTCATTCCTCACGCCCAGCCGCTTCAAACGGTACTGGCTCAACGCCGAGGGCGCCAAGCGGGCGGGTAAGATCGCGGGCGCCGGGCTGGTAACCGTCTTTTTGGTCTTCCTCTACTTTGCCAAGGATTTGCCGAGCCCCGGCAAGATCAACGCCACGATTGGCTCCCAAAACACGGAGTTCTATGACCGCACCGGCCAAACAAAAATATATGAGGTTCACGGCGATAAAAACCGCAAGGTCGTGGAGTTCAATGACATGTCGGACTACATCAAGAAAGCCACCGTCGCCATTGAAGATAAGGATTTTTACAAGCACGGGGCCTTCAGCGTCCAGGGCATCGGCCGCGCCTTCACCGGCGTCATCACGCGTGACCGCAGCAAAGGCGGCGGCTCGACCATCACCCAGCAGTACGTGAAAAATGCCCTGCTAACTCCGGAGAGTACCTACACCCGCAAAATCAAAGAGTTGATTTTGGCGCTGGAAATTGAGCAGCTCTATAAGAAGGACGACATCCTCAAGCTGTACCTCAATGAAATCCCTTACGGCAACCAGGCATATGGGATTGAGAGCGCTTGCCGCACATACTTCCCGGCCAACCTGGACGGCAAGCCCGCCGGCACCAAGTGCGCTTCAACTCTAGACCTGAAGCAATCAAGCATCCTTGCCGCCATTCCCCAGCTCCCAACTTATTACTCCCCCTACGGCGCCCATATTGACGACCTGACGGTCCGCCAGCACCTTGTCCTGGAGAAAATGGTTGAACAGAAGATGATCAGCAAGGAGGAAGGCGAGGCCGCCAAGGTCACCGTCCCCAACGTCGTTGGGCTGCAGCAGCAGATCGGCCTAAACGCCCAGCCCAATATTCAGACCCAGGTCAGTGATTTCCCCCACTTCTCCCAGTATGCCTTGGAATACCTGGCGGCAAAGTACGGTACCAAACGCGTTGAAGAAGGCGGCCTTAAAGTCATCACCACGCTCGATATCGACAAGCAAAGGAAGGCCCAGGATGTAATTGCCGGGCCCCGGGGAATCGCCGCCATCCGCCGCTCCGGAGGCTCTAACGTCGCCCTGGTATCGGCCGACCCCAAGACCGGCCAAGTCCTTTCAATGGTGGGTTCACATAACCCCAACGACCCCAAGGACGGCGCCTTCAACGTCGCCCTCGCCAGCCGGCAGCCGGGATCGTCGTTTAAGCCGATCGTGTACGCCACCGCCATGAAGGGAAACTGGGGCCCCGGCAGCACCCTTTACGACGTAACCACGGACTTTGGCGGCGGCTACAAGCCCAAAAACTACTCCGGCCGCAACTACGGCGTCCAGTCAGTGCGTACCGCCTTGGATGGATCACTCAACATACCGGCCGTCAAAATGCTCTATATCGCGGGAGTGCGCGCCTCCATCAAGACCGCCCATGACCTTGGCATCACCACGCTCCATGAAGACCCAAACAAGTACGGGCTGAGTTTGGTGCTCGGCTCCGGCGAGGTCAAACTCAACGACATGGTCAATGCCTACTCGGCCTTTGCCAACGGCGGCATGCACTTTGAGAAGACTCCTATCCTCAAAGTTACCGATCCACACAACCGTGTCCTGGAAGACAATGAAAAGCCTACCGGCAAGCGCGTTTTGGATCCCCAGATCGCCTACCTGATGGCGCACATGCTTAGCGACAACCGTGCCAGGACCTACATCTTTGGCTTCAACAACCCCCTGAACATCCCCGGCCGCACCGTAGCCGCCAAAACCGGCACCACCGAGAACTACAACGACGCCTGGACCATGGGCTTCTCGCCCGACGTGGTCACCGGGGTCTGGGCGGGCAACAACGATAACAGCCCCATGAGCAACAGCGCCGTCACGATTTCCGCGCCAATTTGGAATGAGTACATGCGTGAAATCCTGCAGGCCTATCCGGCCACCAATACGTGGCAGAAGCCAGCCGGCATCCAGACATTGACACTGGACGCGGTTACCGGCACCGCCGTCACTACGGCCACCCGCCAGCGACGAACCGACATCTTCCCCAGCTGGTACAAAGTCCAAAAC
>CBDTXE010000068.1:0-6916 GCA_965364395.1 uncultured bacterium | reverse complement strand
GAGGCCGTAGGTCTCGCCGCCGTTGCCGCCGCCGTTGCCCTCCAGGTAGATGTTGTCCAGCTGCTCGTCCAGCTCGATGCCGGACTCGAACTGGCCGAACTGCAGCGGCGCCACTTCGTAGTTGTGGGCGTCGCCGATGGCGCCCATGGCGATCTGCGGGTCGGTGACGTAGGCCTTGCGGTCCAGGACGCCCTTGAGCGTCCCCAGCTTCTGCTGGATGATCACCGGACCCTCGCCCATCGAGCCGGTCTCGTCAAAGCCGACGGCGATGGCGGTAGCGTTGGGATGGGCGGCCGAGTCCAGGCTCTCGCGGATCTTCTCGCCGGCCTGGTTGGTCCACTTGGGGTCCAGCAGGGGGTGGACCTGGCGCAGGTGCGCCGGCCGGCTGGCCTGCGCGGCGGAGAACTGGAAGGCCGTGCCGGTGGCCTGGCGGTAGTTGTTGCGGGCGGCGTAGTCGCCGGCATCCCAGGTGGTGTAGCCCATGGTGGCTCCTTGTTGGTGTTAGGTGTTGGGGAGGGTAAAGGGACGGAAGCGGCGCGGACCCCAGAGGGCCACCACCAGTTCCAGGAACTCGTCGTACAGGGCCCAGGCGTCCTGCGGCCGCTGGCGCTGGGAATCCAGTAGGCAGCCGCGCAGGTGGGCCTGGAGCTTGGTGGGAATGGTGCTGGGGAGTTGCCCGGTAACCGGGTCTCCTCCCAAGAGCTGCACCATACACCGGGCGCCCATGGCGATGTCGGTGGCCGGGGTGGGCGGCTGCTTCTTGGCGACTTCGGGCGGATACCAGTCTTGGTAGTCGGGATGCATCGCCTGGATGGTCACACCGTCGTGGGCGGCGTACGCCCACTCGCCCAGAACCAGCCCGTGTCCCTCCGGGTGGATGCAGACGTGGGGCGGCAAGACTGCGCCGTGGACCACGCCGCGGGCGTGGGCGTAGCCCAGCACCCACAGCAGGCGCCGCCACATCCAAGCCATGTCCCGGGGGTCGATGCCGCCAGGATAGGCCTCATTGACGCCGGTTAACGCCACCAGGCCGGGGATGTCCTTAAAGACGTTGGCCTGGCGGGCCGGGCCGCCATCGTGGTAGCTGAAGCTGCGTTCCAGCTCCGGCAGAAATGGCAGGAAGCCTGCCGCCTTAGCGCCGTCCTCGCGGAGGTGCCGGAGCGTCTCGGCTTCAGCATGCAGAAGGTCATTGTCGCGGTGGTCGCTGGCCACCTTAATGACCACGCCGCCGTCCGGGCCGTCTGCGCGGTAGCGCGCAGCCAGCGGGGTGGCGGTGAGGACACTGGTGACCGCGTACTCGTGGCGGCCGGTTTTGATGGTGGCTAGCGGTGTAGCCGGCGTCTGCCCGTAGGTGCCATCATGGATGGCGTCTTGGGCGGCCTGCCACCACTGGCCCAGAAGCTTGAAGGCTTCCTCGGCGCGGGCGTCGTTGCCGTTGGTGTCGGGGTGGAAAGCATGGCTGAGGCGGTGGTACAGCTTTTTGGCAGATGCCTCTTGGTGGGCGGCGTTACTGCCAAGCGCCCCAAATACGTCTTCCGGGCGCCGGGCTTGCCGCAGGGCTTCCAGGCCTAGTGCCATTCCCTCCCTCCAGAGTAGATGTCAATGGACAAGGAGTAGTGTGCGAGGAACACTAACTAACTCTAAATCCATATTCATGTACAACGCACACTAAGTCAACAGTTATTTCGTGTACATTGTACAAGAACTTGTATTTATGCTATAATATTAGGTAATAATGGATGAAAGGCATGGACCCGTCCACCGACCCCGTAGTCATGCACTTAGAAGATACCCAGATAGCCATTGACGTCGTGATTTTCACGATCGAAGAAAACCGACTGAAAGTTCTGCTGATCCGCCGCCGTAACGACCCGTACGCTAAGCTGCTGGCGCTGCCGGGCGGCTTTTTGCGTCGGGATGAGACCACGCGGGACGCCGCCAAGCGTATCTTGCAGGAAAAGGCCGGCGTGGAGCACGTCTTTATGGAGCAGCTATATACCTTTGACGCCCCCAAGCGCGATCCGCGCGGCCGGGTGATGACGGTGACCTATTTTGCGTTGGTGCCGCGGCAGCGCCTTAACCTGGGAACCTCTCCGGAGGTACAGGCGCCGCAATTGGGCGACGCCTTGACCGCGGGTGGACTGGCGTTTGACCACGACGAGATCCTGGCGTATGCGCTGCGGCGGCTGCGGGCTAAGCTGCAGTACACCAACGCGGCCTATTCACTGCTTCCCGAGCGGTTCACTTTCTCAGACTTACAAAAGACCTATGAGATCATATTTGGC
Source organism: uncultured bacterium (assembly GCA_965364395.1). Classification (GTDB taxonomy): domain Bacteria; phylum Patescibacteriota; class Saccharimonadia; order UBA4664; family SCTI01; genus CBDTXE01. The sequence continues at coordinate 4,631 of CBDTXE010000068.1, read as the reverse complement.
CGCAACATGGATAAGCGCAACTTTCGCAAAAAATACATGTCACTGGGGCTGATTGAGGCGACCAATGAAATGCAAAGCGGCGGGCGGCACCGTCCGGCGCAGCTTTTCAAGTTTATCGATGCACGCCCACAGGAGTTGCCTGAGCCGGCGTTTTAGTTCTTGCGGCGGAAAAAACGGGAGAGAAGATCGTCCGATGAGGACTGGCTGACGGCGGGAGCCGGCGTAGGCGTAGGCTGCGCCTGGGCCGCTTGGTCCTTGGCGGCGGCCAACTGGTTTTCATAGTCAATTAGCTGGCTGTTTTGGCGGCTGACTTTGACGTTGAGCTCCTCGATCTGGGCGTTGACGGAGCTTAACTCGGTTTCCAGCTGGCCGATGCGCTGGCGGGATGATTCCGCCTGGCCACGGGCGGCGGAGAGATCTTGCTGGGCCTTGCCGTACTGTTGCAGGCCAATGAAGGTGCCCGCTGCCGCGGCCATCAATAGGCAGACCAAGGCGCCGTACTTGAGGGAGCGGCGGTCCAGTGAGGGCAGGTTGGGAAGTGCCAGTCGGCCGGGAATAGTCATGATTTGGCAATATACCAGAATATACAGAAAAAGCAAGTAACTTGGCAGCCGGCAAAGTGCTATCATGTCTGCAACATAAGCGGAAGCAGCACATGCCAGACGTAGATTCGATGATGCGGCTAGAGGATGCCATGGCGGCCGGCGGCATTGCATGGTGGGAGATGGAGCTGCCCAGCGGCGCCGTATTTTTCAGTGACAACAAGGCCCGGATGCTGGGATACCCGGCGGAAGATTTCTACCACTACGAGCATTTCACCAAACTGGTCCACCCCGATGACTATGAGTCGATGATGGAATCGATGCGCCGGCTGATGTCTGGAAAAGCGCCGGTCTACGAGACGCTGTACCGCATCAAGGCTGCCGACGGCAAATACGTGCGGTTCTTTGACCGCGGCAAGATTGTCCAGCGCTCCGGCGACGGTAGCTACAAGATTGCCGGCGTAGTCATTCGCGTGGATGATATTGAACCGGCGATCGCTAGGACACTGGCGGGCTAGGCCGGAGTCTGGTATACAAGACGGAGCCAACGCTGTTGGCTTGTTTGTCCACGTCCCAGGAGGGACAAAATGATCCGATGGATGGTGCCAGTGGCCGCCGCCGCAACGCTGGCGGTGGCTGTGCCACCGGCCGCGGCGCAGGACCGCTCCAAAGGCGCCGCTGAGCGCGCGCTACGCGCCAAGGCGCGCAGCGCCTGCAACGCCGAGGCCCGCCGGGCCGGCATCCGCTGCATCCGGGTGCGGGCGAAGTGCGGTGAGATTGCCCCGCGGCAGGGCAGGGTGACGGCCTACCGCAACTGCGACGGGTCGGCGCGCTACTCAAACGGGCGCCTTGACCGGTGGAAGGCCGTGCTGGAGGTCAAGGGCGGGCGCTACCGCGTCACCCGCTTCAAGAAGCAGTAGGGACAAAAGCAGTAGGGCGGCCACGGCCGCCCTACTGCAAAACGTAATTATTAGGACTTGGGCGGCGGCACCTGGGCAATGGGCAGTGTGAAAGCAAAGCAGGAGCCTTTGCCGGGAGTGGATTGCTTGAGGATAAGGCGCCCTCCCATGCCAGTAACCAGCAGCTTGGAGATGTACAGGCCTAGTCCAGTGCCCCTGGTGGTATCCCGCGTCAGGATGCTGCTGCCCGCTTGCTGGAACTTATGGAAAAGCAGCTTTTGGTTTTCCGCGGGAATGCCGGCGCCCGTATCGGTGACCGAGACTTCCATCATTTTGCCGCCAGCAGTGCACTCGATGGTTATTGACCCTTGCGAGGTGAACTTGGCGGCGTTGCCTACGAGGTTGTAAAGCACTTGCTGGAGCCGGTTCTTATCGGCCACCACCATAGGCAGGGTGCCAAGGGTCCGCGGCTTCATTTTGAGCTGGATGTCCTTGGCCTTCAGCGTAACGCCCATTTCATAAGCGATGCGCTCCACAACCTCGTCTATGGCCACGGGACCAAGATCCAATTTGAGCTTGCCTTGCTCCAGGCGGGAAACATCAAGGAAATCGTTGACGATGTCGATCAGGCGGGCGCTGGAATCGTGGACGTCTACCACCATCTCGCGCATGTCGACATGCTGCTTTAATACTTCGTCGTAATACTGGAGGAGCATGCTGGTGTTGCCTTTGATGGCGGTCAGCGGCGTGCGTAGCTCGTGTGAGGCTATTGAGAAGAATTCGTCCTTACTGCGGTCCAGCACCTTGGCCTCGGTGATATCTTCTGCCAGCATAACCACTCCCAGCGGCTGCTTGGTGTCGGCCAGTGCGACCGGTGCCAGGAGGATACGGACTACTTTGCCACTAAAGTCCAGTTCCTGCACGGTGGTAGGCCGTTGCCGGGCGAGGACTTCCTGGATTTTGGCGTCAAGGTCTAGGGACGGCAATAGGCCGTCCAGCTGGCCGATGGTCCATCCCGGCCGCATTTTGAATATCCGCCGCATGGCATCGTTGGTAATCAATACGCGTTGCCGGTCTGGTGACACCATGGTGAAGCCCAACGACAGGCTGTCGATGGAAGCTTTTAGCGTGGCGCGCTGCTCTTGTAGCTCGCGGGTACGCTCAACTACCTCTTTTTCAACTCCGCGCTTGGCGCGCTGGAGCTGCGTTTCGGCTTCCTTTAAAGCGCTGACATCGGAGAGCACGAGGACGGCGGCCATCACGTTGTTTTGCTTATCGGTTTCGGCCGTGCAGTTGATACTGAAATGGATAGGTTGGTCGACGTTCTTATTAAAGACGGCGCCGTAGCCGCGGACGTCCTTGCCGGAAAAAACCGGAGACAAGCAGTACTGCGAGAAGCGGATGTACTCGCGCTCGGTCTGAAAGAAGTCAGAGGCGTGCAGGGATAGAATGTCGCCGTACTTGCCCAGGACGCGCTGGGCATGGGGGTTGGCGTACATGATGCTGCCGGTTTTATTTATCCCCAGGATGGCTGCGGGCATGACCTTGACTACCTGGGAGCTGATGGCCGTGGTGCCGGTTGATAGAAAGCCGTAACGGACAACGGCATACAAGATAAAGGCGTTACTAACGGCCGTAGTCAGTGAGGCGTCGGTTTTGTCGCCGATGGCGAAGCCAAGTAATACTGCAAAGGCTATTGATAATGACAGCCAGGTTAGTTGCTTGCGCTGCTCGACGGCGTGGACCCTTGAGCGCTTATACATGAACAGGATGACCGATGCGGCCAGCGCCGCCAGGAGGGCCAGTTGAAAAATGGGCAGCAAGGGGCCATGGGGAAAGCTATATAACCAAAAGCCGTGCTGCGCCCTGTCATAGCTGATGTCCAGCACCAAATCGGTGTGGAGGAGAAGGAAATTGTAACTGATACACCAGAGGCTTAGCGGCCCGTAAACAAACCAGTGGTTGTAGGCGCGCTCAAAGCCGACAAACCCCAGCGCGAACATCAACATGGCCATGGGTATCATGATGTAGTTCATGGTTTCGCGCCAAGAGGCGACCATTTCAAAGATTACTGGGTTGGATATATAGTGCAGTGCCAGTTGCCCCATTTGGGCGGAAGTGGATGCCGCCAAGACTATCAGCATCCAGTTGCTGGTCAGACTGCGCTTAATATGCCGGTCGACATAGATCAGCAAATACATCCCGACGGCGATCGAGATTAAGAGGGTGATTGGGAAATCAATAAGGAAGTCCATGGGCGAAGTACTTATGGTTATTGTACAGGCATGCGTAGGTGAACGTAACCTGTTGCGCAATAGCGCTAAATATGGTACAGTATGGGGATCGTCAACTTTGCGACCAGTGAGGACCATCTCATGGCCATGACCTTCATGCGCACCGGCACGCTGGATAGCGAGGAGGCGCGCAAGCAGTACCGGGACGATCCCGAGGCAGTCAGACAAAAAGACATCGTGGCGTCCGCCGAGCGGATTGGCGGAAAGGTTGTACTGGCCCGTGCCAAGGCCCAACACCGCCGTGAGCTGGGCGCTGCCCAGTTGCAGGAACTGGACCCGCGATGGCTGGACTTCCTGACGGAGACCACCACCATTGACGGCTATGCCAAGCGGCATGAGCTGGAGAGTGAGGCTTACGAGGAGCTGGATCTGGTGTCGACGCTGGGCTTGTTTGACGGATATGAATTCCGCCATACGCCCGACGACAACCAGACCGCTTTCCTGCTGGCTTACCAGTTGGCCAACATTGGCGGCGTCACCGAGAAGTACTACTTTGAAATCGCCCGTGACGGCGAGGATGCCACCAACATCATCGACCGTTTGCGTGCCGTAAGGCGGGCCCGGCTGAGGAAGAAGTTGCTGGTTGGGTCGGGGATCACCTCTGCCATCGCCGCGGTTGCTTGTCTTGCCGTCTTGGCCGTCACCGCCGATGGGCAGGGCGAGCCTGAGTCGATCACCGTGACCATGCCCGATGGAACGGAGTTTCCGGCCCAGCTCGTCGGGCGGGATGTCGCGTCCGACCTTGCGGTGTTGAAGATCTCCGGGCGGCGGGATTTTCCGTTCGTGCGCTTCGGCGATTCGGCCCAGGCGCGGGTCGGCGACTGGGTGATCGCCATCGGCAATCCGTTCGGCCTCGGCGGCACGGTCACGAGCGGGATCGTCTCGGCCGTGTACCG
>CBDTXE010000067.1:0-7177 GCA_965364395.1 uncultured bacterium | reverse complement strand
GACACGCAAGAAATCGCTGCTGCGTAAGGCCGAGTACCGCCTGGTCGCGCTGAAGCCCTACGACGACGACGTGGATTATGAGGAAAAGCTGCTTACGACTTTAATGGCCAACGCCACTTCGGCCGAAGACGGCTTGCGGTCTGTCACTCTATCGGCCGTTGATACAACGGCGATGAGCGCCACTGTTACCAGTATCAAAAACACCTTAAAGCAGCGCCTGACGGAAAAGGGGTATTACGGCAAAATGTCGGAGCAAGGCGGGTTATGGGATAAGGCGATGGACACGGGAAGCGTCACGGATACCGGTGCCGCCGAGTGGGCCAAGGTGGAAGGGTTCAAGCTTTATCTGGGAGTGGCCGAGAAGGATCGGATTAACTTCACTGACGCACCGGAGAAAACACCCGAGCGGTTCAGCAAGCTTCTGCCCTTTGCGGTCGCTCTGGGAGTAGAAAAGGAATGGGCAAAGCAATTTGAGGGGATTGATGTCTCGCGCGAGTCCGGATGGTACGCGTCGCATTATGCGGGATGGACGGCTTTATCCATGACTGACGACCTTGCCGGCGGCTTTGCGGGCGCGGTGGGTGACAACTTTGTGCAGACCTCTTCCGGCAGCGGCGGATCGTCGGGTGGCGGCTTTGGCGGCGGCGGGGGAGGCAGTTGGTGAACGAACGCTTGATCCAGCTGGTAAAGCGCCTGCATTTTGGCATCGTTCTAGGAGTACTGGCCACGATTTACATTGGGTATTACCTGGTTGTGACAATCAAGCACAACTATGACTTGCGGCGCGACATTGCGGCGCTGCAACATCAGATTGACGATTTGCAGATTGAGCGTGACCAGCTAAAATACCGCATCCAGTACTACCAAACCGACGCGTATAAGGAAAAAGAGGCCCGCGCCAAGCTGAATATGCAGGCGCCAGGAGAGGGAGTGATCATTTTGCCGGAGGAGGACCTGCCAAAAGCCGACACTAACCAAAAAAAGACTAAGCCCAAAAAGAGCAATTTCCGCCAGTGGATTGATTTCCTGACCGGCCGGCTTGAACAATAATAGTTTTTCAGGTATAGTATGAATACGTCGCGGGGTGGAGCAGCCAGGTAGCTCGTCGGGCTCATAACCCGAAGGTCACAGGTTCAAATCCTGTCCCCGCTACCAAGCAATAATTGGTCCGGCCCGGAGCCGGACTTTTTTTACGGCGTAAACTTTACTACAATAACCCAGTTAGCCTGGCTGTGTAGCTCAGTGGTAGAGCAGAGGACTCATAAGCCTTTGGTCGCTGGTTCAAATCCAGCCACAGCCACCAGGAATTATTGCGCCAGCATGCCATTTATGGTATAGTAATATAGTTTTCGTTTCCGACTACAAAGGGGGCTACCCAAGTGGTGGTCGAACGGACGTTCAATCTGCCGCCGGCACCGCCCATGAAGGCACGGAAGTGTGTTCCGGGGGTGGCCTTGGTCGCATCTGTGAGCTACGTCTGCGCCGTGCTCCTCATCAGTCTCTTGGACTATGCGTTCTTCAGCTGGGACCGAGGCTTGTTGGGATCTCGTCGGGGATCGTGGGAATGGATGTGGATGACTCCATGGCATGCCGTCTGGTTGGCACTGGCGCTGGTGCTGGCGGTGATTGGTTGCTATCGCGACCATCGCACGGCGTTCATCCGGGCTTTCTTGCGGGCGCTCGAGCAGCAGGTTCGTGAGCAGACCTTTGCCTTGTGCAAGATCGAGATGCTGACGGAGATTTGCCCTGTGGTTGTCCGGCCTGGCTGGTTTGAGCCGCAGGAAATCCGGACGGCTGCGATCAACATGCTGCGTATCCGGTACTCCACTGAGAGCGGCCCCGCATGGGTGTTCGCCGAGCAACACCAGCTAGATCTGGTCCAAGGCACACGCCCCCTGGTGCGTTTCCCGGAACCGCACGCCTGTATGGTCGGCGGCAACAAGGGCCGGCTGTCGGCTGGAGCGCGCGTCGTCATTGAGCACCCGGAACCCAGCAAGGTGCTGGACAACTTGTAGCCGCGTGGCGGCTGCGCATGCATGCGGCCCGGAACTTCGGTTTCGGGCCGTTAGGCTATCTTGACTGCAATTATTGCTATTGGACGCACCACCGGAGCTGGCATGCCAGTTCCGGTGGTGCGTCGTGGGGTCTAGTCTGTCCCTTCGAGCGGCTTGCAAACCTTTGCCTTGGCGTCCTCGAAGTACATGGTCAACGTGCGCTGACCGGCGGGAACGCTGGCCAGGGTAGCCTCAGGCGTACCTGCCTGACAGGCGAACTGCTGCAAGCGGGCTTCCAGCCGTTCCCGGGCAATGCGCGTAGCCAATTCTTCTATCTCCCAGCTGGTCTGCCCGCTCTCGGTCGGTTCTTCGCCGATTTGTGTGGCGATTACCTTGCCGATTAGGAGACCGAGGAAGTAGATGGCAACAGCCAGGACAGCCGACAGGCCGATGCCTAGCACCAGGATGTAGATTCGGTCAAACAGGTCAAAGACGTACCTGTCGACCAGATACCCCATAATCAAGGCGCCAAGCACCGTAGGTGGATTGATCAATCGCAGCAGCGGGTGCCGAGGCGTGAAGAACGCCCTGTAGGAGCCTTCGTGCCGCCGCTGCTGCCAGATTGAGGGTTGCAAGTCACTGCCAACCTCCCAGGGCTTGGTGCGCCAGGGATGCCGGAGGGGTTCGTAGTTAATGCCTCGCATACCCGCAGCCAGGAAAAACGCCACGGATATGGTACTCATCATCCACAGTCCAACGGTCGCTACGGCATATCCCGGCAGGGTCGCGCCGGTCACGATGGCGCGGCGCCGCACGCTGCAGCCGTCCAATGCCGGGCGCTGCCAGAACTGATAGCGGCTTGCGAGCCACTTGGTGATGCGCCACGGCTGGGCGAAGAACTGCGGACGGACGTTGATATCCATCTGGGCTTCACCGGAAAGCCGGCTAACTCGTACGCCCCCGGCGGAGAGGTCATCATGGAGCACGAACTCGTCTGGAGGCAGTTGGTGGGCCTCTTCGATCGCAGCGTTCATTTGCTCGATCTCAGCCGTCAGCACTGCGCGCTGGTCAAACAGCTCCGTATCCACGCCCTCGTCAAGGTTTACTTCCGATTCACGAGCAGGAATCTGCGCCCGCAGCTCTGACAGCATGGCAGCGAGTCCAGATGCCGCCTCGGCGTCCGCAACCACGCTCCCCGCGTTTGCCAGCGACTCCTCCAGGTCTTTCAGCTGCGACCGCAAACTCGCAGCGGAGGTGTGTCGGTTCCGATAATCGGATCGCTGCGTCGAAATGCGGTGATCAATTTGGCTCTTTTGGCCGTTGAGCTGGGCAAGCCTGGGCATGAGTTCGTCTTCCAAGCGGATGCGGCGGGGACGTAGTAGATCCATCTCATATCGGCCGTCACGCCGGCGTTGCAACAGCAGCCGCTTGGGCTTGGACTTTTCCTTGGTCCAGACTACCGCAGCGTGAAGACGGTGCTGTCCGGAGCGGTGGAATTGGACGCGCCGCATCACGTCCGAACAAGGATAGGCGTAGCGGCCAGTTTCCTGGCCGTTTTGCTCGGTGACCATGAGCACCCAGGGGTGCTCTACATCTCGGTGCGCCAGTTGTTTGGCGGCATCGGGAGTCAGGCACCAACGGATGGGCGCAAACGGACTGACTAGACCGTTGCCTTCCGCATGCGTGTTGAGAATGAGGACCCCACCTGAGGGGTCTGTGATTGGCGGGGAGGACATGGTTCCTTCCATGAGGAGTTGTCTTTCAAAGAACGTAGGTATTTATACAATAGTCACCGAAAAAACACAAATATATATTATGATTGTGTTGCTATGAACCTTTTATCGCGTTTGCAATAATACGGTTATGGTAAACAAATACGGGCGGCTGGTAATTGGGTCGTTGGCCCTTGCGCTGACGGTTTTGCTATTGGTGATCACCGGCGATATTTCGCCGCGTTCCAGCAATGCCGCCACCTTGCCTGGCGACCTGAATGTGGACAACAAGGTAGATGTGGTTGACCTAAGTATGCTGCTGGGCAACTACGGCAAAACCGGATCGGGAGACCTCAACGGCGACGGCACGGTGGGTATCCTGGACTTAAGTATCCTGCTTAGCAACTTTGGCAAGACGGGTGCGGTGCCGGCCGTGGCCGAGAACCGGCCGGTGTCAGCCGGGATAGGCGGCGCGGCCAACTACAACCTGAGCTCTAATTCATACGTTATGGCCCAGCGCATCGTCTTTGGAACCGATAAGACCATCGACCGGTGGTACTACGACGTAAAGCTGGAATGCCTCTCCTGGGTAGGCGGGAGCCGCTGCGGTTACGCCACTGGTACGGCCGGCATGACCTACGGACGGATAGTAAATGTTGACCAGAATACTGGGCTTCCCCTACTAAATAGCGTGCTGGCCTCGGAAACGGTGGCTACGCGGACGGTACACGAGCGCGCCCGTAATGAGTACGGCTTGGTTAATAACCACCAGATCCACTTTGTGCAGTTTGCGCCTGTCACTTTGAAGGCCAACCAAATGTATGCCTTCCTGGTGTCAAATCCGGACCCCAACCCCGGGGTGGGCGGCAGCACGTTGACGGGCAACCATTGGTCGGTAAACATCAATCTGGCTCCCCTGTCATCGGCCGGCCCCCTGGGAAGGAACATCTGCGCTGACAGCGCCCGTGGAACGCGCGGTTGCAATGAATACTCTCGGGAGGTGGGCGGTTCAATAGCCGGCCTTGACCCGCGGGAGGCTACCACGTGGTCCCAAGACGGCGGTAAAACCTGGCGCTTTGGTGCCGGCGTCGGTTGGTACAACGAGAGCAGCGCCGATGCCAAGATCTGGTACCAGGGTTACCGCGAGGTGGGACAAGCGCCGGACCCTTATGGCGGGTGGCCGCATTTGTCGTGGGCACCGCCGTGCACCGGCTGCAAAGTCACATTTAAGAACGCCACCAAGGCAGTGACCATCAACAAGGCGGGTGGGTTTGCCGGCGATGGCGCCTACGGCACTTCATCGGCGGGGATTGGCGTAATTACGGTGCGGAACGAGACCACCGGCGTTTCCGGCAAAACGGCGTCGCTTGGCGGAGGCGGCTGGCAGTCCGGAAACCTGGACAATCCAGTCCCCGTACGTGCTGGCGATTCAGTATCACTAACCAATACCGGATCGGTACATATCGGCCGCAACGGCGGGCACAACGTATTTAATCTTGGGCGGTGGTTTACTTCTACCGGTTCGGCTATCTCGTGGACCAATGCCGACCGCCCGGCGCTTTATGCAGAACCCTGGTTTTATTATGAGGGGCTGGCAGGGAACAAGCCGCAGTAGCCAAGCGGCGCTGGCTACTATATGTTTGGGGCTACACTAGTGAGCCCATGAAATGAAATTAAAAGACAAAATTGCATGGCCAGAACCGGGCAATTACGTGATTGCGTGCTCGGGCGGAGTTGACTCAGCGGTACTGCAGCATGTAATGGCGCAGCGCCCGGAATACAAACTGGTGGCTGCCTACATTGACCACGGCTGGCGCGACGGGTCCGTCGACCAAGCCGCGGTTAGGGATTTCACGCGGGTGTTAGGCGTGTCGCTGGAGACTAGGCGGCTGGATTTGGCATCGCGCAGTGAAGCTGACGCGCGGGCTGGCCGCTACGCCGCACTAGAGGAGGTAAGGGCAGCCTGGGGGGCAAGCGCCGTGCTGACCGCCCACCACCTAGATGACCGCATTGAAACGGCAATTATTAATGTCATGCGGGGGACGGGTCGGCGGGGTTTAAGTAGCCTGCGCTCGGGCGGCACGTTGCTGCGGCCGCTGTTGGCGGTGCGACGGAAAGAGATTGAGGAGTACGCCCGTGCCAACGGCCTGAAATGGGTGGAAGACCCGACAAACCAGGACGTCAGCTATCTGCGTAACCGAGTGCGCCTGGAGCTGCTTCCGCGCCTGCGCTCGGCCGACCGGGGGTTTGACGAGTGGGTCATTGATGCTCTAGGCAAGGCGGAAAAGCTGAATACCGAGATTGATGAAGAACTTCGGCCGTACTGGAAAAAAGAGCCAGACCGCTTGGTACTTGGTCCGGCATTGGTCGGATTGACGGCTCCGATGGTCCAAGAAGTCCTGGCGGCCGCCATTAATGATTTGTGTCCGGGTGCCGCTATCGATGCCCGGGCCATCGAGCAACTGGCCGTTGACCTAAAAACCGGCCGGTTTATGGGAGAAAGGCGGCTTGGAGGACGGTTGTCTGCCAGCCGGTCGCGTGCTACAGTATCTATTGCATTTAAGGCTCGGTGAAGCTGTAAACGGTTATGTACAGAGGCCTGGGCAAGTACGAAAGGGAACCCAATAAATGATGAAAAGACGGTCTCGCAGCTTTTTGATACTGATCGGCATCCTGCTGCTTCTGGCCGTTATGGCCGTAGTGTCGCTTCCACAACCCAAAACTGAGAAAGTTACGCTGTCGCAGATGATTGACGAGGCCAAGTCCGGTAAACTGGACAGGATCGAAGTTGAAGGCGACAAATTGACGGCGACGCCCAAGGACGCATCGGCGCCGCGGCAGGTTACCAATAAAGAGGCGGGGGCAAATCTGAGTGACTATGGGATTGATTACCAAAAAGTGACTATTGATACTAAAAGCGACGACAGCACCTTGCGGTATATCTTGGCCGGCGTCTTCAGTATTCTGCCGTTCCTGCTGATTGGCGCCTTCCTTTTCTTCATGATGCGCCAGGCGCAGGGCCAGGGTAACCAGGCCATGAGCTTTGGCAAGTCACGGGCGCGGCTTTACGGCTCGGACAAGAAGAAGGTGCTGTTTAAGGACGTCGCCGGAGCCGACGAGGCCAAGCAGGAGCTGGTGGAAATTGTTGAGTTTCTCAAGTACCCAACCAAGTTTGAGGCTCTGGGAGCCACCATCCCCAAGGGCGTATTGCTGTTTGGCCCTCCTGGTACCGGTAAAACGTTACTTGCCCGCGCCGTAGCGGGAGAGGCGGGGGTTCCGTTCTTCAGCATCTCCGGATCGGACTTTGTGGAAATGTTCGTCGGCGTCGGTGCAAGCCGCGTGCGCGACATGTTCGAGCAGGGCAAGAAGGCGGCGCCTTGCATCATCTTCATCGACGAAATCGACGCGGTCGGTCGGCACCGTGGCCACGGCCTCGGCGGCGGACACGACGAACGCGAGCAGACGCTAAAC
>CBDTXE010000066.1:0-7417 GCA_965364395.1 uncultured bacterium | reverse complement strand
GCGCCTTGGCCTGGACGGCCCGGCATCGGCCCATGTTGTTAGGACGGCAAGCCACTGGTTCCGGGACAGTGACAGCCGCATCGTGAAGACGTTTGCCATGCAATGCGTATATGATCTTAGCCAGCAACACCGCCAATTCCGTGATGAGGCCACCGAGTTGGTGACTGCCGGAATGGCTTCAAGTGCGCCGTCTGTCCGCTCGCGCGCCCAAAAACTGTTGGCGGAATTGGAGAACCGGCGGGCGTGATCTTCTTTTTCCATGGCCCAAACACCTACGAAGCTAGGAAGCAGATTGCCGGACTCATCCGCCAGTACAAACAAAAAACCGGCAGCGACTTAGGGCTTGAGCGGGTAGACGGGGCTAAGGTGGCGCTTGGCGACCTGCGGGCGTCACTGACAGCTATGCCATTCCTGGCCACCAGTCGGCTAGTGATTATTGAGGGAATGGCCGCCAATAAAGCGGTAGCGCCAAAAATCGCCGACCTCGTAACCGGCACGCCTGACAGTACGGTGGCGGTATTCTATGACCCCCAGCCTGACAAGCGCAGTACCTATTACAAGACTTTGTCCAAGACGGCTCGGACCGTTGAATTTCAGCCCCTGCCGCTTACCAAGCTTCAGCATTGGGTCCAGTCACAAGCCAGGGAGCGGGGCGCGACCATTGGCCGCCCGGCGCTGAACCGGCTGCTTGAGTTGGCCGGGGAGGATCAGTGGCGACTGTCGGGCGAGATTGCCAAACTCGCCGAGCACGGACCGGACATCACGGCCCAGCTAGTGGATGCGCACGTCGCCGCCAACCGTAATGAATCAATCTTCAATCTGGTTGAAGCCATGACTTCAGGCCGCCAGCGGCCGGCAATGCAGATGTACCACCATTTGCGCGCGTCAGGTGAAAGTGAAATGTACATATTGAGCATGGTTATTTGGCAGCTAAGGAACATGCTGCTGGCCAAGGCGGCCGGCAGGATATCGCCGCCGGAGCTCGCCAAAGAGGCCGGCATGTCGCCCTATGTCGCCGGAAAAATGCTGTCTGCCCGGCATCGCCTATCGGAAGAATCGTTGCAGCAGGCGTTTCTGGCGGCCGTCGATACTGACTTCCGCATCAAAAGCGGTGGGGGAGAGGCCGCTGTGCTGGTGGGGCAGCTGATCGCCGGCGTGGGCAGGCGGCTGGCGGCCTAGCCGGCTATTCTGCTTCGGCTTTTATCCGCGCCAGTAGCAACTCAATGTCGCCGGCCAACTCCTGGATCCGATTGAGTTCGCTACGCGCCAACCAAACATTGCCGGGAGTGGTGGCATAGTCACGTAGCAATTTGACGTGGTCCATCATCTCTTGGCAGCTTTCATGGATCATTTCCTGGGGGTCGTTGCGCCGGCTAGTAGTCATGGCGTCAAGTGTATCAAAAAACCCGCCGGGAAAGCGGGCATTATTGGGCGAGGCCGGGGCTTTAGGATTTTTTGGCCGCGCGTTTTGCGGGAGCCTTGGCTTTTTTGGGAGTCTTTGCCGGCTTGGCTTCCTGGGTGCCAACGGTGTTGGCTGCCCGCATCAGCTGAGATTTACGCCGCGCCGCCGTATTGCGGTGCAAAGTTCCTTTTTTAATAGCCCGGTCAATTTCCGAAACCGCTTCCCGCAGCTTTTCAGTGGTTACCTTGGCGTCGCCACTTTCAAGCGCGTCTTGGAAGGAGCGGATATCGCGATGGATGGCGCGCTTAACCTGTAGGTTGCGGCTACGGCGCTTGGCCGCCTGGCGTACTCGCTTAATTGCAGATTTGATGATTGGCATAACGAAACAGACTATACCTGAATTCTCCAAGGCTGTAAAGGAGGCGCGTACCCGCCTGCGCCACAAGGGCTGAAACTGACAAAGCGTAAGCGGCTCCTATCTATTGACAAGCGGTTTGAATTTTGATATTATTGTCCATTCGCATCATGATGGAAAAAGAGCTTACCCCCAAACAGCAGACGTCCGAGGCTATCCGCCAAGCTGATAGCATCTTGGTTTTGACCGGCCAACACCCCTCCGTTGACCAGGTGGCTTCTACTATTGCGCTGGCGGCGATATTGAGGAAGTTTGGCAAAAAGGTTTCGGCCGTCATCAGCGACGAAATTCCTGCCGGAGCCAAGTTCCTGCCTACGCGGACGGTAGACACCGAGCTGGGCGGCATGCGTGACTTCATTATGAAGGTCGACTTGGCCAAGGCCGAGGTTGACCGCCTTAAATACACCGTGGATAACGGAAAGCTCAACGTTATTCTGACGCCCTTTTCAGGCAGCTTCCGGCCGGCTGACGTCAGTTTTGACTACGGCGAATTTGATTATGACCTGGTAATCGTACTGGGCGTGGCGTCCTATGCCCGCATCGATAAGCTGTTTGGCCAGAATGCCGGCACTCTGCGCAACGCTCCTTTGGTCAACATCGACTTCCATCGGAGCAATGAGCAGTATGGTGCTATCAACCTGATTGAGCCATCGGCGGCCAGCCTGGGTGAAATCCTGGTGGCGCTGTCGGAATCGCTGCAAACCGGACTAATTGACTCCGAGATCGCCACGACAGTTCTGGCCGGTATTTTGGCCGCCACCGACCGTTTCACCGCCACGCATACTACCGCCAAGGCCATGACCGTGGCCGCCCAGATGATGGCCGCCGGCGGTGACCACCAGGCGGTTATCCGCGGCCTGTATAAGGGCGGCTCCGGCGATAAGGACAAGCGGGGCGATCGGCCGCAGCAGCAGCCTCCCCGCAAGGAAAAGGGCAGGGACCAAAAGCCCGAGCGCGACAACCGTCCGTCCATCCAGGTTACCGAGCAAGCTGTAGCGCCAACCCAGAAACCCGCAGCCCCCATGCTTATCGAACCGGAAGCTACGCCCGCCCCTGAACCTGCGACAGCTCCCGAGCCCAATTCTGTGCCGGATTTTACGCCCGCACCCGAGTCCAAGCCCTCCCCGGAACTCGCAGAGGCAGTGACCAAGCCTAGTCAGCCGCAAGCCCAACCCGTGGCAACTGCCCCGGAAAAACCCCGCAACGAATTGTGGGAGACGGATGCCCCCGCGGTTACCGACCCAGACGTCCCGCACCTGGTGCCTTACGACGCCAGCGACAACCCGGATTACCAGGCCGACGTTGAGCCGCTAATTAACGGCGAACCATCACCCCGGCCGCAAGCCCCGCAGCCCGGCAAGAATCCCAATCCCACCAACAATCCCGTCTTTGCTGACCGGCTTCTCTAATGCAAAGGGACAATCCGGCGCCGGCCGGACTGCTATTAATTGATAAACCCGCTGGTATTACGTCGTTTGACGTTATCCGGAGGCTGCGGCGCCAAACTGGTATCCGCAAGATTGGCCACGCCGGTACGCTAGATCCACAGGCAACCGGCCTCATGCTGATGCTGTTGGGTGCGGCAACCAAGCAGGCCGGGCAGCTGGTTAAGCTCGATAAGTCGTACCAAGGCGAGCTGACATTTGGCGCGGTCAGTGCCACCGGCGACAGTGAGGGGCCTTTGACGCCCGTGGATGCCCCGCAGCCCACGCCCGAGCAGATTGCGAATGCAATGGCCGCGTTCACTGGAACCATTTCGCAAGTCCCACCGGCGTATTCCGCCATCAAAATTGACGGCACGCCCGCCTATAAGCGCGCAAGGAGAGGGGAGACGGTTACGGTGCCGGCGCGGGAAGTCACTGTTTACCGTCTTAAAATGCTACATTACCGCTATCCCAGCCTGAGTTTTGTAGCCGACGTCTCGTCCGGCACTTACATTCGTACCCTGGCCGCCGATATCGGCCGCCACCTTGGAGGCGGCGCCTACCTGTCGGCCCTGCGCCGAACGGCTGTTGGGCAATTCAATATTGCGGAAGCATCCCATCTGGAAGCCGTCTCTGCCGACAGCCTTCCCAACCATCTCCGGCCAATTACTAATGCCATCAAGAAGAAAGCAAATCAACAGATTGCATTCCAGAAGAAAACCTGATATATTATTACCCACTATGTTAAAGACCGAAGTCAAGAAACAGGTTATTACCGATAATCAGACGCATAAGGACGACACTGGATCCCCGGAAGTCCAGATCGGCATATTCACGCGCAAAATTCAGGAACTGACTCGCCACCTTCAAGCCCACAAAAAGGACGAGCACTCCCGTCGCGGCTTGCTGAAGATGGTCGGCAAGCGCCGCCGCCTCCTGGACTACCTCCACAAAAATGATTCCGATCGTTATGATGCCGTTCTCAAAAAACTGAATCTCCGCCGTTAGTTCGATCGCGGCAGGGCACTGCAGTCATTATCCAGTGCCTAACTGCGCTCAAAGTAGGGCGTGAGGTACCAAACTAACCGCATCGTGCGTGGTAGAGCTTTGGCTCCAGTCCCCGTATCCGACGGTTGGGCGTTGCCCGTCGTCTATTGGCGATATGGAGGCAGGTCCCTGGCACGTACATGCTGCAGTTTTCGCTGCAAGAGATAGGAGCATATGGCACAAGACATCATCCACCCCTTTGGTGGCCAGACTAGGGAGTACAAAACCGAGTTCTGCGGAAGAACCCTAACTATTGAAACCGGCCGCATCGGCTTCTTGGCCGACGGCGCTGTTACCGTGCGCTACGGTGACACCATGGTGCTTGGAACCGCGGTTGTGGCCAATTCGCCGCGGGAAGGCATTGATTTCTTTCCCCTGCTGATTGATTACGAAGAAAGGATGTACGCCTCCGGTAAAATTTCCGGATCGCGCTTCCTGAAACGTGAAGGCCGCGCCAGCGAGCAGGCCACCTTGACCGCCCGGTTGATTGACCGGCCAATCCGTCCGCTGTTCCCCAAGGGCTATCGCAATGACGTCCAGGGAATTGCCACCGTATTGAGTGCCGATTTGGTCTACAGTCCCGACGTCATTGCCATGGCTGCCATCTCCACGGCATTGATGGTTTCCGGCGCACCCTTTGAGGGCCCGATTGCCGGCGTCCGCGTTGGCCTGGTAGACGGCAAACTAAAGGCGTTTCCAACTTCGGCCGAGATGACGCTGAGCACCCTTGACCTGGTGGTTGCCGGCACCAAAGACGCCATCATGATGGTGGAGGCTGGCGCCAATGAAGTTGATGAAGCCTTGATGATCGAGGCAATTGAGCTCGCCCACAAGGAAATCCAACCGGTTATCGACCTGCAGCTTCAAATTGCCAAGGATCTCGCCGTTGCCGCCAAAGAGTATGAGCTCCACCGCGCCAACGAAGACGCCGTCACGCTACTCCAAAAATACTTGAAAGACCACCTGGGCGAAGCGGTCCGGCACGAGAACCACTACCTCCGGCATGATGCCATTAAGACGCTGCGCAAGGAAGTCATTGATAAGTACGGCGGTGAGGACGGGCAGTTTGGCTCCGACGAGTTGGCCCAGGCGTTTGAAAAGGTAATTGACGCCGAGATCCGCCGGGCCATCCTGGAGGACAAAAAGCGTCCTGACGGGAGGACTCCGGAGCAAATTCGGCCGATCTCAACCCAGGTGGGTCTCATACCCCGCGCCCATGGGTCAGGCTTGTTTACCCGCGGCTCCACCCAGGTCCTGAATATCACCACTCTGGCGTCTACCAGTTACGCCCAGATCCTGGACACCATGGAAATGGACACCACCAAGCGCTACATGCACCACTACAACTTCCCGCCGTATTCCACTGGAGAGGTCAAGCCATTGCGCAGCCCTGGCCGACGGGAAATTGGGCACGGGGCCCTGGCTGAACGGGCGCTCTTGCCCGTCATTCCTTCGGTTGAGGATTTTCCTTACACCATCCGCACCGTATCGGAAGTTGTGGCTTCCAACGGCTCATCCTCAATGGCCAGCGTCTGTGGTAGCACGCTTAGCTTAATGGACGCCGGTGTGCCGATCCGAAAGCCGGTGGCCGGTATTGCCATGGGCCTAGTGATGGGCAAGGACGACTACGTGGTCCTCAGCGACATCATGGGGGCGGAGGACTTTGCCGGAGACATGGATTTCAAGGTCGCCGGTACGTCTGACGGCATTACCGCGCTACAAATGGATATCAAGGTCAAGGGCATTACGCCGCAGATTATGAAAAAAGCGCTTTCCCAGGCCAAAGAGGGCCGCGCCCACATCATGGGCAAGATGCTCGAGACCCTAAAGGCGCCGCGGCCCGAGTTGGCCGCCCACGCCCCGCGTATCTCCAAGATGATGATCGACCCAGAAGATATCAAAGTGGTTATTGGTAAGGGCGGCGAGACCATCAACAAGATTATTGCCGAGACCAACGTCGAGATAGACATCGAGGATAGCGGACTGGTCATGATTGCCTCAACCGACGGCGAGTCGGCCAAGAAGGCGATGGCGTGGATTGAGCGTCTCACGGCCCGTGCCGAGGTAGGCAAGATCTACCATGGCAAGGTAGTGAAGATCATGGACTTTGGCGCATTTGTGGAGATTCTTCCCGGCAAGGACGGCCTGGTCCATATTTCCCAAATCGCGGATAAGCGCATTGAAAAAGTCACCGATGTCTTGCACGAGGGCGATGAAGTTACCGTCAAGCTGACCGAGATTGACAAGCAAGGGCGGCTAAACTTGAGTATGAAGGCAGCCAAGGAGCATGGCAAAGACCAGTCCTAAGCAGGAGGCAATGGGCCGCTTGGCCCGGGATATTACGGACAACCACGTCTGTCCCGGGCTGGCGGCCGGTGCCACCCATTTGGTCATGGGCGATGGCAACCTTGACGCCAAAGTGGTGTTCATTGGCGAGGCGCCCGGCGCCAATGAAGACCGGATAGGCAAGCCGTTTGTCGGCGCGGCCGGGAAATTCTTGGATGAGATGTTGGCCAGTATTCAGTTTTCCCGCAGCGACGTCTACATCACCAACATCGTGAAATACCGCCCTCCCGGTAACCGCGACCCCTTGCCAGAGGAAATCGTCGCCTTCATGCCGTACCTTAAACAGCAAATAGCCATTATTAAGCCAAAGCTGATCGTCTTCTTGGGAAGGCACGCGATGAACGTGTTCCTTCCCGGGCTGAGGATAAGCCAGGCCCACGGCCGCCCGGTACGCAAGGACGGACAGGTCTATCTGCCGCTATACCACCCGGCAGCGGCGCTTTACAACGGCGGGATGCGGTCGACTCTACTGCAGGATTTCTCCGCTATACCGTCGGTCATATCCCAGCTTTCTTAAATCTGACAAACCATCAAAATTAACCACTAACCATAAAGGAAATTGATCATATATGGATCAACAGAATCAAAACAATCAAAATTCGCCCAAGCCAAGGCCGGTCCGGCCGGCATCGGCGCCGGCCAATAAGCGGCCAGCCGATAAGGGCTCCGGAAACGGCGGCGGCACGGGAGGTGGGCGCAGTGCCCGCCGCCGGCAACAGGCCAATCCGATGGCCGCCAAACTAATGAACGCACCCGCCATTCCTGTTAACAAATCGGCCTTCA
>CBDTXE010000065.1:0-7470 GCA_965364395.1 uncultured bacterium | reverse complement strand
GAGCTGGTTTCATTAATAAACGTCAATCGGTCACACAGCCTGGCGTCTACTGATGCTGGCCGGTACCCTTGTCCAGTAATCATAACAATGTGCTCTGGCCCGCCAGCGCCGCAGTCGGCGTCGTACACCGGCATTATCGGACCAGCCTTTAGTGCGGCAGCAGTTGCCAGCGTCGCGCCGGCGAGAGCCGTCACAACTATCACTAGCGGCAAAAACTTTAGACCTGGCATAGTGATTGCATTATAGTGGTTCTACGTAAGGAGGGTGCGATGGAGGCGGTAAAAACCGTGGTGGCGCGGCGGATTTCCACGCGCAATCTGATGATCCTGGCCGCCATCGGGGTGACCGCGCTGATCGTCCCTTTAGGCTCAGAATGGCTGCTAGGCGGCGTTGACCGCCATTATTTGCCGGTTTCGTCGGCCCTTAGTAGCGACACTTTGCTGATTTGGCTGCACTTCTTCATGGACATGATGATCGGCCTCAGCTACGTCGCAATATCAACCACCTTGGGGGTGCTCGCCTGGAAAGCCCGGCGGGACATCCCGTTCCTTTGGATGTTCGTGGCCTTTGGCGCATTCATCATAACCTGCGGCTTCACCCATTTTGCCGCCATGTGGACGCTCTGGGAGCCGGCCTTTTATATGGCAGGAACGATCAAGCTGTTGACGGCGGTCGCCTCGGTGGTTACGGCCATCGCGCTACCGCGGCTGATACCGCAAGCGCTGCGGTTGATTGAAGTTGGGAAGATATCGGAATTCCGGCGCAAGGAATTGGAACGGCTAAACCAAATACTCAGTGCCGAGCAGCGCGAGCTGATGCAGCTCAATGCCAGTAAAGACGAGTTTATCTCGCTGGCATCCCACCAGCTGCGGACACCCGCCACCGGCGTAAAGCAGTACGTCAACCTGCTGAGGGAGGGATTTATGGGCCAGCTGACGCCCAAGCAGCAATCGCTGCTGGACAAGGCCCACGAGAGCAATGAGCGGCAACTGGCCGTTATTAATGAGCTGCTAAGCACCGCCCGCATTGATACCGGGCAGTTGTCGCTGGATAAAAGCCGGTTTGACATTGCCTCCATGGCCGTCGACGTTGTCCAGGAGCAGGCCAAAAGCTTTAGAGACAAGAACCAGCACGTTGACGTCAGCCGCCCAGATAAGCCTCTGATGGTGATGGCCGACCCCAAGCACCTGCGCATGGTACTGGAAAACCTGATCAGCAATGCCGGCAAGTACACGCCGGAAGACAAACGCATCAGCGTCACCGTTGAGCGGCGAGGCAACACCGTGCGCGTCACCGTCAGCGACGAAGGCGTAGGCATCAGCCCAGCCGATACCCACAAGCTGTTCCAGAAGTTTTCCCGCATCAAAAACCCACTGTCCCATGTGGGAGGGAACGGGCTGGGGCTTTACTGGGCAAAAAAGGTAGTTGATTTACATAAGGGAACCATAGCCGTGGATTCAAAGCCGGGAGTTGGCACGTCATTTACCATAACGCTGTCGATATCATGAATAAGCACATCCTCATCATAGAAGACGATATGTACCTGCGAACGTCATACCAAATGGCACTGGAGATTGAAGGCTACGGCGTATCTGTCGTTGAAAACGGGCACGAGGCACTGGTGGAATTGGAAGCCAAGACGCCCGACCTGATCCTGCTGGACCTGCTAATGCCCACTGTCGGCGGGATTGATTTCCTGCGCACGACGGATATAAAGCAGCGCTTTCCAAATACAAAAGTGGTGGTATTCAGCAACCTGTCAGACAGCAAAGTCATCGACAAGGCGCGGGAACTGGGAGCCGACGACTACATTTTGAAGTCGAGCCTGACGCCGCGTCAGCTGTCAAACAAGATAGCCGATATGCTTGGAGTAAAAGGGAGATAGCCGTGAGTATCGATTCAGATGTCAACAAAACGTCGGAACGCCGCCTAGTGGAGAACGAGCTGATCTTTGCTGGTGCCAATGACGGCCTGAAACACACCACTGACCGGGTTTTCACGGCCTCGGAGCGCGACGCCCTCCCGTTGGAGTTCTACTGCGAGTGTTCGGATATGGCATGCCGCGAAAAAATCCAGCTGACTGTCAGCACGTACGATCAGATCCGCAAAGCCAGTCCTTACACATGCTTTCTCCTGCCAGGGCACGAAATTACCGAGATTGAAAAGGTAGTAGACCGGACACCGGAGTACGTCATCGTAGAAAAAATAAACAGGGAATTGGTGCAGGAGCTCCGAGCGCAAACCGGACATAAATAGCCCCGGCACGGCGCAGAGCCGTACCGGGGCGTGGGTGGACTACTAGGGAACTCGGGTGATGCCGTCGGGCGCGGACTTGTTGAACTTCTCCCAGTTGCAATCCACCGCCAAGGTGCGGCCAGCCAAGGTTCGCCGTGAATCGCGGAAGGCGACGCAGCTTAGAACCCGTTGCTCCATGAAGACCCCAAATTCCTCCGACTTCAGCGACGGCGATGTGTCGTTGGTGGCGCCAGATCCGTCATGAACGCTTGGCATGGCCTCATAGCCCGTCTGCGCCTGCGCTACCGAGCCGGTCGTGGTTGGCTGCGGCCCGCCGCCGATCAAGCCGGCCCCTACCAGCAGACCCGCAGTCAAGCATACTGCGGCAATTACTATAACCCTAAGGTGCATACCAATCCCTTCTACTGGGGTGTGTGATGGAGTGAGGCTGTTTTAGCAGAGCGCGCTCTACTGCGCAACATGCCAATAAACAAGCATAGCCGTTATGTGAGATGATGGTGGCATGGACGCCGCTGACATCGCCCTAGTAATTGCACCACTGTTTGTGCTGGTTGCCATTGGATTTGGTTTGCGTAGCATATCAGTAATAAAGCCATCTTGGATAAAGGTACTCAACGCCTGCGTGTACTGGATATCGCTGCCGGCTCTGATCGTCCATAACCTTGGCAGCCTGGAATACTCGCCAGCCAGCAACCAGGTACTACTGACCAACTTTGTGGCAGTGCTGGCGGTAGCTTTGCTGGTATTCGTCCTACTCCTCTTAACGCCGCTCACTCCCAAACATAAAGCCGCGGTTTTCACGGCCGCACTAGTGGGCAACACCATTTACATGGGTGTCCCAATCTACCAAGCCGTGCTGCCAGGCGGCCACGCGCTGGCTACCGCCGTCGCTGCCCTGCATTTGGTGGCCGGCATGACGCTGTCCATGCTGGCAATCGAGTATTGGGTGGTGAAGTCACGCGATATTGGCAGCTATGCCAAGGATCTGGCGCAAAACCCCTTAATCATCGCGGTCGCAGCCGGGATGCTGGTGAGCGCATTGAGAGGCGATGGGCAGATTCCAAATGCCATCGCCCAGCCACTGGCCATGCTGGCAGCCACGGCGTCGCCGCTGGCACTGGTGGCTTTGGGGGCATTTATGTACGGACGCTTTTCTACCGGCAAGCGCGGGGTCACGATGCTGGCCATCGGGCTGAAACTAGCCATTTACCCGCTGGTAGTGTTTGCCGTTGGCAGCTGGATGGGGCTCCAGCCCCTGCACCAAGATGTGGCTACGCTGGCAGCTAGCATGCCAGTAGCAGTCACGGCCTTCATTTTGTCCGAGAAGTACCGCCTGGATAACGCGTTAATGGCGCGCATCATCGTGCTGGGCACGGCAGCCTCGGTCCTAACCATTCCATTGGTGTTTGCACTGTTATAAGTCCGTTATTTGTGCGGCGGCCCGGTGAGGGCCGCCGCACAGAGATGCGGTTGCGGGCGCGGGCCCGCTTCAGGTTCCGGCCGGCTTGACCCTGGTGTCGCGCACCACGGAGGCCACGCGCGCGTCGGATTCGAGGGCGGCCACCTGCTTGGGCGATAGCCTCGCGGCGAAGCCGCAGAGGGCCGACGTGAACGTCTGGCTGGGGACGATCTCGTTCTCGGCCAGCACGGCGGCCAGGTCCTGCGTGCACGCCTCGGTACCGGGCTCGTCGGCCAGCGTCACGATGAACGAGCGGCCCTGGGCCTGCGTCGGGTCGGCCGACTCCGCCTGCGCGGCGGGCGCCGCCACGATGCCGATCACGAGGGCGACGAACATCGCCAGCTTGACCGGCTTTCCCGCGAGCCAGCGGGGCACGGAAATGGACATTGAGGATGAACCTCTCTCTCCCACGTTTGCTTACCTTGCAAGCAAGGCGTGCCTACGGTTGGCACAAGTGTGGGCTACGATGCTCTTCCAGTCGGGGAGCGCCATAGCCCAAACTTGTGGTTTCAGCTGCACATAACGTGGCTGCCGCCCTTTAAGGCGCAACCATTGTCTCTTTATCCTTGCGGGGTGGCAAGATTATTAGCCGGTTAGGCTACTTACTTGCAGGACCCGCTGTAGTGCCTTGGAGCGCGCTTCCGGATGCGGTGACCTGTACGGCCTGGTCTTTGGAGGGTTGTTGAACCACGCCAGTATTTTGGAGGCCGTTGGTGTTAGCAGGCTGGAAGCTTGGCGCACCCGCAGTTGGCTGCAGCGTCTGGGCAACGGACGCCGTGCGCAGGGGAGCGGACAAACTGGTAGCTCCAGGAGAAACCACCGATACGGAAGGTTGGTTTATGCTGTAGCCTATAGATAGGCCGGCGACCAATCCTAAGACTGCAAAAAGCCCCACCACCAAGCTTTGATGATAGGCGAGAACGGGATTAGATATATTTAAGCTATTAGTCTCGGGAAGTGGCAGTGCTAGGGTTTCCGCAAATACGGTTTTATTACGATTTGACTTCTTCATTATATTGATGCCTGATGTTAGTGATTAGTGACCATCTCACAATTGTATGGTTTTGTCAAGGTTGATTCCTAACCAGCACTACAGGCAAGTTCTTGCCGCTTTCACGTCTGCCATTGCATAATGAACGGCAATGACCAGTTATGAAATAATTTACGCCGCTTTAGTATTGGCCCATATCGTGGGCACTGCCTTGGGCGTCGGCGGCGCGACCATCAGCGACTGGATGTTTGTCCGGACGGTCAAGAACAGGCGATTAACGGCGGCCGAGTTGGGTTTCCTGGATGCCCTATCCAAAGCGGTTTGGGCGGGGGCGCTCCTGCTGGGCATATCCGGCTTACTGCTGATCTTGGCGATGTACTTGAATGGGGGAGGAAAACTGCCACCCATCATGTTTTCCGAACCATTCCGCGCCAAGCTGACCTTGGTTGTCATAATTCTTATCAACGGCCTGGTGTTTAAGCGCCGGGTATTTCCGATACTGAGCAAAAGCGTTGAGCAGCCCGAACTGCTGCAATCAAGTACGGGTATCCTTAGCGTCACCGGCGCCATCTCGGTAGCCAGCTGGTACATGGTTGTCTTCATATCGGTATTCCACGAGCTACGCTTCCCGTATGAAATTTGGATGGGCATTTACGCCGCGATTCTGGTGGGTGCGGCATTAAGCGCACGACTAGTGCTGCGGCTACTACTGCGGAAAGGGCATGGCCTTAAGCCATAGCGCGTAGGAATTATTGCTTGTCACCGCCGGACCCGCAGTGGAGCGGGTCCGGCGGTTTCCACTAAAGCTATCGTCGCTCCAGCGGATAGTCCTCCCATAGTTCAAGGGGACTAGGACGACGCGTCCGCGGCTTAGAAGGAGGGGTAGGCGCTGTCTGTCTAACCTTGCCGTCTGGCCATCCACTCCGGGACTTGGGCGGGGCAGTGTCCGGGCCAAGGTAGGCCGGCAATTTGACCACCCTGTACACCGTAATCCGTTCCTTGAACCCCTCAAACGTGGCCAGTTTGCGGCCACCTGCCACCAACTCGCTAAGCGCCCGGTTACTGGGCGGCCGCTGGGTGCGGCTGGTGTAAATCATGATGTAGCGCGCCTGCCGGACACAATCGCCCGCCCGGAAGAGCTTGCAGTACGGCTGCGGAATCACCGTCGCCACCGATTCCTCGGTCAATACCAACCCGTCGCGGGGCAGCTGAGTATATGCATACCGCTGGACGTCGGCCAACGCATTGTCACTCCTCAGACCAAACCGCTGGACGTAGGTCATTCCGTTGGCCGCCAAGAGCACTGCTACCAGGGCAACGCCCCACTCCCAACGGAAAGGCAGCCGCCAACGCAGCATGACTGCTTCGCAGGCAACATACAGGTACAGGGGAACCATGACCATCAGGAAGTAGTGCGGAAACTTGAGGTTGATCGCGCCAAAGAACAGCAACGATCCGGCCGCCCAAGAGTACGCCAACCCAAACGGCTGAATAGGTGCGCTGCTGCGTATCCGGAGCATCTGGTAGGTACGGTAGACCACTACGCCTACGCCCACTAGGCTCAATGCGATCGTCCCGTAGAAGATCCGGTACTGACTGACCAGGGCGCCCAGCACATTGGAGGCGTCCGTCACGGTACCCCGGGCCTCACCCATGCCGAGAGTTCGCTTGACTTGCACCCATGTCTCGTCCAGGTAGTAGTTTCCGCCTTGGTATCGGTAGATGAGCAACATGCCGGCCAGGTACAGCACCAACATGCCGGCTACCACGCCGAGGAGTGCCAGATGGTTGCGGCGATTACGGAACCGCCCCAGCGCCCAATTGAGGGAAACTACTAGGAGCAGGTACACGGCCACGTGCTTGAAAGCGATAGCGGCGCCAATAACCACCCCGGCTACCGCAAAGTGGCGCATCCGGCCTGTCATGTCGGCCCTACCGTACGCGGCCATGCCCGCCACCACCAGAACCATCAGGCTATTCTCCATCCAGCCAACGCGGCCGGTATAGACCATCCACCCGTCGGTCGCTATCAACAAGGCGGCCAGCAAGCAAACAGTGCGGCCGTACAGGCGGTAGAAACCAACCACCAGCACCAGCAGGGCACCAACGGACATACAGGCCGCCATGACTCGCGCGCTGGTTATGCCGGTGCCGGCCAATTTGAACCAGCCGGCCAATAGGTCAAAGTAAAAAGGTGGGTGGTACAGATACGGCTCAGCGGGTACGCCAAACTGGTGCTTTACCACCAACCCGTTTCCCGACGCCACGTTCCGGGCGATATCGGCGTAGACGGGCTCATCCCACTCGTATCCAGGAGAGCGGCCTATGCGCCACAACCGCAGCGCACCGGCCACTGCCAAGATCGCTAGTAGCGAGATGTAGGGCAGATTCCAGTGCAGCCAGGCTTTCAGCCGCCGGCTAGCCGTCGGCGGCTGCTCAAGGAGCAAGGGAGGCGGGGCTGTAGGAGACAATTTCCGCCTTGGGAGGCAAATACCATCCCTCAGCCAGCCGCCGGGTCATACCAAAGGCAAATGACGCCCCCAGCACAACCGTCACCGGCGGATACAAGGCAGCTTCTGCCGTCCGAGTCCGCACGGCGCTGTATGCTGACGCCGCCAAGGCCAATGCCGTACCCGTTTTGGCCGCCGCCGAATCCAGGAGGGTCGCCACGCGCACGTCGCGGCCGTTTTCGAACGGCGTCGGGGCTGCCAGCATGTCGAGCAAAAACGTGTTGACGGCCTCGGCTTTGGCCGCCTCGGCGCGC
>CBDTXE010000064.1:0-7518 GCA_965364395.1 uncultured bacterium | reverse complement strand
GGATTTCACGATAAACCTGGTGAGGTCGTCCGGGGACGAGTCGGGATCTTGGTTCAGTAGGAGCCCGGCAATTCCGGCCACGATGGGTGTAGACAGGGAAGTCCCGGAGTAGCCGCAGGTGTAGGCCGCCGCGCCTCCGTAGGTGGCCGAGCAGACGTCAAAGGCCGTCCCGGGTGCCAGGACGTCCAGATTGGCGCCGTAGCTGGAGAATCCGGCGCGGTTGTCGGCGGCGTCGCTGGCGCCAACGCCTAAGACCTCCGGGTAGGCCGCCGGGTAGGAAAGGCAGTTGCAGCCGTCATTACCGGCGGCGGCAATCACCAGCACCCCGCGCCCGATGGCGTATTTGATCTGGTTGCGCAAATAGTTGTCATCGTACTCAGATCCCAGGCTCATTGAGATGACGTCGGCGCCATTGTCGGCGGCGTAGCGGACGGCCGCCGCCACGGTGTTGGTATCGCCGTTACCGTCGTCGTCCAAAGCCTGCAGCGGCATGATGCGCGCCACCGGATCCATCAGGGCTACCAGCCCGGCCGTCAGGGTGCCGTGCGCCACGGCGTCGCCGCCGGGGTTGGTTGATCCGGCGTTGGGATTGCCATCGTTGTGGTAGAAATCGTAGCCGGCCGTGAGGCGAGGGGCTAGGTCCTGGTGCGCCAGATTGAAGCCGGTGTCAATCACGGCAATGACCGGCTGCACGCCGGGGTTGTTGGCGGCACTTGCCCAGGCGTTGCTGGCGGCTACGCGCGGCAGGAAAGATTGCAGCGCGGAAAGGTCGGTATCCGGCGACATCAGCGCCTTGTATTGGTAGACCGGGTGCGACGCTTGACCAGGGGCTGCTTGGCGGGATGCCATGCTGGGCGCCCGGGACCCGGCCTTGCCAGGGGGAGCGTCGGCTGAGGGCTTCTCAGCGGGAGCCAGGCCGGTGGTAGTTCGTGCCAGGCGGGCGGGGGTTTCCGCCGGCGGCACGGCGTCAATCTCCAAGGTCGGCATAACGGGAGCACGCACCGGACCAGGGGCGTACCACGGCACAACCAGGGCTGCGGCCAGCCCCAAGACCAAGGCGAGGGGAGTGTGGGTTTTCATTGTTTTGGCTGTTTGTTTGGCGGTTTTTGTTTTTGCTATAACCGTTACCGGTATTATGGCATTTCGCCGCGGTAAACACAAATGCTTTCCCAGGGGCGGCCTGGTGTTATATGCAGAGCTGTAGCACCGTGCCTACTGTCGTGGGAAGGCTAGAGTAGCTAAGCTTTAGTCAATTTCGGCTTCGGCCAGGCGCATGACTTCCGAAATTGTCGTGACGCCAGCCAGTGCTTTGATGATTCCGTCTTCCGTGAGGGGCGCCATGCCGTCCTTGATTGCCGCCTTAGCAACGTCCTGGGCGGTCGTACGCTTGGGGGAGGTCATCAGCCGCTCAATGTCGGGGGTGATTGCCATCATTTCCACGATGGCTACGCGTCCCTTGTAGCCGAGTCCGTGGCATTGCTCGCAGCCTTTACCGTGGCGCATGGTCAGGCCAGGAGCCAGCTTGGGGCGCCGCTTGCTGGGCATAAGCTTGACGATGTGCTGCATAAATTCCAGCTCTTCCTGCGGCGGCTTGTAATCAGCCACGCAGTATTTGCAGATGCGGCGCGCCAGCCGCTGCGCCACGATCATGCGTACGGCCGACGCAAACAGGGGGTTTTGGCCCACCATGTCCAGCATGCGGCTGATGGCGGATGAGGCGTCGGCGGCGTGGAAGGTGGACAGTACCAAGTGGCCGGTCAGAGCGGCCTGCAATGCCGTCTTGGCGGTGTCCACGTCGCGGATCTCTCCGATCATGACTACGTTGGGGTCTTCGCGCATTACCGCCCGCAGCTTCTCGGCAAACAGCTCTTTGTCCTCGGTGCGGACCGGAATCTGGCTGATGCCCGGCAGGTCGTACTCCACGGGATCTTCAAGTGTTACAATTTTTACATCAGGATGGTTTAACCTGTTGATTAGGGCATATAGAGTGGACGTCTTGCCGGAACCGGTGGGGCCGACGGTCAAAATCATGCCGCTGGGATGCTCGCTGACTTTCTTCAGGCGCTGTACTTGCTCCGGTGAAAAGCCCATGGTATCCAGCGTTAGGTTGCGGGTTTCGGAATTAAATATGCGGACCACAATCTCTTCCCCGTGGAACGTCGGAATGGTTTCAATACGCATATTTACCGATAGGATCTGGGCGTCGTGGTTCATGAGGTTGAAACTGATGCGGCCGCTCTGCGGCGTGTCCGAGCCCCAGGTGATCTCGGCGCGCGTCTGGAGGTCACTGAGGAAGATTTCATAGGCATGGGTAGCCACGTTGGTGATGGGGTGGAGGATGCCGTCCAACCGGAAGCGGATGCGGGCATACTCCGACTGCGGCTCAATATGGATGTCCGATGCCCCCATCCAAAAAGCCATCTGGGCTATCAACTGGAAGGCGTCCTTTGGGGCGGCCGCCGCCAGCTTCTGGCCAAACAGGTTAAAGTCGCCGCCGCGCTCGGCCTTGAATGACTGGTAGTAGATCTTGTTGAGGATTTCGTGGAAGCCCAGTCGGGAAATGGTCTTGAAGGTCAGCTTGACGGTGCCCATCTGCTTTTGGAGTTCTGGCAGCTTGGTACGGTCGGTCTCGTCGGTCAGGCCTAGCTCAATGCTGTGTTCGTTGTACATGTGCAGCGGCGCAATCCGGTACTGCCACATCATGGAGAAGGGCATGTGGCCGGTGAGCGTCTCAATGCGCTCCAGCTCGCGGCTGTCCGTATAGGGAATGCCGGTGTTGGCTGCAAACTGGGCGGCTTTTAGCTCGTCCTGTTGGCGGGCGCTCAGCGCCTGTTGGTCGGGCTTATGGTTGGAATTTGGCGGCACGGTATCCATATGACTAATGTAGCATAAGCATTGACCATCTGTCGCGCCTGGATTACCAGACCGCCGACATGTACAATAAGCGATATCGCCATGCACGACGAAATAATCATCTACCAGGACGATCAGCCGCAGCCGCAGCCTAGGCGGCGGTGGCGCGGCATCCTCAAATGGCTGCTGGTCCTGGTTGTCATGGTAGCCATAGCCGCCGCCTTGTTCCTGCTGGTCAATCTGTTTCGGGTTACCGGCAATCCGTTCTCTTTTGGGGCGCTGAAGGGTGAGAGCAGTGGCCGCGTGAATATCATGCTGCTGGGCGTGGGCGACCCGGGGCACGAGGCCGAGAAACTCAGTGACACCAACATTCTTCTCAGCGTGGACACCAAGAACAAGCAAGTAGCCATGATCGGCATACCCCGTGACCTAAGGGTGCGTATCCCTAATTACGGCTTCAGTAAAATTAACAACGCCCACGCCCAGGCCGGCGTACCTGGTACTAAACAGGTGTATGAGAACTCGTTTGGCGTTCCGGTGCACTACTACGTCAAAGCCAACTTCAGCGGCCTCAAGCAGGTTGTGGACGCCGTTGGCGGAGTTGAAGTAAACAATGAATACCTGCTTTCGGACCCGGCGTATCCCTGCGACAACAACCAGTACCGCAGCTGCGGCTTCCGCCTCGCCCCCGGCAAGCACCACCTCAACGGCACGCAGGCACTCAAATACGTCCGCTGCCGCAAGGGTACCTGCGGTGACGACTTTGGCCGGGCGGAGCGCCAGCAGGAAGTGATGCAATCCATCCGCCGCAAGGCCACGTCTGCCGGCACTCTGGCAAATCCCGTTGCCCTGGGCAAGCTGGTATCGGCCGCCGGCCAGAATATCGATACTGATCTTAGCGTCAATAATATGATGCGCTTGAACGAGCTCACCCGCCAGGCGGGGGATGACCGCATCTACCGCATCGTGCTCAGCCTGCAGCCGGACGGCTACCTGGTTTCATCGGGCAACTCTTCCGATTTGCTGCCTCGGGGCGGGAGCTTTGCCGCCATCCAAAACTTTGTCCGGGGCGTCTTCACGCTGGGGCCGGTCTGGACCGAGCATCCCACAGTCATGATTGAAAACGGCACCACAACCGCTGGTATCGGCGCCCGCTTTGAAAGCAAACTGGAGGCCGGCGGCTATCCATTGACCGTCACGGCCGTTACCAACGCCCTCCAGCGCGATTACCAAACATCGCAGATCATTGATTACACCGGCGGCAAGCGGCCGCACACTACGGCTTACATGAAGTCTTTGCTGGGCGTAGAGGTGTCGCAGCCCCAGACGCCCGTCAAAACGCCGCCTGCGGACGTGGTGGTCATCCTGGGCGCCGATTACGCCGCCAAGACGTCGTCGGCCGCCTCCACGCAGTCCGACCGCTAGGCTCGCGCCCAGCGCGTCCCTATGCTATGCTTTTTTATTCCCGAAGGCGGAAAGGGGGTACCTGCAATGTCAGAGCCGTCCCAGCCAGCCGATTTGCCTGGCGCGCTACGCCAGATCGCCGAGCTGCGACTGCGCGTTTTGGAGCTGGAAGCCCAGCGCGATGCGGCCCAGGCCGAGGCCGAGCGGCTGCACCAACTGAACGAGTCCATTCGCTCGGAGAGCCGCCGGCTCTTTGATGTCTACATGGAAGAGATGGCCGAGATTGACCGTCAGCGCCGGGAAGCCGACCAAGACAAGGACCGGCGCATCTCCGAGCTAGAAGAAAGGGCCGAGCGCCACGCGGTGACAAATATGTTGTCCTACCGGCCGTTCCAGGTGGCGCGCATGGCCGCGGAGAGCCAGGCGGTGGACCCGGAGGACCCGGATGGGCGCGTCTTTGTGTTCATCGACCTGGACAGCTTCAAAGCCGTCAACGACACTGTCGGGCACGAGACCGGCGACCAGGCCTTGTCCGATTTTGCGCAGATCTTCCTGGTATCGGCGTTAAGGCACGATATGAGCGAGCGCTCGTGCTTCCACCTGCACGGCGACGAGTTTGGGGGCATCTTTCCGGAGTCCAAGGCGCCAGTTATCCTGCAGGAGATCGAGCGCCAGCTGCCAACCCTGCAGTACGGCGGCATCGTGCTCCGCATGTCGGCCGGCATTGGAAGGACTTGGCGCGCGGCCGAGGCCAACATGTACCGCAACAAGGCCTTGCAGGGCAGGGCGCCGCGCTAGGGGATGGAGCCGGGCTGTCCGCCCGGCTCCATCTGCCAGAAACGCTGTATTCATTTTTTACTCACCTTGCATTTAAGTGTAGAATGGGCTCATGTTAGCATTAGCGTTTTTCAAATGGTGGTACGGGCCGGGATGGCTCAAGCTGGTAGCCTCCGTAAAGGGGCGGATTTCCGGTACCATCAACTCTTTCTCGGTGCCGCTGCTGCTGCGCACGCTGTTCTCGCCGTGGCGCCGGATAATTTCCCCGGGTGGTGACAACGTCATCGCCGGACTCCGGGCGACCCTGGACAATACCGTTTCCAGGTTTGTGGGCCTTGGCGTTCGCCTAATTGTAGTAATTACTGCAACGATAATTGTATCCTTTGTGTTTATCGGCGGCGTTGCCGCCATAATCGCCTGGCCGCTGGTTCCGGTAGTTGCCGTTGTATTGTTGGTCAAAGGATTGGTGCCATGAGCCAGGTGACCATCAATTTGCGTGCGGGGAGGGCGGCCGAAGCCCGGTTGGCCCGCCGAGTACGCTGGGCGGCGGGGCCTTTGACCTGGGCGCTGGCGGTGTTGTGTTTTGGACTGGGCGCCTTCCTGCTGCTACAGAAGGTATCCGTGGGCTGGGGGCTCTGGGGGTATGCCCTTATCGCCGTAATGTTCCAACTGTGGAATACCTGGCGGTTGCAGCAGATACCGGCCGAAGGCAGCTTGGAAAACGATCCGGTTAGGCTGGAGCTGGTATTGGAAGACAGGTTGCTGGGCCAACTGCATGGCAACCCCCACATCGCCGACATTTGGGATGCCGCCGGCCAAACCTGGGAAGGCGCCTTTGTTTCTAATCGGCTAAGCATTCCCCACGATGTTGCCGGGGACTTTATTCGCAAGAGTTACAACGATGATGCCTTGGGTCTTGTTGTAGAGTTTGCAAAGAAGCTTGGTATCAAGGAGATCGACGGGGGTGTTGTAATAGCGGCGCTGCTTAGCCAGCCTGAGTTTAAAGACGTGCTTGTACAGATAAAGTTTGATGAAAATGACGTCATCCAGGTGTTGCAATGGCAGCAAAGGGTAAAGCGCGCCATTGAAAGCCTCAAGCAAAAGCCGGTCTTTGGCGGCATCGGGCGCGATTGGGCCAGCGGCTACACTCCTGTCCTCAACCAATACGCCAAGAACCTGACCAAAGAAGTGGAGCAGGGGTACTACCGTCACCTACCCCAGGTTCACGAGAACACCATTGACCAACTGGAGCAGCTGCTGGCCGGCGGCCGCGGCGCCGTTGCACTGGTGGGCGACGTCGGCAGCGGCAAGACCTCTATCATGTATTCGATGGCCGAACGGCTTTTGAACGGCCGCGGCGGCCCGGCGCTTAAGTATAACTACGTCATGCAGCTGAACGCTTCGCTCATCTTGTCTTCCGGCCAGAAAATTGAAAACATCGTGCTTCAGTTACTGTCGGAGGCCCTCCACGCCCAAAACATCATTATCTTCCTGGATGACGCCCAGATGTTTTTCCAGAGCGGCACCGGCTCGGTTGACCTGTCACAGATGCTGTTGCCGGTGCTGCAGCAGTCAAATATTAAGCTGGTTATGGCCATGTCCACGCAGGATTGGCAGGGGATATCCGCGCGGACGCCCAGCCTGTTGTCACAATTGCAGCGTATTACCGTACCGCCGCCCAGCCAAGAGGACACCGCCCGCATTATTGAAGACGCCGCCATGGGCATTGAGCACCGCGCCGGCGCCACCGTTATGTATGACGCAACCCGCGAGGCCTACAAAATGGCCGACCGTTATATGACAGAAACCGCCTTCCCCGGCAAAGGAATCACGTTGCTGGACGCGGCCGCCCGCCGGGCCCAGGGTGGCCTGGTGACGGCGGAATCCGTCCGCCTGGCAGTTGAAGCCATGATTGGCACCAAGGTAGCCACTGCCAGTGCCGCCGAGGCCTCGCAGCTGCTCAACCTGGAAGACGAGATCCACCGCCGCATGGTCAACCAATCGCGCGCCGTTACGGTGGTGGCCAACGCCCTGCGCCGCGCCCGCGCCGGCGTCCGCAACCCCAGCCGCCCGGTGGGCAGCTTCATGTTTCTGGGGCCAACCGGCGTCGGTAAGACCGAGCTGGCGCGCGCCCTGGCCGATATCTACTTTGGCGGGGAAGATAAGATAGTCCGCATTGATATGAGCGAGTACCAGCAGCCATCAGACGTCGACCGGCTGCTGTCTCCGCGCAGCAACGCCGCCGCCGGCAGCACCCTGACCTCGTCCATCCGGCAGCAGCCGTTCAGTGTGGTACTGTTTGACGAGATCGAGAAGGCCCACCCCGACATCCTCAACTTGATGCTGCAGCTGCTTGACGAGGGCCGCCTGACCGACACGGAAGGCCGTACGGCATCATTCAAGGACGCCATCGTCATATGTACGTCCAACGCTGCCGCCGACGTTATACGCCAGCACGTGGCGTCAGGGCAGCCCTTGGAGAGC
>CBDTXE010000063.1:0-7571 GCA_965364395.1 uncultured bacterium | reverse complement strand
GCGTTACCCGCCACTGCCGTATTGATCCCGATAACCTTACCGGTAAGGTCAACCAGTGGGCCGCCGGAGTTGCCCGGATTGATGGCGGCGTCGGTCTGGAACAAGTTCTGCAGGGACTCGACGTTAATACCAGACTCGTCCCCCGCCGTCACGGGGCGTCCCAGTCCGGATATGATCCCCTCGGTCACGGTGTTCTGGTATTGGCCAAGCGCGTTGCCGATGGCTATTACCTGAGTACCTACCTTGACTTGCGATGAGTCGCCCAGCTCCGCCGGTTTGAGGCCGCTGGCACGGATGCGCAGATAGGCTAGGTCGTTTTGGGGGTCGCGGGCCACTACCTGCGCGTCCTTATACTCTTTGCCATCAGACGTAAACACACTCAGCGCTGAGGCACCCTCTATGACGTGGTTATTGGTGATGATTAGGCCATCAGAAGTCACGATGATGCCCGTGCCGGCACCGCGGGTGGTCTGGGTGCGGCCAAAAAAGCTGAAGCCGGTAGCTTCCGATGTAATGGAAACGACGCTGGGCGAGACTTTGCCCGCCACCTCAATGGCGGCCGAATTCTGCTCCAGCAGCACTGACTGCTTGCTGGTGGGGATGGCCTCCGGCACGTACCGCAGGAACACGTAGCCGCCAGCCAGCCCGCCTAGGAGACCAAACACCAGCGCCAAGGACACGATTCGCCGGACCAGCCGCAGAGGCAATGACCGGCCGCCTTCGTGCGTGTCTTCTAAGGGGCGTTCATTACGGTCTTGGCGGTCTGGGTCCACGATATCTCCTTGGTTACGCTGCTTTAGATTTTAGCGTAAGGGCGGCGGCTGAGAAAATGCTGAGAATTATGGCTAGCTGACGCCGTTCCACTGGGTCCCCGCCACCACGATAGTCAACAGCAGGGCGGCGATGGCAACGTACTCAATTAGCCGCCGTCGGCTGAGCTGCTTGCGCGAGTGCGTCATGTAAATGCTCGCCATGCAGTACCCCAGTCCCAAGGTAATGAGCGCTATCTGCGGAATAATCAAAAAGCCGCGATCTTTGGGAATAATATAGTTTACCTGCCATATCTGCAGCACCCAGCTGATCTCGCCCACAACCAGAGCCCACGTGGCCGCTAGAATCCGGCTGGCGCGCTCGCGGCGCTCCTCCAAGTAGCACCAAGCGGCGGCGTAGCTGACGGCCCAGACCGCGGCAATCACCAACAAATCGGGCCAATGCCAATAAGCGGCCGCCAGGAAGGCCGCGGCCACGCCGGCAAACTGGATCGCGCCCGCCATCAGCAGGCGCACTGCCGGCAGTTCCCGCAGCTTACCGTAGGCTATCATCCAAGTGCCATAGGCGGCGGCCAGCGCCACCTGACTGATGACCGGAAAGACGGGTGAACCCACCGGCGGGCGGCTGAGGCTGATTAACAAGACGACAGCCAAGCCCATGACGGCCTGCGGCGTGGCCGCTACCATGCCGGATGCGCCGCGCCCTTCACTGTTCCACAGCAAGAGCGGCGGGATCATCACTAGGACAGCCGCAATGAAGCCATAGCCATAATGGGCAAGCAGCAAAACGCTGCCGGCAAGGCCCAGCAGGGCGAGACGTGTGAAAAAAGTAGTTAAAGACATGGTTATGTATGGTTTGGCAGTTACCGGATAGTACCGGCCTTGTAGTCGCTGCCAACCAGTATAACAAGTTCCGGCTGCGAGGGCGATGAGGGCGCGCCGGCCGGCCGCTGCGCCTGCTGGACTTGGGCCTTGAACCGGGCCTGCAGGTACTTCACGGTGTAAGGCTTCTTGCCGCCGGTATAGTCGATGATCCGGCTGACAGCTGAGGGATTGTCGGCTGTTCGCGACCCCACCACATTGTAGCTGTAGGCCTTCAACTGCTTGGCGATTGAGGCGGCCAGGCCGTCGCGGCCGGTGCCGTTTTGGATTTCCAGCGCGGCGTTCTCCTGCTTGAGGTAGCCATCCACAAACAGCGTATGGGCTAGCTCTTGGATTTCGCTGTAGTCAAACGATCCGGCGCGCGGCACCAATATCGACCCGGCGCCGGGAAACTTGCCGGAGCCGTCGGCCAGTAAGCCGTCAACCGAGTTGTCGAGCACTTTAGTGGTGGCCTTGGCGACGTCCAAGTCTTTGACGATGGTCGCCAGCTTCTGCCACTCGGCGGGCTGCAAGTCCGTCCGGACGTGGTCGCCAACGCTGTCAATCAGCCCGTTGAGCTTGATGGGGTTGGTCAGGGTGGCGGCATCCAAGGCCTTTTGGCGCAATGCCAGCAGCACCTGTTGTTGCCGGGCGGCGCGCCCAAAGTCGCTGCCACAGGAACCATGGCGGCAGCGGGAATACTTGAGAGCCAGTTTGCCATCAAGGTGCTGGATGCCTGCCGGCATAGTGAAGGGACAGAAGCCGCGGCCGGTATCGCAGGGGTAGCGCAAGTCGCGCAGGGCGGCCGGATTATTTACATTGATGCCGCCAACCGCGTCCACCGCCTGGCTGAAGCCGGCAAAATCCAGCTGGACGTAGTAATGCATCGGCAGGTCGAGGATGTTGCTGACCACCTTTTTAGCTAAATCAGGACCGCCCGAGCTAGTAGACGTGTTGATCTTAGCGTTGCCGTAACCGGGAATCTTTACGTAGAGGTCGCGCGGGATGCTGAGCATGGCGACGGTTTTTCCGGCCGGGTCAATGCTGGCGACCATGATGGTATCACTGAGCGTTCCGCCGTCGTGACCGGCTCCGCCCACGCCCAGCAGCAAGATATTAATGCGACCGTCGCCCTCACCCTTTAACTTGGTGGGGTCCACCTCGCCCTTGAGGACGGGAGCCCCGTCGCCGGAATTGGCCGTCACCACCTTGGTGCTGGCAACCACCGCCTTGAAACCGACAAACCCGACGGTTGCCACGATGACGGTCAGGGCCGTAACCAGGACGTGCTTGCGCCTGACCGTCAGACGCAGCCGCAGCCGATGATGCCAGCGGGGTTTCACCGGCCAAGGCAGAACCTCTTCCGGATCTTCCTGATGAGTGGCGGCTGCGGCGGTTTGGGCATCAACGCCGTAGTTGATGACAGCCGTATCAACGCTGCCAAAGTCCACCTCATGGAGCTCCCCCGCCACTCCCACGGCTTCCGTGGGCGCCGGAATAGCGGCCTGCTGGCGCAGGTCAAGCGTATTGGCCGCGCGCGACGCGCCTCCAGCCGGCCGGTTCAGCCGTTTGACAGTAAGGGATTGCTCCTCCATTGCATCCCAGTATAACGCTACGGAGCATAAGCGTAAAGGTTGCTGCCGCCAACCGCAGGCACTATACTGGTGAGGTAATTCACGAGCATCCGTGTATCCCCAAGACCCAAACCAATCTGCAATGCGACCAATCACTGCCCTGCCCGGCAAGCCTCCTCTCCTGGAGCGTATTTTGTCGAATTGGTTTGTCAGCTGGATATTGATTCCCGCCGGCCTGATCTTTTTTCTGCATTACTTTATATTCAGCGCCTACCACGTGATTGGCAGCAGCATGGTGCCCACGCTGCACGACGCCGATTACCTAATTATCGCCAAGGTTGACCGCTCACTGAACATGCTGAAAGGTAAAAAATACATCCCCGAGCGCAACACCACGATTGTCTTTCATTACCCCAAGCAGCCCGAACTGGAGTTTGTTAAGCGCGTCGTGGGCGTCCCCGGCGACCGGGTCGTAGTCAAGGACGGCAGCGTCAGGGTATTCAATAAAGACAACCCGCAGGGCTTCAACCCCGACGAGAGGCATGAAATTGAAGGCACTTACACCATGGGCGACCCGGCCGACAACCCGGTAGACGTGGTAGTACCTAACGGCAACGTTTTTGTCCTGGGCGACAACCGTACGCCAAACGGCTCATCTGACTCGCGGGAATGGGGTTTTGTTCCAAGTGACGACATCATTGGAAACGTGGTGCTACGCCTGTTCCCCTTTGATAAAGTCCGGGCGTTTTAGCGGACCGGCGAGCCTACGTCCCCTGGCCGGATGGTTTCACATATCCGCCACAGCTCTTCATCGGAAACATACTCAATCACCAGTTTGCCGCCGCGGGCGGTTGGTTGGAGCTTAACCTTGGTTCCCAAGTAATCGGCCAATGCGCGCGCCAGATCCACATCTTCCGGATGGGCCTCGGGAGTTTCCGGGCGCGGCTGGGCGCCGGCTTTTTGCTTGCGCACAAATTCCTCGGCCTGCCGCACTGTCCACTTGTGGGCCAAGATGTTGTCCAGCAACGCTTGTTGCTGCTCGGGAGTCTCCAGCGCCAGGATAGCGCGGGCGTGGGCCTCGGCTATCGTGCCGCTGGACAGCGACTCGCGTGCCGCGGGTGGCAATCCCAGCAAGCGGATAACGTTGGCTACGGTGGACTTGGCTTTACCCATCCTCTCGCCAATTTGGTCGAGCGTCAGGTTAAACTCGTCGGACAGTTTCTTATATGCGGCGGCGGTTTCAATTGGGTTGAGCTCTGACCGTTGGACATTCTCCAGCAGCGCCAGTTCCAGCTTCTGCTGCTCGTCGTAGCTCCGCACGATGACCGGGATGGATTCCAGCCCGGCCAGGCGGGCGGCGCGGACGCGGCGTTCACCGGCAATCAGCTCATATCGGCCATCTCCCTTGTCGCTGACAACCGGAGGGTGCAATATCCCGTGGGCGGTGATGGAATCGGCCAGCCCCTTCAGCTCGGACTCGTCAAAATAACTGCGCGGTTGGTGCGGGTTAGGATCGATATCTGCGGGATCAACGGTGCGGATTGATTCGCCGGCGGGGCCGGCCGTGGCCACCGGCGCGGTAAGGTCGGCATTGAGTTCTGTGGGAATTAGGGCGTCAAACCCGCGGCCCAAGCCGCGTTGCTTACTCATGTCACTACCTTTACTGTTATGCGTTTTTTAACTTCTTTGGCAAGCTTATCATAACTGCGGGCGCCCTTACTCCACTTGTCATAGTGGGTAATTGGCTGCCCATAGCTGGGAGCCTCGGCCAAACGCACGTTGCGCGGGATGATGGTGTCAAACACCTGCTCAGGAAAATGCCGCTTGACCTCATCGTGCACCTGGTTTGAAAGCGTGGTGCGCCCGTTGTGCATTGTCAGGAGTACTCCCAACAGCTCCAGCTTGGGATTAAGCGCCCGGCGGACCAGTTGGACAGTCTGCATCAACTGGCTGAGGCCCTCAAGGGCGTAGAACTCGGCCTGAACGGGAATAATAATGGAGTCGGCCGCTGTCAGCCCGTTGAGGGTCAGCAACCCCAGCGAGGGCGGGCAATCGATGATCACGTAGTCGTAGGGCAGCTCGTGGAGCGCCTGGCGCAATTTAAACTCGCGATGGGGCGTGCTCACCAGCTCCACCTCAGCGGCCGCCAGAACGGACGTGGCGGGCAGCACCACGACGTTGTGGTAACTGGTCCGCAGGGCCGCTTCGTGGGCGTGCTTGCCGTTCATTAATACGTCGTAGAGGGTCAGGTCCAGCGCCTTCTTGTCTACGCCAAGGCCGCTGGTGGTATTGCCTTGGGGGTCCAAGTCCACGACCAATACCCGGGCCTTGTCCTTGCCCAGGTAGGCGGCCAAGTTAATACAGGTGGTCGTTTTCCCCACCCCGCCTTTTTGGTTTACAACTGCGATGACGTGAGCCACGGCTTCCTTTGACTATCAGAGCTAATTATAGCATTACGACGGTTATGCTCCAACGATAAACGGGCCCGCCCGCGTCCGGATTTACCGGAAACGGACGGGCCTGCTGGTTACCCGGATGAGGCCCAGACGCGGCGACGGCAGAGTTCCCAGGCGGACTCCATGACCAGATGAAGCGCGTAGCTACCCTCCACGATCTCAACGCACTCCTGGCTGCCGTCGTGCGAGAAGTGCGCCGCGACGCCGGCAGCCGCCAGACCGTCGTGGAACTGGTCTAGCGTGTACAGCAACGGCACGATCAGGTCCAGGTGGCGGACGCTTCCGGTCACGCAGGCCTCATCGGGGCCGGCCTGCACCAGCACCAGCTGGCGGAGGCTGCGCGGGCCAAAGACGGCCTCCTTGCGCACCGTCAGCGTCAGCCGCCCCCCCCCACCACCTGGCCGGTGTAGAGGTCGCCGGAGTCGATGTACGGCGAGCAGGCGTGCAGGAAGTCGTCATCGGCGGCTACGGAGATGGCCAGCGCCGACGCGGAAACCCTGCCTGTATCCACGGCCGCCGGCTGCCACGATGCGGCAACTTCCTTCCATGCCTGGATCGCCTCTGCGGCCTGGCTTTCGAGGGTTTGGATGGCAACGTTCATGCGGCTCCCTGTTGGTCGCACTTTTGCTTGCGGGATACCTCTTCTTGTAGCCTATTGGGCCCGGTACGGCAAGGCTAGGCTCCGGGCAGCGGTTCGGCAACCAGCACCGTCCGCTGCGATTCACGCACATCGGTACAGGTATAGATTGTCAAGCGCGGGCGCGGCGTTGGCAGCAGTACCGAGACTTCCGTGGCCGCCACCGTGCGCAGCTCTGAGACGCGGAAAACCGTGCGTTTCCCCTGCCAATCCACCGCCACCGGATCGCCCGGCGCCAAGCGGTGGAGGCTGTAAAGCGTGGAAGTGTTTGGCGGCAAATACCGGAAACGGTGGCCGGCCAGCACAAAGTTGCCATTGCCTAGCGGGCCAGCCTGGTGCCAAACACCGGCCGCACGGTCCAACACCGTAAGGTCACTGCCCTCAAGGATGGGCGTATCGACCCCGATTTTGGGAATGAGCAGCCGGTTGCCTTGGATGGCAGGTGTTACCGCTACGGACTGCAACGCCCGGGGGCGCGCCGCCGGGCTGATTTGGCGCATATGGTAACCAACTTCCGGCATCCACGGGTAGGCTAGGCCGGCCACGGCCATGACCACCAGACAGGCGGCCGTGGCCACCAGTCCCCGCCTTCCTCGCCGGCGCTGCGATGGCGCCACGATGTTAAGCTCCGCCGCCCGGTTGGTTACCGCAAAAAATTGGCTGCCATGCCCACTGCCCGCCTTTAGCGGCGTGCGCTTG
This sequence comes from uncultured bacterium, assembly GCA_965364395.1. Classification (GTDB taxonomy): domain Bacteria; phylum Patescibacteriota; class Saccharimonadia; order UBA4664; family SCTI01; genus CBDTXE01. The sequence continues at coordinate 574 of CBDTXE010000063.1, read as the reverse complement.
GCTATGCGGCAGGCCGCGTCGTAATGGTAGATATAAGTGCCGTCAGCCCAGTGCATGGAAGGGGCAAAGTGCGGCGGGAGCGGAACCGGCCGGCCCTGGAGGACTTCCGGCCTAACCGCGCCCATGGTAATGCCACCGCGCTACAGTGGCAATGGCCGCGGCCATGAGCACTATTAGTACCAGCGAAGCGGCCGCGGGACTGTCACCGGTTGCGGCCAAGGTCCTGGGCGTGGCAACGGCCGGTGCCGGTGCCGCGGAAGCCGGCGCGGGCGTAGGCGCGGGCTTGGGGGCCGGCGTAGCCGCCGGGCGGGAAGGCGCCGGAGTGGGCGCGGGAGTCGGCGCCGGCGTGGGTGCTGGCTTGGGGGCGTCGGCGGCCGTGGCCGGGTTGATAGCCAGCGAGAACTTGGCGGGCGCGGCGGCGTTGCCGGCGGCGTCGGCCACGGCGACGCTGACTTGATGCGTGCCGTTAGGAATGTCGGTGGTGGGTTTCACGCTCCAGGCGCCGGTGGCACCGGCAGAGGCCTGTAGGGTCTGGTTGGCCACCGTCACGGTAACCTTGGCACCGGGCTCGGCT
>CBDTXE010000062.1:0-7635 GCA_965364395.1 uncultured bacterium | reverse complement strand
GGGGCCTGTCAGTAGTACCGCCGCGGGACCCTACGGCTCCGGGTAGAGAGCCGCGCGGAGTTCGACCGTGTGGAGCCGGCCCATTTGTCGGATTTCGAAACCGAGCCAGCCGGATGGCTGGACCCGCGGCAGGGAAGTGCCGTCCGTATGTCCGCAGCGGAAAGGTGGCACGCCAGAGAGTGTCGCGGACAAACCCGAGTTCCATCGCAATGCGGTGGGGCTCGGGCTCCACCTTGAGGTCACCAGCCCGGAGCTGGCGGCCTCAACTATGGAGTAACTTAAGGCCAGATGGTTTAGGCGGGTTCGAATCCCGCATGGCTAAATTGTCCATCACACCACACCAGTCCGGATCAACGTTCCGGACACTGCTACGGCAGCAATGCCGCGAGCGGCGTATGACCTACGCCGCCTTCGATGCCGAGTTTGACGCCGAGATCGAGCTCGAAACGCTGGCGGAAGTCGACAAGTTGCGTCCCGTCCAGGACATGCTCGACAAGCCAGATGAGTGGGAAGAGACGTACAGTCAGGTTCGGCCTGCGGTTGAGCGGCGGGTCATGTACCGCTACCACATAACCATCGTGCCGGATTCTCGCTGAATACCTTCTGACCAGCAGGCGTCGCTGCATTGGCGCCTGCTGGTCGTTCTATCTACTAGAGTTTTGCGACCCGTCCAATATGTTCTCCATTACCTGCTGGTCATGCTGCATAACAAGACCCAGATTATCGCCGTAGTTCTCCATTATCCTGCTGATACGCCTTGCATATAGACGGCTCTCTCCGCTCCCCGGAATGCGCTCATCGCGGGCCTTGGCCGCAAAGCTCCTGGCGGAGTCGAATGGCAATCCTAAGTCACTAGCAATTGCCGATGCCACACGGTCATGCATTTGGGTACGTGTTATATTCGCTTGGTTTTGGTTTTGGTTTTTAAGACTTGTGCCCGCGATCTCAACGGCGGCTGAGTAGCGGCGCACGGATTCAATATAGGTGTCAAACGCCTGCTTGGTTTGCTCTTTAAACAATGGCGATTCAATACTGGCCTTGCCCTCAGGATCAATCAATCCAAAAACGCCTAGCACTTCACTGTCGGTTTCATTGCCCCTCAGTTTGCTGCGAACTTGGCCTAAACGCTCCAGACGAATACGTTCCTGGTCTTCATGCGATGGTTCTGCCGGAAGTAGGCCTGCTTGGCGTAAAAGGCTGGACTTCAAGTTTTTGGTCAACTCTCGGTTACGTGCTACCAGCTCAGCTTCGCGAGCAGGATTTTTCGCCGCCCTCGCTTCACGGATTAGCTGACGTACTTCGGTGATGAGCGGGTCGGCCTTGATTTGGCCTTCTATTTCTTGGGCAGAGTCACGTTTGGAGGTGGTTAGCTGATGCACCAGCTCCTTTCCGCTGAATGAAACATGGCTTCCGTCTGGTGTTGCGTGTTCATGATGCATGTATGAAGTATACGTGTCGTAATTCGTGACGGACAACACCCATATGGAGCAGCGCAAATAAATCCATAAGATATAATGAACCAATAATGTTTGGGGTAGACCTTGTCTAAAAGAGAACGCCTGGTGCTGATTGACGGCAGTGCCGTCTTCCATCGTGGCTACCATGCCATCCCACACCTCTCCAATAGTGAAGGTGTGCCCACCAACGCCGTGTATGGTTTTACGACGATCATGCTTAAGGTGCTGTCGGAGCTCAAGCCCAAGTACGCCATCGTGGCCTGGGACAAATCCGGTGACACTTTCCGCAAAGACATGTTCCCGCAGTACAAAGCTACCCGTAAAAAACAGCCCGACGACCTCTATGAACAAATTCCTTATGCACGCCAGGTGACTGAGGCGCTGGCCTTGCCGTGGTTGGAGCTGCACAAGTTTGAGGCCGACGATATCATTGGTACGCTGGGCCGCCAGGCCGAGCGGCAGGGGCTGGAGACCATCATCGTGACGGGGGACAAGGACGAGTTCCAGCTCATCGACCAGAACACCAAAGTCTACACCATGAAGCGCGGCTTTACAGATACGGTGATCTACGACCTGGCGGCCATCTACGAGCGCTACGGCGTGACGCCGCAGCAGTTCATTGACGTCAAGGCCCTCATGGGCGACAGCTCTGATAACATTCCCGGCGTTGAGGGGGTGGGGGAGAAAACCGCCACCGGCCTCATTAAAACCCACGGCAGTTTGGACGGGGTGTATAAAAATCTTGATCAAATTAAGGGCAAGTTGCGCGAGCGGTTGGAGGTGAACAAAGATATTGCCTACCTTAGCCAAAAATTGTCTACAATCGCCTGCGACGCGCCCATTGAACTCAACCTCCGTGTCGCCGAGGTGGGTAAGTTCAACCGCCAGGAAGCCCATGACCTGTTTAGGAAGCTCGGCTTCAAAACCCTGCTTTCCAAGCTTCCAGGCGACGCGCCGGTGCCGGAGCCCGGCCCGCCAACCTTGTTTGATGTGGGCAAGGAGCCGGAGGCGCCGCCCCAGAAGGAGCGCGTGCATCTGGGGGAAGTCAAATACGTGGCGGTCACCACCAAAGAGACCTTGGAAAGTGCCGTCAACCAGCTACAGGCCGCCAAAGTTATCGCCTTTGATACCGAGACTACTGACGTTGACGAGATGAAAGCCACATTGGTGGGAGTGTCGCTCAGCATGGAAGAAAAATCCGCCTGGTATTTTCCAGTTGGCCACCGCGAGGGCACGCAATTGACCGAGGAGCAGGTACTGGAGGCGCTACGGCCCGTCCTTGAAAATCCCGGTATCGCCAAGGTCGGCCACAACGCCAAATATGACTACAAGCTCCTCCGCCGCTACGGCATTAACGTGGCACCGATCACATTTGACACCATGATTGCCGCCTTTATATTGAATCCGCTCGGGCGCAGCCAGTCTCTCGATGAGCTGGTGTACAACGAGTTTGGCTTTGAGATGATTCCCATCGCTAACCTGATAGGTAAAGGCCGCAGCCAAATCTGTTTTGATGAGGTCCTCATTGAAGACGCCGTGACCTATGCCGCGGAAGACGCCGATATGTCGCTAAGGCTTTATAACTTAATGAACCCGCAAATAGCCGAGCAGGGCTTCACCCGGTTGGTGGAATCCACAGAGTGGCCTCTGATACCGATTCTTGGCGACATGGAGATGGCTGGCATTGAACTCAATGTACCCTTCCTTAAGGCGTTTAATGAGCAACTAACCAAAAACATCGCCGGCCTGCAAGAGAGAATCTGGGCATCGGCCGGCGAGCAGTTCAATATTGGGTCGCCGGCGCAGCTATCGGACATCCTATTTAACCGGCTGGGACTGTCTAAAATTGGCGTCAAGAAGGGTAAGACCGGCTTTTCTACCGCCGCCAGCGAGTTGGACAAGCTGCGGGGTGAGCACGAGATTATCCCCATGATTTCCGAGTATCGCGAGCTCACTAAGCTCCAGTCCACTTACGTGGAGGCCTTGCCCCAGCTGGTTGACGACCGGTCGCGCCTGCATACCCGCTTCAATATGACCATTGCCCAGACCGGCCGCCTCAGCTCGCACGATCCCAACTTACAAAACATTCCCGTGCGCACAGAAATTGGGCGCGAAATCCGCAAGGCGTTTGTGGCACCAAAAGGCCGGGTTTTGATCAGCGCCGACTACTCGCAGATTGAGCTACGCGTCGCCGCGGCACTCAGCCAAGACCAGGGCATGATTGAGACTTTCCGGCAAGGGATAGACTTGCACCAGCAAACGGCCGCCGAGATGTTTGGCGTGCCGCTGGAGCAAGTTACCAAGGCCCAGCGCTACAGCGCCAAGACCATCAACTTTGGTGTCCTTTACGGTATGAGCCCGCATGGCCTGAGCGTAGCCACCGGCATGACGCGGGAAGAGGCCGTATCTTTCATTGAGCGCTATTTTGAGATTCGGCAGCCGCTCAGGCGCTATATTGAGCAGACCAAGGAGTTTGCGCGCACTAAGCTGTATACGGAAACCATACTTGGGCGCCGCCGGCCTTGCCCGGAGATAAATTCCAATAACTTCCAAATCCGGCAGGCCGCCGAACGCTTTGCCGTCAACGTGCCCATCCAGGGTTCTGCCGCCGACATTATTAAACTGGCGATGGTCGCGTTGCCGGCTAAGCTGCCGGGCGGGTCCCAATTATTGCTGCAAATCCACGACGAACTGATCGTGGAGGCCGACGCGGCACAGGGCGAAGAAGTCGCCCGCATCATGACCCAAACGATGGTAAACATTCACGACATCGGCGTGCCAATTGCCGTTGACACCGCCATCGGCTCCAGCTGGGGAGACCTGTAAGCCGCATAGGCACGAAAAACCCCGCCTGCGGGAAAGCGCGGGGCTTTTCGTAGGCGGGGTAGGGGGCTAGGCTGCGATGGCCTCGCCCGCGAAGACGGTCAGCGAGTCCAGGAGGTTGTTGCGGAACCAGTCCGCGAGAAACTCTCCGTAGGGATCGTCGAGCGGCTCGTAGAGGTCCGTCCAGAAGTGGACGAAGTCCCGTCCGGTGACCTCGTTGTTGATCAGGGTCGCCAGGATCTGGCGCGCCGCCTCGGGCGAACCCTTGAGGCGGATGTGGACGATGATCCGCAGAGGCGTCTTGGCCAGCTCGATGTCGTCGGCGACGGCGTCGAACAGCTGCTTCAGGGAACGGGTGGCCGGAACGGCGTCTGTGGAAGCTGGCTTGGCGTCCTGCGCCATGTCGTCCAGCGTGCCGGCGCTCCAGGCATCGTGAAGCGCGGGAATGCCTCCCTGCTTGCGGAAGTGCCGCTTCCAGAAGTCCTGGAAGGCTTCGCCCGTGAGGCCGAACTTGATGAGTTGGCGGATGATCTCCGCGCCCACGCCGTCCTTGGCGTAGAGCTCCAGGAGCTTTCCGGCCACGAAGCGCGCCTGCTGGTTGTCGCCGGCGAACTTCTCGATGGCGGCCGCATGGCGGCTCCGTGCCGGGCGCGGCTTGGGCGGGCGGGGCGCCTGCTCTGTCTGCGCGCGGCAGATGGTGCCGAAGTCGCCCGACACCGTGCCCGCCTGGCCGTTGGCGGCCAGCTGCTGGAGCATCCGCTTGGCGGTGTTGTACTCCAGATTTCGGTACACCTTCACCAAGAACGTGCCGTCGCCCTGGAGGTCGGCCACGCCCAAGGGGCGTAGAAGCTCCGGCTGGTCTGTCAGGACCATGCACGTGAGCTGCTTGCTGCGGGCCTTCTTGGCCACTAGGGGCTCCTCTCGTTTGTCGTAGGAACGGACGCCAGCATCTGCCAACGCCATATGACTGCATATTATACTAAATAACATAAGCGTTGTCAAGTATACTGAAGTCGGCTTTACTAGCCGTGCATCCAGCGCTTGGCTACAGTACTGTGCAGAAAGGAACGCAACGTGACCCTTGAAGTGAAAATCCACGAAGCCCAAACCAGCATCTTGCGGGAACTACTATTTGTTCGCGAGGCCGGATATGCGGAGCTACAAAAACCTACGGGATTGAGTAGCGACCATTTCAATTTCCACATCGGCCGCCTAGTAGAAATCGGCTTGGTCGAGAAGCTGGCGCGCGGCAGGTACCGGCTGACGCACCGTGGCAAGGAGTACGCCAACAAGCTGGACACTGACGAAAAGACTATTGAGCGCCAACCCAAAGTTGCCGTTCTGCTGGCCGCGGAACGCATCGTTGACGGGCGCAAAGAGATATTGTTCCAGCAGCGCACTAAAAATCCCTATTATGGCTACTGGGGATTTCCTTCAGGAAAGATCCGTTGGGGTGAGACCATCGTGCAGACCGCAGCCAGGGAGCTAATGGAAGAAACTGGCCTGACGGCTCGGCACCGCATTGCTGGGCTCTACCACGAGCATACTTATCTGGAAGGAGAGGACGATGCGGTGGAGGACAAAATGTTCTTTGTGGTCCATTGCACCGGAGTTGAGGGAAACCTGGTTGAGCAGTACGAGGGAGGCATCAACCGTTGGATGACTGCCGATGAAGCCCGCAGCCTAGAAAAGCGCTATACCAGCTTTGAAACCGAGCTGAACATGCTCCTTGGGGTTACCAGCGAGCGGTTTGTGGAAGAGGTCCATCATTACACTAAGGATGAGTTCTAGGTAAGCAGCGGTCCCGCCCCAGGAGAGGGGCGGGACCGGGGAGGGTGGAGCTAGTCGCTGTAGATCGGGACGTTGGGGAAGTACCGCTCGCCGCACTCGTCACAGCGATAGGGCTCACGCCATCCGTTGGCGGCGGGCGTCGCTTTGGGCTCCCGGATGACCATGACGCGGTCGTCCAGCTTCAACAGCCCCAAGAACTCCGTCGCCTCAAAGGCGCCCGGCATGGGGACCAGGTCGAAGCAGTCGGGTCGCCGCAGACGCGCTGCATGGACCAGCCGCACTGCTCCGGGAGGAGGACATCGTCCGGATCAGCGAAGAGGCGGATGCCGATGGCGAGGGCGAGATCCTGCTGGGGGGCAATGGCCATGGTGGCCCCTTGGGGTGGGGGCAATGGGGCTCCATCATCGCGGCAGGTGCCGCATGCCTCCACTATCTGATAATCCTTATGCCAGGTCAACCGGAAGACCGGCGCCACCTCGGGTATAATCAGGATTATGCCAGAGTTGCCAGAAGTTGAGACTATACGCCGCGGACTAGAGCAGACCATTGTTGGGCTGCGGGTTGCAGACGTGGAAGTGCTAGAGCTAAAAAGCCTTCCGGCCGATGCAGACCTGATTGACCAACAGGTAATCGGCCACCAAGTTGCTGGCCTCAGCCGCTTTGCCAAAGTCCTGGTCATGCACCTGGATAGTAGCTACAGCCTGATGTTCCATCTCAAAATGACGGGGCAGTTGGTACTTCAGCGCGCCGACGGCGGCCGGTACGCCGGCGGCCATCCCACCAAAAGCATGGCTGACTCCCTGCCGGACAAAAGCACCCGCGTAATATTTACGTTTGATGGCGGTACGCGTCTGTACTTCAACGACCAGCGTAAGTTTGGCTGGATTAAGCTGGTTCCCGAGGCCGACGTTGCTAGGGATACACTGGTTTCGCGCTTGGGCCCGGAGCCGCTGACGGAGGCGTTTGAGCTTCCGCGGTTTGCCGCCGTGCTGGCCAGGCGCAAAGGTTCTCCCATCAAGGCGGTGATTCTTGACCAGTCAACCGTTTCTGGAGTTGGCAACATCTACGCCGATGAGGCGCTACATCTGGCCCGCATCCATCCGGCCGCCCGCGCCGGCACACTTTCAAGGGGTGAGGCCAAGCGCCTTTATGAGGCAATCCGAACCATTATTCGCTTGGGGGTAGAACACGGCGGCACTAGCTTTACGTCGTATGTTAACGCCTTGGGCGGAACGGGTGATTACTTGCAGCATTCACGGGTCTTCCGCAAGCAGGGAAGCGCTTGCCCGGTCTGCGGCACCGTCATAATTAAAACGCGCGTAGCCGGACGGGGAACGCATCTCTGTCCCAGCTGCCAGCAGGCACCCAAGGAGGCAAAATGAATAATGACAGCATTCTGGACCGCCTGTCCAAAGGCGACCTACGCACGACTGGTGCCTCCGATGCCGTGGCGGCGGACTTAGCGAGTCGACCGGAACTTGTGGAGGAGGTAGTGGCGGGGCTTGAATCACCCGATGCCGGCCTGCGAATGCGCTGCGCCGACGCGTTGGAGAAACTATCCACC
>CBDTXE010000061.1:0-7652 GCA_965364395.1 uncultured bacterium | reverse complement strand
GCTAAACACCACCGGGTGGGCAGTCGCCGGAGCCGGCACCGGTCTGGCCATCGCCCGCAATACCACGGCTAGCCACATCGTGGCCGGCGACGGCAGCCTGCAAATCACTACGGCATCATCTGCGGCCAACACCGGCGTATCTGTTAATACGTTTAGTGCCAGTGTCACGCCTGGTACATACTCACTTAGCTTCATGGCCAAGGCCACAGCCAGTTTCTCAACCTTCAACGTGACTGTGACGGGTGGAACCACGCCCACCTGCTTAACCGGACAAACCCTGACCACTTCTTTCCAGCGCTTCACATGTACATTTACCTCCACTAGTACCAACGTGACGGCCATCAACTTCATTACCACCACGGCCACCCAGCGGGTGATTTATTTGGACAATGTGCAGCTTAGCAGTGGCAGCGTTGCCAAGCCGTTTGAAGTGGGAGAGCTATCTCTGAACGGAATCGTTAACAGCCCTTCAGTGTTCCGCAACACTACTGACTCATCCCACGCGTTCCAGATACAGGATTCGGCCGGTGCTAGTTTGCTAAATGCCGATACGGTGAACGGCCGGCTATTCGTAGGCCAATCGGCCAGCGCGGTAACGCCGATATTTTCTGACACCTTTGAAAGCGGCATTGGCAGCTGGACTAACTCTGGGACCGTGGACACGGTTGCTTCGCCGACCAGGTCGGGTTCAACTTCCGTGCGGGTGAATAGCAACTGCGAATATTTACACCGCACCTATGCCGCCAATGGGACGGTATGGGCGCGAACGTACATTTATCCGACGGCTATCAGCGGCACAGTTGAAGTTATGGGAATTTTGAATGCCGCCTCCACCCACTATGGTCTGGTACGCGCCGACTCCACCAACTCGTACCGGCTGGAATTAGTTAACAACTTTACCTCCTCCGCGCAGACCTTCCCTGGATACAATTTAACGTTGAATGCTTGGAACCGAATCGACCTGAAGGCCACCAAGGGCACGCCAGGGTCATATGAGCTCTACCTAAATGACGCCCTTGTCGGATCATGGTCAGTCAACACGGGGAATACCGACTGGACGCAGGTTCAGATTGGCGGCTGCGCTGGTACATCAGTGACTTCTTACTATGACGACTACGCCGTCAGTACGTCGCACATGACAGCTGATACCTGGAATACGGCAGGCTCCAAGATGTACGTTGAGAAGGATGCGACTACGGCCAGGTCAATCAATGCCGCCGGCTCCATCAACGCGTACGGCGCCGACTACGCCGAGTATATCCCTTGGTATGGTCCCAAGCCCGCGCAGGGCAGCCTGGTGAAATACCGCGGATCGACGTTTGTGGTGTCAGACAAGTCGACGGCGGCCTTCATCGGAAATGACAAGTACAGTGATGGCGATTCAATACTGGTGACCTTTGCCGGGCAAGTGCCCGTCAGGGTAACCGGTCCGGTGGCGGAAGGCGATCTGCTGGTAGACAACGGCGACGGGACGGCTAAGGCCATCAGTCCCGCAATCGCCACCTTGGCAGACCACGTCCGCAAGGTGGCGGTCGCTGCCAAGGCCGATACCCGCACCGAAGCTAAGGCGGTTGACGCCGTGGTGGGCGGCGGCAGTACCGAGGTAGCCGATAATCTGCAGGGATCGGCAGGGCAGTTCACCTCGCTGAACGTATCCGGAGCGGCAACGGTAGGATCACTGGTGGTCACGGGGGATGCTGTGATAGGCGGTGATATCACCGTGAACGGCCACATCGTGACGGGTGGCAACCAGCCGGCCGTGGAAGTCCAGGAATCCGCCGGGGCAGGGTCGACTGTTCAGGTTGAGGGTAATGACACATCGGGAACAATCACTATTACCGCGGGCACCGCGCCTATTGCCGGACATATGGTCAAGGTTAACTTCAGCAAGCCGTATGGCGCAACGCCGCGCGTCGTACTGAGTCCCAACGGCGCCGAAGCGGCCGATCTGAGGTTCTTCAAGGGTGAGACCACGGGTGCCTTCTTCTACTTGGACAGCAAGAATGCGCCGACGGACGGAACAACATATAAGTTTGATTACTTCATAACGCAATGAGAACCACCAACGTTAAAGCGATGATTGCGGGTCTCATCGTTACAAATATTGTCGTGGGCATGGTGTTACTTACCGCCGTTTCCGCCGCCACCCTTCAGGGCGACATTAACGGAGACGGCGCGGTTGACGTAATTGACCTTAGTATGTTGCTTACCCAGTACGGCTCAGTCGGTACGGCAGACGTCAACGGATCGGGAACTGTAGACATAACAGATTTAAGTATCCTGTTGTCCAACTTTGGGAAAAAAGAGATGCCATCGCCGGAGCCGGTGCCATGCGATAAGACGTTAGCGGCCGGAGGGAATATCCAAACTTTTGTTACTTCTTTAGCAAGCGGGCAAACCGGATGCCTCAGGCAAGGAACTTATACCAACAAATTTGACATCAATGTCGCCGGCATTACCTTAAGGTCGTATCCCGGAGAAAAGGCCACGTTGGACTACGCCGGGCAAATGCGGATATATGCCAATAATGTAACCTTGTCGAATTTCAAAATCATCGGCCGCGCCGACTCCATTTCAGGATTGACCATCCGCGCATACGGCAACAATATGACCTTTCAAGACAATGACATTACTAACAACCACCAAGGTGGTAGCTGTATTTTGGTTGGCGGGAGCAGCGAGCATACTCAGTTCTTAACCGTTCGCCGAAACAAAATCCACGGCTGTGGCGCCGTTGGCAGCAATCTAGACCATGGCATTTACGCCAGCAACTTTAGCGATATGCTTGTAGAAGATAACCTGTTCTACGATATCGGAGCGTACGCTGTTCAGTTGTATCCCAATGGTACGCGCGGGGTGGTCCGGCACAATGTCATCGATGGCGGCGGATCATCGATACGCGGCGGCATCGTAATTGATGGTTCTACGGCAGTCAACCATACGATTGAGCGAAACATAATTGCTTTTGCGGCCACGCAAGGGATAATCCAAAGGACTGGCAGTGGACACCAGGCCAACAATAACTGCTTTTACCAGAACAGTGGCGGAAATGTGACCGGATCGGCGATATCACAGGCGGGAAATATTACTGCCAATCCCGGCTTCCTGGGACGGGCCACGGGTGACTACCGGCTATCTCCAAATAGCCCGTGCCTGGCGGTGGTGCAATATGACACAGTTGCGACAAAGCATAAGTAATATGCTTTATACTTATGGTTAATATGCGTCTTACCAATAAGCTCAAGTTAGAGCGCATGCATGCAGCAGTCTTGCTACTGTTGTTTGCGGTGGTTGGCGTGTTTATTTTGTCGCGGTCTTTGGCGGCGCCCAACCCCAATTTACCCGGTGACCTAAATGGTGATAATCAAGTAACCATAACCGATTTGTCACAGCTTCTAGCGCGATATGGCACCACCAATTCCGATGCTGATATCAATCGCGATGGGCAAGTTAACGTTACTGACTTGTCTCTACTCCTGGCTAACTGGGGCAAGTCCGCCGCTTCTACGGCGTACAGCGCTGAGTTTTGGAACGTGCCGGCGTTTGCGGATGCCCAGCCGCCAACTGTGCCAACCACGTCGCCCAATGCCACACGAACGGATGCGGATATCAATTTCAACTGGGCCGAAACAGAGGTACCGGTAGCTGGTATAACGGCAGATTACTTTGTGGCCAGGTGGCGCGCCAGCAAGACTTTTGAAGCCGGCATATACACGTTCACGGCTACGGCCGATGACGGCGTGCGCGTATATGTTGATGACCAGCTAGTTATTGACCAGTGGAAGCGCCAAGCCCCCACAACTTACACTGCAGAAAAGACTATGACGGCTGGCGTCCACGCCGTCAGGGTCGAGTTCTATGAGCAAGTAGTGGGCGCCCAGATTGTGTTCTCATATGCCAAGAACGGTTCCGGTACGCCAAATCCATCGCCCACAACGTCCCCTAGCCCGACCACGCCGCCAACTGGCAGCGGTCCCCAGCCAATGATCCAGTTTGCCAAAGGCAATCCCTTTACCACCCCTATTCCCGCAAATGTGCCCCTACTGAGCGCGGGCGAGCAGAGTGCCCGGCGTAGCGAACTGCGTTTCTTGTCCACGGTAAGCGGCACCGGCCTGGAGCAGGCTAAGTACTCGGGCACGCTCTACCAGGTATATTTGAACGGGGACATCAAGGATAGCGAGGGAGACTTCCTCTGCAAGGGCAACATCGTGCGCGCAGCCAGCAGCATCATGGGTCCGGGCATGAACGGCGCCGGCTGGCCTACCGGGCCATGTCTCAAGCCGGCAACTGGCGGAGAGGGGCATATGTATCTGTGGTCTCCGGAGACGGGCGCATATGGCGAGTGGTACCAACCTTCCATTGGCAGCGTAATCAATGGCGGCTGGGGCGGCTATATACCCAACACCAAGGTTTCGCAGGGAACTTCGTCGCAGCCCAACCCATGGTGGGGCGCGGCCGCCTTTGGAATGAGCACCGGAAGTGTCATCGTGACTGAAAAAGAAATCCGGGCAGCTGAGGCCGCCTACAACCGCGGAGACCATGCCAACGCTTACATACCGCATATCTTGGGGTATGAGGCATACCGCCACACGCCAAACACCTGGGAATATCCCGCATCAAAAACTGACGACATGGGCGCAAGCGTGCCATCTTGGGGAGTGGGCGGGGACGCCAACAGGCTTGGACATGGGCGGGGGATTATCCCCATGGGTGGCATATGGAGGATCGACCCCAATGTTAATGTGCTAAGCATCAACGGCGATGGTACACCTCGTGGCAAAATGCTGGCCCAGATATTTGCCCGCACCCTGCAGCGCCACGGCGCTACTATGACGGACCAGACGGGCAGCGGCATTGCGTTCTTGGCAGAAGAAGCCCCGCACCAGGCAAAGTTTAACTACCAGCATAGTGGCAGCAACTCCAACGCGTGGATGAAGTCGCTGCTGCTGCAGGCAATTGATAGCAGCTGGGTACAGTTCATAAACACCGGACGCAACCTCGAGGCCGATACTGGCGGAGCCGCCCCGGCGGGCGCCTACCGACCACCACGCTAATAACGCTTATGGTAGTATATGGGCATGATAATTCCTGTCCGCAAGCGGGTAACCATTGGGAAGTTCTGGTTCATTATTGGCCGAAATGCCAAATCGGTGCCAGTTGTCCTGGCCTTTGGCCTGGCGGCCGCTGTCCTGGGGGCTTATGTAGTGGCGCCGCAGCCGTCGTCCGTTAAGGCTGACGCTCAGGCAGGGGACGCAAATAGCGACCGCCGGACAGATGCGGTTGACCTCAGTTTAGTGCTTACGCAGTACGGCGCTAGCGGATCTGCAGACTTCAATAAAAACGGAGCCGTAGATATTACGGATTTGTCAGTGGTCATAAGTGGTTACGGGTCGCAACGATAGGCGGCTGCTTTTACCATAAGCGTTGTGGTAGAGTAGACATATGAAGAATGCCACAGATAATCCAATTGGTGGCCGCAATGCCTATAAAAGGATTTGGGTGCGAATGGGAGTTGCCCTCCTGGCGTCTTGTCTCATTATTGCGCTTGGCGCTTGGTACTTTGTGCTACGGCCAATGGAAGAAAGCCGCAGGGCTGCTTTAGAACAGTCGCAGATTGAACAGCTGTATGCCCAAGGCGACAAGCTGAGGGCCGAGCGGAAGTTTGATGAAGCAGCCGCAAAATTTAAGGATTATGCAAAGTTTGTAAGGGATACAGGAAAAAAGCAGGATGCTTTAATGAGGGCCGCGACCATGTATGAAAGTAAGGGTGATGCCAAAGCGGCGCTAGCGACATACAAGGAGGCCGAGCGCATTCACGATACGGATAACGTGGGTGTGGTAATGGGTATTGCTAGGACCGCTGTAGCAACCGGAGACAAAAAAGAGGGAGCAAAGTATTACCGGAAGGCCGGTGACTTACTGAAGGAACAGGGACAGATGGACTACTACAATGCCTATTACATGCATGCGGATACACTGGAGCAATCCAAGTAGTGGCTAGGTTAGTATTCGTGCTGGCGCTCGCCATAGGAGTGGCATTGCCGCAACTACTGCTCGTGCGCACGGCGTCTGCGTTTTCACCTCCACCTGGTTGCTCGCTCTTGCCATACACGATGTACGGGCGCACGATTGGCAACACGTACTATACCAATACCAATGCCAATGATGGGGCGCAATGGCTCATGTCCTTCCCCGACGGCATTCCCGGTTCCACGCCGGCGGGACCGGTTGGGCTTTACCCCGGGTACTTTTCTGGCCAGTCGGCGAACTTCCAGGTGTTCACCGATGGAATCGGATACTATCTTAACAGTCCACTCCGCCAGCGCCGCATTGGAGCATCTTTCATTATCAATACTATGCTAGGAATAAATGGGGATTCTTCTGTCTTCAATGGCCCAACAGGAAATCGACAAGACAACGGAGTGGCATACGCGCAAGCTAATTTTGCACGGTGGAAAGCCCTTATCCAAGAATTTGACAACGCATATCGTCCAGGTATCCGTTCAGTAGAGTGGAATGCGACCACAACAACGCAGCCATGCGGCCCTAACGGCGCGTACACTAACATCCCCCCGTTTTCTACTCCACCTTACGGCCTGGATCCTGGATTCATCCAACATCCCATAACGCCACTTACCCTGCCCGTTGTGATTTTCCATAATCCTGACGGAAGTACTTACGTGCTTGAAAAAGACTGTGGCAACATAGCTGGCCGGGTGCAGCCGCTGAATAGTGCGGGCGGAAACCCGGTGCCGCCTGGCATTCCGCCGCCGCTGCCTCTGCCCCCGCCGCCGCCCCCGCCGCCGCCCACGCCGGCAGAGACAGTAATCATGAACGGGTTGCTATTCACAAATCCTCCCCCCGGATTCAGTAATATGGGCATCGACGGCACATTGGCAGTTCCTGGCGGTGAGAAGATTCCTCGTTACTAAGTTCGTTTACGTCTAAATAGTTAAGATGTAAACTAGTAGCGATGAAGATAATGCCCAATGACGAATTTGCCAGTAGCGCAGCCTTTAAGCTGCATGCGCTGGTGCAAATGCTGGACCGCCGTGCGGAGCAGATGCTGCAAGCGGAATTGGGGATTGGGTATCGGCAGTTTTTGGTCCTGGCAGTAATCTCCGGCCTGGAGTCGGGCTCGCAGCGGATGGCCGCCGACTGCCTGGGTGTCACCCCGGCAGCTATCAGTAGGCACATAGACCTATTGTGCGAGCAGGGCTTTATAAGTCGAAATCCTAAGGACGGCAGCCGGCGCGAGTACCAGCTTTCGCTGACTGAGGAGGGCGCCCAGAAGACTTTGGCGGCCAAAATCCTACTCAGCACCCGGTTTGACCGACTGATGGAGGGATTGGCAGAGACCGAGGTCATAGCCTTCAACCGGGTATTAGATAGACTGATGGAACAATTAGCAGAACGGGTAGCGGGGGAGAAAGAGGCAGCGGGATGATAGAGAAGGAACACAGACTAAACTGGGTGGCGCGGCTAACGGGCTTCTTCATCCAAAACAAGCAGCTGGCAATCATGCTGTTTGCATTCATCGCGGTAGTTGGCTTGTTATCCCTAGCTAACTTGCGGCGGGAGGGCTTTCCCCAGGTACCGGTGAAAGTGGCGGTAATCCAGACGCTCTATAAAGGCGCCAGTCCGGCAGAGGT
>CBDTXE010000060.1:0-7669 GCA_965364395.1 uncultured bacterium | reverse complement strand
TATCTGGAATGCAGTAGCGGAATCCGTGGAATTTCTAAACGCTGCCGAGCCGCTGACTGTCAGCTCTTTTCCGACCGACAATCCCTGCATAAAGCTGGCCGAGCCCCTGACGTCTAGCGTCCCCACTACCGTCGTATTGCCAGACGTCAGCGCCCCGCCGGCCGTGCCAGCTTCATTGAGGTTGTCGCCGGAGACACCCACTAGGTCAAGGCTGCCGCCAACGCTCAGGCGCGAGGTAGAGGCAATATAGACCGTGTTCGTCGGAGCGGTCTGCCAGCCGCCTATGAGATAGAGGTAGCCATTGATGGTCACACCGCTCTGGCCGGCCCATGCCCGGCCGGCGGGTAGCGCATTTACCGTTGAGGTCGGCGTCATGCCGCAGTGCGTCGCGTTACTGCCTTGGCAGCTCCAAGCACCCGGAGCCCCGGTATTGGCGGCTACCCGTGAGTACAAAACGCTGTCAGCATACGTGGACGTATTGCCGTCATAGCCGCCCATGACATACAGGTAGCCGTTGGCGCTGGTTACCGTTGGCGCCTCCCGCCAGGCGCTGCCGGGAATAGGATTGGCAGATGCCGTCCAGGTACCAATTGAGCCGTCGGAATTAAGCTTGGCGTAGTGGATGGAGCCAAACGAGTTGCCGGCCACTACATAGACGTACCCGTTCATTACGGTTGACCCCGGATACAGCTTCCCGTTTGGCAGGGCGTTGCTAGTGGTTGTAGGCGTCATTCCGCAGGCTGTGGCATCGGGGCCTTGGCACTTCCAGGCGCCTAGCTTACCGTCGGCGTTTTGTTTGGCGTACAAGACCGTGGTGCGGTTTCCAACGGTGTCCTTACCGCCAATGACGTAGGCATAGCCGTTGGCGCTGAAGCCGGTGGCGCCCTGGCGGACGGCCGGCAGCGGGGCGCCCGTATCCGTCTGCCAGGCTCCGGTTGAGCCGTCGTCATTCAGTTTGGCGTAGTAGACGGTGGACTGGGGGGTGGCGCCGTTGTCCCCGCCAATGGCGTACAGGTATCCATTGCTGACCATCAGGGTGGGATCCCGCCGAGCGGCAGGCAATGAATTGGCATTAGTCGGGGTAATGCCGCAGCTGGCCGTTGTGGCATTGGCACCCTGGCATTTCCAGGAGCCTATTGAGCCGTTACTGTTAACTTTGGCATAGAATACTGTGTTGTGTTGGGCGGTCGCTGTGTCTTGCCCGCCGACTACGTAGATGTAGCCATTGGCGATGGCCGTGGAATGGTTGGTCAGCGCCACGGGCAACGTGTCCGTGTCAGTGTTCCACGAGGTCGTGGCGCCGGAGTTGTTGCCCAGTACGGAAATGTTTGAGTTGGCCGTGTCAACCGTCAGCAGGCTGGCAGAAGCTGAGTTTTGGATTTGGAAGGCCGTTGTGGAGTCGGAATTGGCTTTAAATGAGGCTGGCCCGTACACGGTCAAGGAAGAGTCCGCGCCGCCACTGCCCGCGGCCCCGCCAATCTGTACCGCCTTGCCGTTAGACTTGTTAAGCATCAGCCCGGCGTTAGCCGTCCCCGTACTGTCGATGCGGCTGTCCTCACGGCTGTCCTGGTAAATGGCGGTGTAATTTCCCGTAGAAGAAGTTACGCGCAGGCCGTGGACATCACTGCCGCTGCCGCTGGCAATGTCCAGCGCCGCCGCCGGCTGCACATTGTTAACACCCACCTTGTTGCCCGCGGTGTCCACAGTCAAGCCGTAGGTCTCCCAAGCGTCGGCGGTCATGCGAGACGAACTGACGGCGACGTCATCATAGTAGGCCGTCATAGTACCGGTATTGCAGCCCCCAATGCTGGAATATTCCCAGTCCGTATTGCCGGTATTGACCGTCCAGTTCAAGATTTGCGAGCCATTAAGCCACAACTCATAGTTGCCGGGGGTTCCCTTTGTTGCCTTGAGGTCTAGCCGGTTCCAGGAGTTCATCGCTAGGAAGCCTGAACTGTAAGAGAACGTACTAGTGGAGTAGTTTTCGGCATATAGGCGGTATGAGTCGGTATCATCGGCTCGGACGCCTATGCCGTGATTCCCCGCCCCGTTCAATATATGCATAAGGTAGTTCGACCCAGTGTAGCTGGTGGGGTAGACGTACGCTCTAAACCAGGTGGTACCGGTAGCCGTAATGGACCGGTCGGCCTGGACGCAGTTATTGCTGTTGCTAAAGTAGGCTGAGTAGCTGCCAGTACGGGGCTGCGTCGTATTTGCCACCGGCGTGCCCACGACATTCCAACTCGTTAAGTTGCCGGCCTCAAACCCGTCGGTGAAACTGGGAGTAACCACGCCGCCGGTGGGCGTCGAGCCAACGTACACTTTATGGCCAGCGGTATCTGCCCGCAGCAACTCGGCCCCTGAGCTGTCTTGAACCTGGAAGGCCGAACTGCTATTGAAGGTATTTGTCAGGGTGACGTCACCCTTGATGTCCGCGTTGCCGTTAACAGTCAGGTTGTCTGCTACTTCCAATGAGGACGTTCCAGCGTTTGCCGAGGAGTCGACCAGGAAGTCGTCGTAATAAGTGGTGTGGGTGGTCGCGATATTATCTCCAAGCCGCACGCGGTTGACCGGTACGGTGCCCAGGTTGTATGACGATCCGGAAAGGACGGGCGTGCCGTCCAGCGTCAGGACGGCTGTTCCTGGATTGCCTACCGTGAAGCTCATCTCCAGCTTGTGCCACGCCGCCAGAGAGACAGTTGTAGAAGAACAGGCGCTGCCAGCCGCCGGTGAGCTGAACAGGCACAAGAAGCCGGTGGAGTTCTGGCGGAAGGCCACAAAGTACTGGTTGCTGGTATTGACGACGCTGATTAACCCGGCATCGTTTGTCGCGGAAGCGATATGGAACTGTGTTTTGGCATACACAGTGTTTGTCGACGTAATGGTTTTCTCAATGTAGCCCGAGGCGGCAGTCAGCTGCGCCCGGGCGGCGTACGTGCCGCTATACTTGGATGACGATACGGCCGACATGGCACCGGTTACCGACCAGCCACTCAAAGCACCAGACTCAAAGCCGTCGGTGAACGCCCGCGTACCCAGATATGCATTGCCGTTAACCGTAACCTTCATGGCGGTAGTGTCGCCGTTGAGGAGAGTATTGCCGGCCGCGTTTTGCACTTGGAAAGCCGTGGTGTTGTTAGCTGCATTCTTGAACAATGCCGAGCCTTGAGCGCTGGCTGCATTGGAAATGCTAAACGTGTCGGCGCCATTGTACTGAACGGCAAACTTGGAGGTGGAGCCCGTCTGGGCGTTGACGATGAAGTTTGAGTCAGTTGCTGTGTTAGCTAAGTTAAACTGAATATCCTTAGCATCTGCGGTCAGGATGGTAGCGGGAGCCGTTGAAGCCGTGTACGCCTGCTGCAAAGTGGTGGATCCGCCGCCGGTATCGCAATCCGCCCACGCCCCGCTAACCACGCACTTAAACTTGTTGTTGGTAGAATCATAAGCCATAGCACCGTTCATGGCTGCCGTGGCCGTAGGCAAATTGGCGGCGGCATAATTTCCTAACACGGTGACACCTTGCACCGTGAGGTTTCCACCAACGCTGGCGATGCCTCCAATACTAACGGCGTCTTGGACTGCCAGCGAGGCACTACCGCCGATGCGAACTGTGTCCACCGAAACATCGTCAATATAGGTTGAGATGGTGCGGGAGGCAGTCTGGCTTTCGCCAAAGACAATGGAATCGATGTCTGCCGAGACGTTGGTGGCGCTGTTGGTGTAAACCTGGTTACCGTCGTACCACAATGTAATGGTTCCGGGGGTGCCGGCAGTCACGCGGGCCTCAATGCTATGCCACTCATCCAGCGGCAGGGACTGGGTTGAGCACTGCGCCGAGCTGACGTAAAAGCAGAGGTTGCCGTCGGCCAGGTTGCGGTAGACAAAGGCGCGTGGGGTGGCGGCACCGGCATTGAATACCATTAGGTCGCCGTTGCCGCTGGAGTGGGAATCAACGTTGACGTAAGCCCGGGAGTAAACGGTGGACTGGGTGCCGATGTATTTGCGGAGGCTGGTGTCATTGTTAACGGAGTTTGAAAGGTAAGCATACTTTCCACTGCGGACGCGGGCAGTGGAAACGCTACCGGCGCTAGAGGAGGTGTAGCCGGAGAGGTTGCCGGACTCAAAGCCGTCGGCGTGGAGGCGGCTGCCGGTGAGGGTGCCCGTGGACAGGTCACCGCCAACGGCCAGCTTCATGTTGGCAGTGTCCGCATTGACCAAGTTGGTGCCGGCTGCGTTCTGCACCTGGAGGGCGGTAACGGAATCTGCAGAGTTCTTAAACTGCACGCTGCCGTTAGCCTGATCAAAAGTCGCGATGCTAGAGGACGCTCCGTTTGTCACGCTTTGAAGCACAAACTTTCCGGTGGCCAAATCGTACGCCTGAGTAAATCCATTGTCGTGACTTCCGCCGGCATATGAACGATAGTCAATCCCAGCCGTCCCTACCCCTGGCGTAAAGGTTACGCCAAATTCATCCCAAGTGGTTCCCGTACCGCCGCCGTTAGGCGACGAAATACCGGCGTCTCCGGCTGCTGCATATGTGGCATCAGTGTGCGTAATTCTTAGGATGCCATTAACATAGACCTTCAGCGTGCTGCCGGTCATCTCGAGCTTAAATACATAATCCGCGTTTGATGTGATTGCCATTGGGCTAGATGCTAGCTGTACGGGCGCTCCGGCGTCGTGGCGGTACAGGTAGATCAAGTCGAGGCCTTCATGCATGTAAGCGAAGTAACCGTTGGAGTTTGAAACATTGGTATTAGTTCGCCGACCCGCCAGACCAGCAAAACCACTACCAGTTCCGTTGAAGTTAATTTTGGCCTGCACGCTGTAGTTGGCTGAAGGATAGGTGCTGGTGTAGTAAGCGACTGTTGTGCTCACGCCAGATGTGGTCTTAGTGATCTTATTGGAAACAATGTCCAGGTCAGGGCCGCCGCCACGCTCTGTCCAGGAAGCACCGATGCTAGTGTTGTCTGCGCGGTCAAAGCTATCATAGAAATCTCCCGTCGCGCCGGAGTTGTTTAGTATACGTAGTCTGCCGTTGGTTGGCCCGGATACGTCCACAGACATAGTAGAAGTGTTGGCCGCAAATAAAGTGGATCCGATGGCATTTTGGACCTGGAGCGCCGTGGGGGAATCTACACCGCTCTTAAAATTGTTCGTTCCGGTAAAGACTTGCCCGGCGCGGTCCAGCAAGGCCACATTGCTGGTTAGTCGCGCGTCTGCCAGCGTACCAGAACCCACGTTTGTAGCGTTCAAGTCTGTCAACTGCGAGCCGTTAACCGCCGGCAGCTGCGTGGAAGCGTCCAGCTGTACCAGTTGGCTGGCGCCGTTGAAGGTGTTCCCTTGCAATGTGACGTTGGCACTAAGCCGCCCATCCGCTACGGTACCGGATGACAGGTTTGTGGCATTCAGCGTGGTCAGTCCCGATCCGTCGCCCGAGATTACGCCCGAAGTAGAGGATATGTCACCGGTTACCTCCAAGTCTCCGCCCACGCTAGCCCCGGTTGCAGAAACGGCCAGATAAGTTGCCGTGCCGTCGTTGCTTTGAACTTCCAGCAGGTTGGCACCGATTGCGCTGCTGGCGTCACGTACACTCAAGGCTCCTCGGGTGCCGTCAAGGGTTATCTCCGGGTCGGTTGAGTTGTTGTAGGCGTTCTGCAAGGTGGTAGTCGGGCTGTTGCCACAGGCTAGGTCGGTGGCGTTACAGAGCACCTTGTACGAACCGTTCTCATATATTTTGAACTTATTCAGCGTGGCATCATACACAATACCCCCATTGACCCCGGTCGGCAGATTTCCGGTGTCCGCCGAGTCCACCACCAGCAGCGTAGTGTTTGCGCTGGAAGTATTGTCCCCGTCTCCCACCGAGATCCGGTTATTACTCGTGTTAGCCAGAAACAATGTGTTGGCCGCCGATTGAGACTGTATTTGGAATGCCGTGGCCGAGTTGGCCGCATTGCGGAAGGTGGCGGCGCTGCCGGTAAATACCTGAGTGCTGCGGTCGAGCAACGCCACATTTCCCGTCAACCGGGCATCAGCCAAGGTGCCGGAGCTAACGTTGGTGGCGTTGAGGCTGGTTAACCCGGCGCCGTCACCCGTGAAGGCGTTGCCTGCGTTGCTGAATGTATTGGCTCCAGTGAAGGACTGGGTGCCGTTAAGCAATGCCACATTGCCGCTTAGCCTCCCGTCCGCCACGGTGCCGGATGCCAGGTTGCTGGCGTTGAGGTTGGTTAGCAACGCGCCGCTGACCGCCGGCAATTGCGATGAGCCGTTCAGCTGAACCAATTGGCTGGCGCCGTTGAAATTGTTGCCCTGGAGGGTCACGTTGGTACTTAGGCGGCCGTCGGCCAGGGTGCCGGTGCCAATATTAGTCGCGTTAGTGTAGTAGGCCCCCGTCTGGCCGCCCAGCTCGGCGGCGTCAACATTGGTCACTCCGCTGCCGTCGCCGTTTAGGTTAAGGGCTGTCACGCTACCGGTAGTATTGAGATCGCCGTTAGCATTGATGCTCAAAGTCTCAACGCCGTCGTCCTGGATTACGAACTTGCTGGTTGAACCAGCCGCTACATTAATTACAAAGTTTGAGTCCGTCGCGCTGTCCGCCAGCGTGATAGCAATGTCGCGGGAGCCGTCGGGCCCGCAGGGCCTGCGGGCGTCGCCGGCCCACCGGGTCCGGTCGGCCCGGCGGGTCCCGCTGGGCTGGCCGGCACGAACGGCACGAACGGGGCGGTGGGACCGCAGGGCCCGGTTGGGCCCGCTGGTCCCATCGGGCCGACTGGGGCGACGGGGCTGCAGGGTCCGGCCGGGCCGGTCGGCGCGCCTGGCGCCGTGGGTCCCGCTGGGCCGCAGGGAACGCCCGGCAACGCTGGTCCCCCCGGCACGCCGGGAGCCGTCGGCCCCGCGGGTCCGCAGGGTCTCGCGGGCGTCGATGGCGCGGTCGGGCCGATGGGTCCGGTCGGCCCGCAGGGTCCACAGGGCGCCGCCGGCGCCGATGGGCAGCCGGGTCCACAGGGCGCCGTCGGCGCCGATGGGCCGCAGGGGCCTGCGGGGCCCGCGGGGCCGCAGGGAGCGGACGGTCCCATCGGGCCCCAGGGCCTGGCCGGCACGCAGGGGCCGGTCGGACCGGTCGGACCGGTCGGACCGGCCGGCGCGGTCGGGCCACAGGGGCTGCGGGGCCTCACGGGTGCGCAAGGCCCGCCCGGCCTGAGCAACGTGGAGATCGTGGACGTCTTCGCGGGGCGGCTGCATGCCGGCAACTGGGGCACTTACGTCGCGGACTGTCCCGCCGGCAAGCGAGCCATCGGCGGCGGCTTCGCAGCCGCCAACACGTGGCGGATCAACGTCGTCACCTCCCGGCCGGACGCGAGCGTCCCGGGCAGGTGGCAGGTCGTGGCGGGCAACTACGATGCGGCCGGCAACGACACGGACATGCGGCTGTACGTCGTCTGCGCCACGGTGCAGTGACCCTCGGCGCGAGGAGCGGCGCTGCGTCGACAGCGCTGGCTGCGCGCCGGCGAGCCGACGGTGGTCATCGCCAGGGTGCCTGACCGCCCGACGGGGCGGCCCTCCGCATGGAGGGCCGCCCCGTCGGCGTTGCGCCGGCGTCGCGCGTCAGCGTGTAGTGGTTCAGCGGAAACCGCACTTTCGGGTGGCGCGGGCGTGACACACCCTT
>CBDTXE010000059.1:0-7706 GCA_965364395.1 uncultured bacterium | reverse complement strand
CGGGCGGCTATGACATCCGCAACGCCGACGGCTGGACCCAGGCGCTTGAACGGTTTGACCGCCTGATTGGACTAGATAATTTGGACTTGATCCATTTGAACGATTCCAAAACGGAATTGGGCAGCAACCGCGACCGCCACGAAAACATTGGCGACGGCCATATTGGCGCCGAAGGCTTCCGAGCCATCATCAACCACCCCTTGGTGGCCGGCAAAGTTGGCATCCTCGAAGTTCCCGGCATCGACGGCAAGGGTCCCGACAAAGCCAACCTTGACCGGCTATTCCAGTTAACAAGCTGAACATGCAGCCCGGTTTTGACAGGCAATCAGACGAACCCCTGTTCCCCGATATTTTCTGGAACCGTCCAACGATCAAAAGCCGAGGCGGCAGGCTGCTGGTTGTGGGCGGCCACAGCGGGGCCTTCAGCCTGGTTCAAGGGATTTACCAGACAGCCGAGGCCGCCGGAATCGGTGAAGTCCATGCCGCCATGCCGGACGCCCTGCGACCGCTGCTGCGCGACGCGGGCTTTGGGATCTTTTTGCCTTCAACCGTTTCTGGCTCGCTTGGGCGAGCGGCATTGGGGGAGCTTATGTCATTGGCGGATGACCACGATGCCGCGGTAATCGGAGCCAACCTTACCACCAATTCAGAAACCGGCATAATGATTGAATCACTGCTGACGCGCAGCGACCAGCCGGTGGTGGTTACGCAAGAGGGCATTAATGTTATGAAATTCAATCCCGAAGCCATTACCGGCAACCCCAAAGCCTTGGTGGTGTCGACGATGAACGGATTGTTTGACTTGGCCGGCAACCTGCATATGCCTATTGCCATCCGCCCCCGCAGTGGGGTCATGGGCAAGCTGGAAATCCTCCACCAGTTGGCCAGCATTAGCCGGTGCCACTACGTTGTTGTTGACCAGGAAGTGCTGGTGTCGGCTGATGGCCGGCTGGGGCTGACGCCCCTCCACCGGGCACTGACGCCGCTGCCGGCCCTCCCAATAGGTATCCAGGCGACCATGTGGCTGCAACACCGCGCCAAGCCGTACGAAGCCTTAATGACGGGCGCCTACATCCTACGCGAGCTGACTGCAGGCCAAAACGAAATGACCGTCACCACGGCGGCGACGGTCATTCGTAAACTTTTTATAAAGTTTGAGTGGGACGGCTGAACTACTTGCCCGAAGCGGCCAAAGCCTGTTCAACGGTCATGATGTCCAAGATGCCGGCGTTCTTTTTGCTGACAGCGTAGGACAGCTCTGCATCAAGGACGGTGGGCGAGGTCCAGTAGATATTGTCGGCCTCAGTCTCGCCGGGTCCCAATTCCGGGGCGGCGGCGGTTACTTGATGGTAGACAAGGACCAGCCAGGTGTTGTTGTTTATGGCTTGGTTGATCCAGTTGTTAACTTGGGTGCCACTAGTAGTTGAGTAGACGTTCTGGACCTTGATGTTGTAGCGGTCAAAGCCCGTTTTGCTGTTAAAACCTTCTTCAGTACTCCGGTGATAGGTGTAGTGCTTCTTGATTTCGGCGATAACGGCATCATTGAAGGCGCCGTAGGGGGTAGCAAAGCCCATGCTGCTTTTGCCCGGGAACCAGCCCAAAAGGGCAGACTTGGAACCGGCTAGCTCTTCCGTCAGGGCGGCGGCATTCAGCGTGGTCAGATCGGCGTGCGACTTGGTGTGCGATCCAATCTCGTGGCCCTCGGCGCCTAGGCCCTGCATTTCCAGGACGGTCATATAGTCCGGGTATTCGGTAGTGTCGGTCAGAAGATACTGGGTGGTCTTGACGCCGTTTTTATTAAACAGCGGGCGGCCTTGGGAGTAGATGTTCTTCCAGGCGTCATCAAAAGTGAAGCTGACGATGCCCTTGGTGGACGGCTGGGTGGGGGTTGTCGAAGTGCCGGTAGTGAAGATATATCCGGCAACGCCTTCGTAACGATACCCGTAAGCCGGAGCGCTATTGCGCTCGGCGGCCGACTGGGTGTAGAAATGGTCACCGTTACGCGGGTTGACCAAGCGGTACAGTGGAGTCGTGCCGCTGGCCGGCGTGCTGGCCAGGTAACCGCCAACGCCCTCGTACTTATAGCCGTACTTAAGCGCGTTGTCACGCTCTGGCACTGACGTGGTGTAGAAGTGGTCACCCGTAACCGCGCTATTCAGCCGGTAGAAGGCCGTGACGCCGGCGCCGGGGGCGGTAGCGACATAGCCGCTCATGCCCTCATTGCGGTATCCGGTGTTCAGCGCGTAACTGCGCTCAGCCGCGGACTGGGTATAAAAATGGTCGCCGTTGCGGGGGTTAGCCAAGCGGTACCAAGGCGTCTTGGCCTCTCCCGCGGCTGCGGCCGGCGCCGACCATGCGGCAACAGAGCCAAGGACTACTGCCGCCAAGGCGAGTCCTGCGATTAATTGCTTTTTCATATTTGCTTCCTTTTCTGCGCCGGACCAGGGGCGCCGTTAGACATAAAAGAGGGCGCTTTGCGCCCTCGTGCACTCCACCTAGAAATGCTCTACGCGAAATTATACCAACTTTGTGTTAATAGTCAAGCCTGCGGCTCTTGGCGGTTCACTATATTTTGTATAGTATAGGTAGCATCGCAATAAACAGAGGGAACCATGCAGCCAGAAAAACAGAGGGATACGGCCAAGATTGCAGGCCTGGTAGGTATCACGGGGCTTCTAGTAATCAGCATTGCCGCGTACGCACTGATGATGAATGACGATAACGATTCCGCGGCCAACACCGCACCGACAGCGCAGCAGGAGCAGCAGACGCAGCAGACTCCGGCGCCATCACAGAACGACACCCAGTACAAAGATGGTTCGTATTCTGCAACGGGCGAATACCGCTCTCCCGGCGGTCCGGAGCAAATAGACATTACGCTGACGGTTAATGACGACAAAGTGACGGATGCGGTTGCCGTGTCCAAGGCAGTCAACCCAACTTCCCAAAAATTCCAGGGACAGTTTGTTGCTGGCATCAAAGCCCAGGTAGTAGGGAAGAGCCTGGACGAAGTGCAGGTAACCAAGGTGTCGGGTTCATCGTTGACACCCAAGGGCTTTACCGACGCCGTAACCAAGATTAAAGCCCAAGCAAAAGCGTAGCCGCCTTAGATGCAGCTAAGGTTCAACGCCATCGGCACGTCGTGGGAAATTGACCTACCAAACCAGCACGCGGTCGACAGCCACCAGGACGATGTCAACAGGGAGATATCCGCAATAGTTGACTACTACGACCGCACTTACTCACGGTTCAGGCCGGATTCTCTGGTGCGGCGGCTAGAAAGCCAGCCCGGGTCAATCGAGCTACCCGACGATGCGGAGCCACTGCTCAGATTGTACCGCCAATTCTACGATTTAACCGATGGCCTAGTGACGCCGCTGATCGGCAGCACCCTGGCTGAAGCCGGCTATGACGCTAATTACTCTCTAAGGCCACAGGCCAACCTTCATTCGCCCCCGCGCTGGGAGGACGCCATTGAGTACCGGGCGCCTGTCTTAACGGCCAGCCAGCCAGTGGTCCTTGACCTGGGCGCCGCCGGGAAAGGCTACTTGATCGACCTTTTAGGCGCATACCTATCAGGATGCGGGTACGAGACCTTTACGATAGATGCCGGCGGCGACATCCTGCACCAGGGTAAGCCAACCCAGCCTATAAGTGTTGGGATGGAACACCCCCATGATTTTGCGACCGTCATTGGCGTGGCGTCCATCGCCAACCAAAGCATCTGCGCGTCATCAGGCAACCGCCGCGCCTGGCACAATTTCCATCACATCATGAACCCCAAGACGCTGACTTCCCCAACGGCGACATCTTCAGTATGGGTGGTGGCACCAACCGCCGCCTTGGCCGACATCATTGCCACCTCACTGTTTTTTGTATCTCCGCAGCAATTGCTAGCTGACGTACAATTTGAATATGCTTTATTGTGCCACGACCAAAACATCACCTACTCGCCGGGCTTCCCGGCCGAATTCTTTACGGCATTGCCATGAACCCGGTTGACGCCCTTTTAAACCGCTTAACGATGTACCGGGTTGTCTTGTACGGGCTGATTGCCACCAGCCTTATAGGAATTACTATGGCGTTTGCTGGGATTTTGCCGTTTGGCGGCGTGGCAGCCGTAGTGTCCTTTGCGCTCATACCTGCTGTCGGCCTGGCGGCCAACCGCATATTCACGTGGGCTTTCAACGCTACTGCCAACACCGAGTCGGCCGCAATAACCTCACTTATTCTCTTCCTTATACTGGCGCCCCCTGCCAACACCAGGGAAGCTATCGCGATCGCCCTCACTACCGTAGTGGCAATTGCCGCCAAGTTTCTCCTGGCCTGGAAGAAGCGTCACATATTCAACCCGGCGGCCATTGGGGCGGTTATTCTAGGGCTGCTTGGCAGCGGCCAGGCCACCTGGTGGGTGGGGAGCGCGGCCATGCTGATACCGGTGACCCTCACCGGGTTTCTGGTAGTCCGGAAGGTGAGGAAGCTGCAAGTTGTAGGAACCTTTATTGTGGTTGGCGTGGCTACGATTATGTTTGCATCAGCACTGCGAGGCTTCTTTACCGCGGACCTCTTGCCGGAAATCTTCCTATCGTGGCCGATTGTCTTCTTAGGTAACATCATGCTAACCGAGCCACTGACTATGCCTGGGCGCCACCGGCAGCAGTTCCTATACGCCGCCACAGTTGGCCTGCTGTTTGGCTCGCAGTTACATATTGGTCCTGTCACGATGACACCCGAGCTAGCCCTGGCAGCCGGCAATCTCCTGGCATTTGCCGTTAGCCCGCGCCAGCGGATGCAACTGACCCTTAAATCCATTACCCGGGTGGCGACTGGCACCTATGACTTCAGCTTTACGCCCGACAGTCGTCCAACCTACCTGCCCGGCCAATATATGGAATGGACGCTAGAGCACCACCCGGTGGACGGGCGGGGCAACCGGCGCTACTTCACGGTGGCGTCATCGCCAACCGAACCGGAGGTGCATTTGGGAGTGCGTATCAATGACCAGGGCTCAAGTAGCTTCAAGGCGGCATTGCTGCGTATGAAGCCGGGTGACAGCATGGTTGCGGGCCAACTCACCGGCGACTTTGTGCTGCCGGCAGACACTGGCCGCAAACTGCTGTTTATAGCTGGGGGAATTGGCGTGACGCCGTTCCGAAGTATTATCAAGCACGCTACCGATACCAACCAGCACCGTGACATCGTCCTGCTGTACGTTGCCGGCAGCCCCGACGCCTTTGCCTACTCCGACGTACTTGCCGAAGCCGAGAAAGCCGTTGGGCTCAAGGTTGTGCGGATTGTCAGCGGCGCAAACCCCCCAGCCGGATGGCGCGGGGAAGTGGGACCGGTAGACACCGAGAAGCTAAAGCGCCTGGTACCAGACTTTGCCGGGCGCCGCGTATATCTCTCTGGTCCCGGAGCAATGGTTAACGCCTACCGCGCCGTTGCCCGCAAAGCCGGCATCCCCCGCAGCCAGATCGTCACCGACTATTTCCCGGGATTTTAACCTTCCAGCCCACAGTCCTATACTTGACAACATAACCGTTTTGTGGTATATTGCATTATCCTGCTCATCAGGCGTAAGTGATAGGAGTTTTTGCAATGTATACCACCAAACTTTTGGCGATAACCTTTGTGGCCTCAACGGCCATGCTGGTCGCCTCACCGGCCAACGCCACCGGCGCTGACCACAAGAACCATAAAAGCCATAAGGACCACAAGGTCGGCATCTGCCACGCTACCGGTTCTAAGACCAACCCATACGTGTTCATTAACGTGGATAAGCACGCGGCTGCCGCCCATGCCAAGCACCACGACGGACGCGACCGGATTGGCGTAAAGTCAGCGAGTGACTGCCCCAAGCCCGTTAAGCCAGCTGAAGCCAAGCCGGAAGCCGGTAAAGGCGGCAGTGCTCCCGCCCCGGTTGCCGCGATTAAGCCCGCCCAGCCTGTAGCCACCACGGCTACTCCTGAGCAGCCGGCCACCCTGCCGGAAACCGGCGCCGGCCTCAGCGCACTGCTTGGCATTCCCGCCATGCTGGTTGCCGGACGTGAATACCTGCGCACCCGCAAGTAACCATCGCCGTTAAACGCCAAAGATCGCCCCGCACTGCGGGGCGATCTTGCGCTATACTGGTAGGCATACTATGGAAGCATTAAACTTTCTGCTGCACGTCGACGAGTACCTTCGCGACATCATTGCCCAAACTGGCAACCTGAGCTACATTCTGCTGTTCTTGGTCATCTTTTGCGAGACGGGGCTGGTGGTTATGCCGTTTCTGCCGGGGGATTCGCTACTGTTTGCCGTGGGAACCCTGGCCGGAAGCAATATCCTAGATATTCGCATAGCCATTCCCGTAATGATGGCTGCATCCATTTTGGGGGATTCAACAAACTACCTGATCGGACGGAAGCTCGGCAAACGGGCTTTCAAAAAAGAAAACGCGCGGTTCTTTAATCCGGACAATATCGCCAAAACCGAAGACTTTTATGAGCGCCACGGCGGCAAGACGATCATTTTGGCGCGTTTTCTGCCGATTGTGCGCACATTTGCGCCGTTTGTGGCCGGGGTAGGGCGGATGCACTACCCCTATTTCCTGGGTTTTAGCGTCCTTGGCAGCTTTCTATGGGTATTTTTAATCACGATGGCCGGATACCTGTTTGGCCAAGTTGAAATAATTAAGAATAATTTTGAGTTGGCCATTGTGGGCATCGTGCTGTTT
This sequence comes from uncultured bacterium, assembly GCA_965364395.1. Classification (GTDB taxonomy): domain Bacteria; phylum Patescibacteriota; class Saccharimonadia; order UBA4664; family SCTI01; genus CBDTXE01. The sequence goes on along the minus strand of CBDTXE010000059.1, from coordinate 988 downwards.
TCATTTACGCCGGCGATAATTGAGTACGTCCGCCATCGCGGCAAAAAGGCCAAGGCCAAGCCCACTTCATACGAGGATCTGGAAGAGACATTTGAAGAGCGGAAGCTGAGCGACTAGGGAGGCCGGGGCATAGCATTGACGCCCCGGAAGGAGATCTCCTTCCGGGGCGTCGTCGCATTCAGCGCCGTCGTAGCGCCAGGGTGAACCAGTCAGTTGAACCGATCGTTTGGCGGTCGGAATAGGCGCGGTCAAAGCCAGTGCCAGCAAGCTTTTCTACCAATTCCGCATCATACAAGTAGAAGATGCGCTCACCGTACCGGTCCTTCTTCCACTGGGTCTGGTAGCCGCGCCCTTCTTTAAGTGAGACGTAGAAGACGCCTCCGGGCCGTAGCGCCAGTTGCACTAGCAAGCACACCCGCGCTAAATCGTCCCGGGGGACGTGCAGCAGGGACGCAAAGGCCAGTACTACGTCCAGGCCGCTGGGATAACCATAATCCAAGGCATCGGCTTGAATGAAACTGGCTCCCGGTACTGCCAAGCGGGCCAGCCCCAGCATGCCAGAAGACGGGTCAAACCCCTCATACCAGGCCACTCGACGCCGGATTTCGGCCGCGTCACGGCCGTCGCCGCACCCAATCTCCACCACTTTGCCAGTGCCGTCGCTAACGCCAGCCAGAGCCAAGGCGCGCTCAATATCGGCTATCCGCGGACCGATCCCCCGGAAGTAGTCGGCCAGCTGTCTGGCGGATGCGTCGTATGTCCTGAGGGTTGTCCTAGCGGCGTCCATGGCGTCAGCGCTTGCAGTCCGCAGCGATAACCTGCGCCTGAGCTTTCCTCAGTTGCAGGCCAGCTTTGCCGTGAAGTCCCCAGGCCTTCAGGATCCTGATCGCGTCTTTGTCACGGATAGCCGCCAGGCCGCTGTCGGCAGCGCGGGTGTCGGTGCGGATGGCCTCCCGCAAAGAGCGGTCGGCCGGCCGGAGGCAGGCGG
>CBDTXE010000058.1:0-7907 GCA_965364395.1 uncultured bacterium | reverse complement strand
ACCAGTTGGCGGTTGCGGAAGTAGAAATAAATGCTCATGAGGACAAAGAACGCCGTAACCGCCGACGCTACGCCCATGCCGGTGCGGGGCAATACCGACGCAAAAGCTTCAACTTGTTTGGCCGGAGGAGACTCAACGCCAACATGCACGACATTGCCATAGACGTTATCCAGCCGCAAGTCATATGACTGCGGGTCACTGATACTGACCGGCCGGGTAGGGATGGGGCTTTTGACGCGTACCATGAATGTGCGGGTCAGGACTTTGCCGGGTGGTACGGTAGTGCTGGCCCATTTCAGGTTTCCGCCAGCCAGCGTACCGCCGCGGGTATCAATGACATCGGCATATTCCAGGACGTCGTGCAGCGGTTCAGTGACGACGTATTGCGATGCCGAACCCCGGCCAATGTTGGTACTGCTGAGCGTGTACTCGATGGTGTCACCAGGATGGGCCATGGCACCGTCGGCATTCCGTCGGGAGCCGTCGCGCGCCGATGTCAGCATGGCCGTTTTACGTTGCTTTACGACCGGCTTTTCCTGTGGCGCCACCGGTCCGGGCACGTTGTTGGGCGTGGACACGCGCTGCGGCTTGTCGGCGGCCGGCTTGGGAGAGGGCTGGACTTTGGGCTTGTGGTCCTCCAGCACCAAGTTACCGCTATTGCACATCACCGCAAAGTAGCGGCCGTCCGAGCGGCGCTTGCCTTCAAGGACTTTATGCTGCTTGCCGCCGCCCCACGCCGAAAAATTGCGGACATAGTAGGGCTTGCCTTCAATGTCATGTATCTCGTCGCCGGCGTTGTAAGGATTACGCCCCAGTACCTTCAGCTTACTATCCTTACTGGGCAACTGGCGCTGTTTGGTGGCGGCAAGGTCGCCGCGGTCGATGCCGTAAGTTTCAAACACGGCCCTTAGCTGCGGATCGCTGTCCACTGAATGCAGAAGAGTGGAGCGGGGGTCTTTTGTGGCGATGCCTCCCGGAATTATATCGTTGGGCGATGAGGCAGTGGCGGCATCCGGCGGTGCCACGATGGTAGCAATTTGTAGGACGGCTAGTAGCAGCGCCATCACCATGGATAGACGACGGGTTAGCTGCTCGCCACGAAGCCGTCGCCAATAATATGACAACTGCCCGCCGGCCGCGGGGCTGAAGCTGAGTCTTGAAACAATGTCTCTAAACATATAAGAGGGGAACTTCCGTACAATCGTACTTATGCTTATTATGTCACCCCACCACCGGTATAAGCAATAGGGGTATAGAATATCAGGTGTTGCAACGTATTGTGCGACATAGCCTTATAAAACCAAAAGACGATTGCTGGCACGGTTGCGGGAGGGTAAGCGAAGCAGTATAATTATGGGTAATAGGTGAGGTGGCGCCTCCTATTTTTATGTAGGGCGCCATCCGTTAACTTTAAGGTTACGTAGGAGCATATGGCTGAACAGAAATACGGTGCCGAGCAAATCCAAGTCCTCGAGGGACTGGAGCCGGTACGGAAGCGCCCGGGAATGTACATTGGTGGAACTGGCATCGACGGACTCCACCACATGGTATGGGAAATCGTTAACAACTGTGTCGATGAGGTCATGGCCGGCCGCGCCACCGGTCTGGAGTTGACCATGTTGGCGGACGGCGGCATCAGCATTGCCGACGACGGCGCCGGTATCCCGGTTGAGAAGATGAAGCAGACGGGGAAGAGCGCGCTGGAAACCGTGCTAACGGTCTTGCACGCCGGCGGTAAGTTTGGCGGTGAAGGATCGGGATATAAAGTATCCGGCGGCCTCCACGGCGTGGGCGTCAGTGTGGTGAACGCGCTGTCCACTAAGCTAGTGGCCGAGGTCCGCCGCGAAGGCAAGCTGCACCGGCAGGAATATAACACCGGCAACCCGGTCAGCGATGTAAAGGTTGTCGGCAAGGCCGAGGGTACTGGCACCACCATTACTTTCTGGCCCGATCCGGCAATTTTTGAAACCGTTGACTTTAGTTACAGCACGATTTTGGAGTACCTCAGGCACCAGGCTTACCTGACCAAGGGGCTGCGCGTAAAGATCAAGAACGACGCGACCGGCCAGCGCTACGGGTACTACTTTGAAGGTGGCATCCGTTCGTACGTTGAGCATCTCAACCGCGACAAGACAGTGCTTAATAAGCCGCCTTTTTACGTCGACAAGGCCGTAGGGGACATCAACGTTGAGATCGCCATCCAATACTCTGAAAGCTTTAACGAAAACGTTAAAACCTTTGCCAATAACATCTCTACCGTTGACGGAGGCACCCATCTCACCGGTTTCCGATCGGCCATGACGCGCGTTGTAAACGAGTATGCGCGTAAAAATGGCTTACTGAAGGAAAAAGACGATAGCCTCACCGGCGACGACATCCGCGAGGGCCTGACATCTGTCATCTCGGTGAAGCTTCCCGAACCGCAGTTTGAAGGCCAGACCAAGGGCAAGCTGGGGTCTCCGGAAGTCCGTGCGGTAGTAGAGCAGGTAGTCAGCGAGTGGTTTAGTTACTACTTAGAAGAGAACCCCAACGAAGCCAAGAAGGTGGTGGGGAAGGCGACGCTTAGCGCCCGTGCCCGGCTGGCCGCCCGGGCCGCCCGCGACACGGTCATCCGCAAGGGCGCCTTGGACGGCATGACACTGGGCAGCAAGCTCAAGGACTGCCGCACCAAAGACATTAACCGCAGTGAGCTGTTCATCGTTGAGGGAGACTCGGCCGGCGGCTCGGCCGCCCAGGGGCGCGACTCGGAGTTTCAGGCTATCCTGCCGCTGCGTGGTAAAATCCTCAACGTAGAACGCGCTCGGATTGACCGCATGCTGTCCAGCGACGCCATCAAAACCTTGATCGTCGCCATGGGCACCGGTATTGGCGACCAGTTTGAAGTCGCCAAGCTACGCTATGGGCGGATCATTATTATGACCGACGCCGACGTCGATGGCGCCCACATTAGCACTCTGTTACTCACTTTGTTCTACCGCCACATGGCGGAAGTAATTGAGGACGGGCACTTGTACATCGCCAAGCCGCCGCTGTTCCTCCTGACGGCGGGCAGGAAAAAGTACTATGCGTACTCAGACGAGGAGCGTGATGCGCTGATTGACGGGCTGACGGCCGAGAAGACAGCCGTTGCCAAGGGCAAGACGGCCGCGGCCGTGGAGCCCGAATCAATTGAAGGCGATACGTCAGACGTTGTAGAAGGCGCAACAACATCCGATGAGGAGGCCACCACCCAGACCGTTGATGAAACCGAGACGGTGGATGACGCCACCAAGGAGCGCCTCAAGGGCGCCGGAATTACCGGCGTCTCGCGCTACAAAGGCTTGGGTGAAATGAATGCTGACCAATTGTGGGAGACCACCATGGACCCGTCCAACCGCGTACTCATGAAGGTTAGCGTTAGGGACGCCGAGAAGGCGGACGCCATTTTCAACAAGCTTATGGGCGAAGAAGTGCTGCTGCGTAAAAACTTTATTCAGACTCACGCTAAAGAAGTAGTGAACCTGGATATCTAGAGACGGAAGGTACCTATATATAATGAATCCCGAAGACAACAACTTGCCTAACGAAATCCCGGAAGAGCCGGCGTACGATCCAACCGTCGGCACGATTGAGGCCGTCGGCATTGAGAACGTTATGGAGACGCGCTACCTAGACTATGCGATGAGCGTGATCGTGGCACGTGCATTGCCCGATGTCCGCGACGGCCTCAAGCCGGTACACCGCCGCATCCTGTATGTCATGAACAACCAGGGACTGCGGTATAACGCCAAGTTCCGTAAGAGCGCCAACGTGGTAGGAGAGGTCATGGGTGCGTACCATCCACATGGTGACTCCGCCATTTACGACGCCATGGTGCGTATGGCCCAGGACTTCTCCATGCGCTACCCGCTGGTGGACGGACAGGGTAACTTTGGCTCCATTGACGGCGATCCGCCCGCGGCCATGCGTTATACGGAAGCCCGCATGACCCGCCTGGCCGGCGAGATGCTGTTTGATATTGAAAAAGACACCGTCGACTTCCGTCCCAACTACGACGGCTCCAAGAAAGAGCCGAGTGTCATGCCGGCGAAGATACCCAACCTATTGCTCAACGGGCAGATCGGCATCGCCGTAGGCATGGCCACCAACATCCCGCCCCACAACCTGGGCGAGCTTGTCGACGGCGTCGTGCACCTTATCGACAACCCGGAAGCCACCCTAGACGACTTGATGCAGTTCATTAAAGGCCCCGACTTTCCGCTGGGCGGCACCATTTTTGCAACGAGTCGATCAAGCAGGCCTATGGTACCGGCAAGGGCGGCATTGTCGTGCGGGCGGTTGCCGACATTGAAGAGGATAAGAAGGGCAACCACCAGATCGTTGTCACGGAAATTCCATACCAGGTTAACCGCGCCACGCTGGTGGACAAGATTGCCGAACTGGTTAAAGACAAGCGCATAGTTGGCGTGAGCGACCTCCGCGACGAGTCAAACCGCCACGGCACGCGCATCGTCCTGGAGCTGCGCAAGGATAGTTATCCCAAGAAAATTCTCAACCAGCTGTATAAGCTGACCCCCATGCAGACGGCGTTCCATGTGAACATGCTGGCTCTGGTGGACGGCATCCAGCCGCGCGTACTGACGCTGGAAATGATGCTCAAAGAGTTCGTCAAGCACCGGCGGGTAGTTGTCCGCCGCCGCACCGAGTTTGAACTGCGCAAAGCCAAGGACCGCGCCCATATATTGGAGGGACTAAAGATCGCCCTCGACCACATCGACGAGGTCATCAAAACTATTCGCGCGTCAAAGAACACCGATGAAGCCCAAACTAACCTGATAAAGAAGTTCAAGTTAACCGTTGTCCAAGCGCGAGCCATTTTGGCCATGCAACTACGGACGTTGTCGGGCTTGGAGCGCCAGAAAATTGAAGACGAGTTGGCCGCCTTAATCAAGCTAATTGGCGAGTTGGAAGCCATCCTGGCCGATGAGAACGAGATCCTCCGCATCATCAAGGAAGAGCTAGTAGACATCAAAGACAAATACGGAAACGAGCGCCGCACCAAGATTATTGGCACCGAGCTGGGTAAGTTCAGTGAAGAAGAACTGGTACCCAACGAGCAGGTCATCGTGACTGTCACCCAAGGTAACTACATCAAGCGCATCGCGGCCAATACCTACAAGAGCCAAGGCCGCGGCGGCAAGGGGATCATGGGTATGACTACCAAGGAAGAGGACGTGGTGGACCACTTGGTGCTGACCAACAACCACGATTACATCCTGTTCTTTACCAACAAGGGCCGTGTTTTCCGCTTGAAGGTATACGAGATTCCGGCGGCGAGCCGCACGGCTAAGGGGCAGGCGATCGTCAACCTCCTCCAACTGGGGCCGGACGAGACGGTGACGTCCCTAAATACAATTACCAAGGATTCCATCGCCAAGTACCTGTTCATGGCGACGCGCATGGGGACGGTCAAGAAGACGCCGTTGGCCGATTACGCCAACGTCCGCGCCAACGGCTTGATCACCATCAAGCTGGACGCCGGAGACGAGCTGCGCTGGGTCAAGCAGACCAGTGGTAACGATGAGATCATCATGAGCACCGCTTTAGCGCAGGCCATACGCTTCAAGGAAAGCGATGTCCGTCCGATGGGCCGCGCCACCCGCGGCGTCCGTGGCCTCAGGCTGCGGTCTGGTGACAGTGTTGTGGGAGTTGATGTGGTCCAGCCCGGTGCACAGCTGTTAGTGGTCATGGAAAACGGATACGGCAAGCGCACCAATGTTGACCAGTTTGCAACACACGCCCGCGGCGGCGTAGGTATCAAAGCCGGCATGGTGACAGCCAAAACTGGCAAGACCGTCGACGTCCGGGCGATCACCAGCATCAAGGACGATTTAGTTATCGTGTCCATCAATGGCCAGCTAATCCGGCTGGGGCTGAAGGACATCAGTCTGATTGGACGCGCTACGCAAGGGGTCAGGATTATGCGCATGAACGACGGCGACAAGGTTGCGTCAATCGCGCTGGTTGGCGAGACCAAGCTGGAAGAAGCCATCGTGGAGCCACCGCCGGCCAAGTAAAAGCCAAGTCACCAACTGCCAAAAAGGCCGCTACCAGCGGCCTTTTTGCTGTGCCGGCACTTGATAAACATAAGTAATTTGGCTATGGTAAGCCTTTTTTGGTTCGGCTAACTGCCTAAGATTTCATGCAATTTAAGCAATTTGTTTTGGCAGATTGTATCGTGCCGCTGGTTAAGCTGGGGCGTTATGCTTTATCGCATAGTTATCAAAAGGTGTACAGGCAATGCCTGGGCGCCGGTAAGTGGGGAGGCAGAATGGTCAAGCGCATCATCAGGTTTGGCATCACGCTCGCTTTGGCAGCCGTTTCCGGCGCCGGTGTCGCTATGGCCGCGCCAAATCCTGAGACTGCGCCCGCGACCACGACTGCCGCAGAAGCAAGTGAGACGGTGACCCAGCCGGTGAAGCCGGATGCGTCCGCCACGGCTGATGACGGCGACAGGTCCTTGGAGGACTCAGTTGTCCAGCCACTAACGACTGATAAAGAAACGGCCCGCGGCAAGAAGGGCAAGAAATCCAAAGCCGACCAGGCACGGGCGGAAACTGGCGTCCTGCAAAACGATGAAAAGGCTACTGATGAAGCCGCAGCAGTAATGCCTCTGGAGGGTTCCTTCCAAGAGCGGGCGGAGCCGCCCGTTACGGACGCTCCTGGGCCGGCCGCGCCTGCCATGGCGACCCCCGTACCTGTTTCTGTTGTCAAACCAACACTGGTGCCCGCGGCTAAGCCGGTCGTCCGCAGGCTGAGCAAAGCCATGGCCCAACCGCTGCTGGCGGTGGCGATGGCTACCACGCCGCCCGTGGCGGTAGCTGCGGAGCCGGCGCGTCCCAAGCCTACGCCGGTGCCAACCCAGCCTTTCAGCGGATTCTTGCAACAATTCCGGACACTCCTTGCAGATACCTTCCTGCCCGCGTCAGCTGTCCTGTGGATTCCGGCAGACGACTTTGGACAGGCCACCGCCCTGGCATTGGCTGTTCCCGCGTTGCTCCTGACTGTAGTTTTCCAGCAAGTCCTCTTGATACCCTTGGTGTCCTATGCCGAGCGCCTCCGGCGTTCCGGCTACTTGGGCGCGCCCCGCAGCGACATTGCTGCCTTTATGCTCTTTGCCACTCCACAGAAATGGGTTTTATCTGCCGTCCCGGTGCGGAGATGATAGAACCCGTTTTTTGTGGAGTGCGGAGATACAAAGGCGCGCGCAGCTAGTAGTAACGATTAAAGAAAGGAGGTGGTAAGTATGAGTATGCAACGAGTAGTACGCGCATTTGCGGCTGCCGGAGCCATCAGTCTGGGCATCGCCGGCACGGCGTTTGCCGAAACGGCCGATACGGCGTCGATAACGACGACCGGGCCGGACTCGGTCAATAGCGTAGAGCTCAACGATGAGCGGACGATGACGGTAGAGAATACCAACGATGTCACAGTTACCAATACTAACGAGCAATCGGCGTCTTCCGGTTCGGCTAGCGTCGACGGCACGACGGAAGGCGGTGGTGCTACCAGTGGCGATGCCAGCAACAGTTCCGTCACGGCCACGACCGTAGCCATTGGTGATGATGCGGCCGAGGTGGAAACACCAGGATCGGGCGCCGGTGGCGGCGGCTCTGTCAGTCCGGCTGGTAGCGGCGCGGGCGGCGGTGCGGCGGCGGCGGCCGAGCCCGGACGCGGTGGCGGCGAGCTTGGCAGTGATGCCCAGTGGGCGCCCGGAATGGGTGGCGGCGAGCTGCCGGAAGTAGGCTGCGCGGTCATCTGTGACGTCGCAGCATTGCGCTCAGCAAAGGCCCAGGATACGGCCGGCGCGGCAGCCAAGGCCGGCGGCGTATCGGCAGGGCTGTTAGGACTGGCCGCTTTATTAAGTT
>CBDTXE010000057.1:0-7935 GCA_965364395.1 uncultured bacterium | reverse complement strand
TGTTCTTGATCTGCTCCGTCACGCTGACGGTCGGGTCCTCCATGGTGGAGGGATCCTCCTGGGCGGCGGCCGGCGATGCCAGCGCGACCAGGAGAGCTGCGGTGCTCAGGGCGGAAAGCAGCGCTCGGCGCATGCGGGAAAGGCTCCTTGTAGTCGGGGTGCGGGCATGTGCCCACGGAGGGCAATCAGCTTGGCACATATAATATCATTGTTCTTATGTTTTGTCAATGGGCTTGTCGCGCATGATCGCACCCCACAAGCCGCCCACCTTCTCGCCCGCCAGTCGCCGGGCAACAGTATGGGCATTGCGCTGCAGCGCGGCATCGGATTTCAGGTTACTCAAGTAACGCAGTATTTCCTGCTGCCTTGACGGCGGCTGCTTATAAAAAGCCTCCTCCGCGCCCAGCGCCTTCAGCTCCTTTGCCAGCGCGGGATGCATGGGCAACGTTCGCGGGCGCGGATCATACTCCACCTCCATGGTGGCCGTATCACCAACATCCTTGCCGGCCGCCCGGCGCATCGGCTCATTAAGATGGACCATCCATTGGCCACGGTACTTTACCAGCGTCTGTATAAATTCGTGCCCGTCCAGCTTGCCCCGCACGGGCACCGGACCGGCCATTTTGCCAGCCTGCCGCAGCAGGTCTTCAACGATATCGTCCGGCACTACCATATACGGGTTGATGCCGTAGATGAAGATTTCTGAGGTAAAGGAGTTCATGGCATTAGTTTACAATACTTGCACTTGTTTACCGGTTATGTTATAATGTATGATTCCGGTATTCCCGGCATTGTCCCTACTACCACTGGAGTGAACACTTGTTCAACCGCCGTCGCCGCAAGCGCCGATACCACCTAGCGCCGGATGCGGACCTCACGCCGCACGTCATCGAGAAGCTCGAGAGGCATGTGCGCTGGGTAGCCGTCTGGCTGAAGAGCCCCTCGCACCATGCCCAGATCAACCGCATCGAGGTCAGGCCCGGCAGCCGCCGGCGCGTCATCGGTACCTGCTGGATGCAAGACACGTGGCGAGGCCCCCAGCCCAGGCAGATCTGGATCGAGTCCAGTCTCAGCTACCTGGACGAGTGCCAAACCTTGATCCACGAACTGGCCCACGCCTTCACGCCCGACCATGAAGACCATGGCGCGCTGTTCAGGCGCATCTACCTGGTCTCGTGGGGCCTGTACTACCAGGCCAGCGACCGTGAGGCTAGGCAAGAGATCAGGTGGCACCTCCGCCGCTACCAGTCCGGCAGCTTCTGGGAGCGCCGCCGCGAGAAGCAGGAGCTGGTGGGCTACCTCCGCGGTGCCCGCCAGGCTGTCACAGCCGAGCAGCAAGCCAAGCAGTCGGTGGTCCCCTACGACCACGAGGCCGACGTTGGCCTCGTCAGGCCGTTCGACCACGCTCTCGCCGCCTAGGGACGCACGTGGGCCGGCCATCAGGCCGGCCCGTTCCGCTATAATATCCCCCATGACCAACTACTACATCGGCACATCCAGCTGGCAGGAACCCGAGTTCATCAAGGATTGGTACCCACAGGGCATGAAGCGTGAGGCCCTGCTACCTTACTATGCTGAACACTTCAACCTGGTAGAGGTTAACAGCAGCTTTTACGGCGTCCCGCGCAAAACGTCGGTTGAGAAGTGGGTCCAGCAGACCCCAGATGACTTCACCTTTGACATCAAGCTCCCCCAACTCCTGTCATACCACCAAATGGACTTCCGCGCCTTGCCGGACAGCGTCAAAGCAGTTGCCCAGCCCAACGAGCGCGGCAAAGCCATCCGTACGCCGGAAGCGGAAAAGGCCATGATGAAAGAGCTGTCAGAAACCCTCTCGCCCCTCCAGGACGCCGGCAAGATGGGCGTTACCCTGCTGCAACTATCGCCATCCTTTAGCCCCCGAGCTAACAAGCTGAGCGACCTCGACTTTATACTGGATAACGCGCCCTTTGACGTCGCCGTTGAGTTCCGCAACCAAGGCTGGCTGATGGACGAGCAAGTTGAAAAGACTATCGATTACCTGGCAGGCCACAAAGCCGTTTTTGTTAACCTGGACGCACCCACCGGCCCGCACTTCACCATGATGCCTAAAGTCTCGGCCGTCACCAAAACCGGCACCGCTTACCTGCGCTGCCACGGCCGCAACGCCCAGGCCTACCTGACCGGCAAGACCGTCGCCGACCGCTTCAACTACGACTACACCAATGATGAGATCAACGAGATCGCCCAGCGCACCAAGCACCTGGCCGCCCACGCCGACAAGATCCACATTGTTTTTAATAACAACCGGTCAAACTATGCGCCCAAGGCGGCGATGCGGCTGTCGCAGGTACTTAGGAGGGCTGGTGTTTAGGCCAGCTTAGCCGTAATCTTATCCAGCACTTCCCTGGGCGTCATCTCCGCCTTCACGATGTACTCAATCCCCATTGAGTCGGTCACCTTCTTGTCTTCCGAATTAGACGAGTTGGTCAGCACCATAATCCGCTGCCCAAGGTTTTCTTCGCCTTCCTTTTGCAGTGCTTTAATGACCTGCAGGCCTGTTAGCTCCGGCATATTGATGTCCATCAACGCCAATTGAGGCTTCAGCGCCCTAAACTGCTCATAGGCTTCCCGCCCATTTGTAACCATCTGCACATTGTAGCCCGCGGCCTCAAGTTTGAACTGGTACATCCGGGAAATAAAAGGATCATCCTCGGCTATGAGGATGGTTTTTCCGTTACTTGGCTGCGCCGGCGGGTTGACGGTTGGTAGTTCTGGCGGCATTTGTCCCCTTATTGGCCAGCGGCAAAGCAAATCCAAATGTGCTGCCGCGGCCTTCTTCACTTTCAAAGATAATTGTACCACCCTGGTCCTCAACCACTCGCCGGGCTAGGAACAGGCCTAAGCCGGTACCATCGGGCCGGACGTTTTGGGCATTGGTCGCACGGTAAAACTTACTAAATAGCTTGCCTTGAGCCTCTTGAGGCACCCCTATGCCGGTGTCCGTCACACGCACCTCGGCCTTATTGCCAACCTGCCGCAGAGCCACAGTGATACTCCCCTCTTTGGTGTAGTAGACGGCATTATCGATAAAGTTCATGAGCACCTGGCGCGTCTTGTTCTCGTCAATCTCAATCAGTGGCAGCGGCTTATCTGGCGCCAAAAACTTCAGCTGCAAACCCTTGGCTTGGGCATGATGCTGCAGACTATCGACTTCTTCCGCGACGACACGATTAAGATCCACTGGTGACCGCTCAATTTGGAACTTGCCCGCCGACATGCGAGACACATTTAACAGGTCAGATATAAGCCCGACCATGCGCTGCGACCCAAGGTAGGCCGTATGAACAAACTGCATTTGGTCCTTGGACAGTTTCCCGACATCGCCCTCTTCCAACATAGAAAGGTAGCCTTTTATGGTAGTGAGCGGCGTCCGAAGCTGGTGCGACGCCATGGATATAAACTCGTCCTTGGCCTTGTCCAGCTCCTTGAGATGGCTATTGGCCTCCCGCAAACGCTTGGTGGCAACTTCCACTTTCTCTTGGAGGGTCTGATTGAAGCCTGCGATTTCTTCATATGCAAGCGCGTTCATTAAAGCAACCGCAAGCTCGTTTCCCATAATTTCCAACAACTCTATATCTTGAGATGTAAATATATCCCCATTCAGCTTATCGCCCAGTGATAGATACCCTACAAATTGATGCCGCGTTTTAAGCCTAACCACAATTCTTTCGCCATTTGCCTGCATTTGAGTTCGCAGTCTACCGTTAGGTAGTTCATCTACTATGGCCATATTCGACCGCAACACTAAAGAAGAACTAGGATAGAACTCTTTATGTGGAACAACTCCTATGGATGAAACTTTGTAAATAGACCCTTTGCTGTACACCACCAGCTGACCAGAAGCAATCGCTAGGTCTTTTGTTATTTTTTTGGTTGCATGTCGCATTAAATCATCAAGCTTATACTGGGAAACCAGCACATGACCAAATTCCATCAGTACCATCTGCGAGTCGTATTTTTCCCTATACAAGAGACTATTGGACACCCTCTCAAATAGCTTTTTTAAGGGCTGGAATGTAAAAGCTACGAGTAGCGCTAATAGCACATAAACAAAATCTACACTGGCGGGCTGGCGGGAGCTGAAGAATGCGCTGGAGACTGCGAAGGTGCCGCCAACGTACAGGGCCGCCAACGACACAAGGAGAAGGACATATGTGACTGATCTTGCAACAAGTATTCGTACATCAAACAGCCTGTGCTTGATTATTGCAGTTGCTGTTAAAAAAATGAAAAATGATGAAAAATACGGCGCATAGTTACTCAGCGCTTCGTTTCCAAGTGCTGGCATAATGGCACCAACAATTAGTGCCGGGATTAATGTAGCGGCAATACCAACAGCAATGTACTTCAGCTGAACTCTATATATTCCACTTGAATGTGAGAGTTTCCAAGACAGCACGTAAATTGCAAACGCCGCGTACGAAAGCATCAACAACAAGTAAATAGGGTAAAGAGGCCCAAGGAAGACCTCAACTTGGCCATCGACTTTTATCGTCGTCAAATTGAGATCACTAAAAGCCAGCGAAGATACTACTAAAGCGGGAACCACAATAAATGGTGAATTCCAACTTACCTGTCGCTCAAGCCTAGGGAAGTAGATACTGAAATAGTAGAATAGGGCGACGCCCATTATTGATGCAGGTGTAATCAGTCGTAGAAAAAACACATCTACTTCTGTTTCAGGATGCACACTTATGGCATTTGCAGTCAGCCAAACAGCTCCGCAAAGCGTTAGCGCGAAATACACGCGATTGGCTACTGCCTTTGCGTTATTCATAAGTACGACCAGAGAAAGGCAGGCCGCTAGGACGCCCAGGACTAAGGAAAGAAAGTCAATTTCCTGCATCGCTCAGGGTACGCGGTACAATTGCAACGTAAGTTTGTGAATCTATTATTGTCACGTCTTGTAGAACCTCGGATATACCCCTTAAGCTTCGCATGGTTTCTTCACTCATGTCAAAGGCCAACATTGAGCTTGTGCTCGCAGAAACTTGAGCAGCTATTTTTAATCCTTCCTCAATAAGTTCCAGTGGGTAACTCCCGATGTTAAGCAAATACATCAGGGGCCGATTATTTGTCCACTTTTTGTAAAACTCAGGTGAAGCGAAAGGTACGCGAGAAACGTCAGACGCAAGAAGCCATAACGCCCCTCCATTGGAGACTTTGATAACGGATTTATCTGAAAGAAGGTTCATGAAACTCTCATCGACAAAGTTGGTTCGTGCTGGGTCGCGTGGGTCATCACGCATATGAACATGCTTCCATTTGAGCCAGTGTTGTGAATCGATGTTTCTCAGCACCTCATATTTTGCCAAGGTATGCCCTGGACTGCTTAGATAGTATGAGTGTCTTCCTAACTCAGAGCACTCGACTGGTAACGGCTGCTTCTCTTCGCTTGCTGTATTGGCCAAGAACTTGACCATGCCGGGCAGACGTCTATTTACCAATGCATAATCAATAAAAGCCGCTCCGGTATCCTCACGCGTTGATCCTTTGAGGTTGTATAGATCTCTTATTACTGCCTTGACTAACAAGCCGCTGCCAGCCATCCCCCTATGACCGCGATCCACTACTAGTGTGCTGATGTAAAAATATCTCGGCGATTTTAGTACATAAGGAAACATACCCTGGAAGCGACGGGCATTGACCCACGGAACCGTTCCAATACTTTTGTGTACTAGCAACATTCCAACGGGTTCCGCAACATCACGCTCAACTCTCGATACTACATATTTGTAGACATCAGCGTTTAAAGAGTCTTTTACAAACTCATTCTCTGTCATATCTTGTTTTGCTGCACTTGTTGCGTTCACATCTCTAAACCCATCGACGCATTTTCGCCACATCAGTTGCCGAATGTCATCGGGCAGATCTGTATATCTATAAATTGTGTACTGTATACCATGCATCAGGGCGGCATTGACTATCTCGATTGCTTTCCTTCGTATACGTTTGAGAAATAGTTTACGCATGGCTTATGTGAAAATTGTAACAATTCTCTTTGAATAATGTTACGATATAAACCTCCTAATGGCTTTGAATTCAATGGTCGAAAATTGCCTAATATGAAGTTAGACTTGCTTTTTTTGAATATTGCTAGTATAATATCCTCATTGACGTAATCTTATGAATAGTATGCATTTAATTGCGACCCTCACAACTGATGATGCCGTAGTTCTAAAGGATCTTACTTCTTTTTCAAGATTTATTGATGAGCTTATAGTATCTTCGGATGTCAACAACTTAGGCAAAGTGGAGCACTCATTTGATAAAGGCGGTGGCTACACCTTAGTTTGCTGCCTCGCAGAATCGCACATTGCCGTGCACACATGGCCGGAATTTAAACAAGTAACGTTAGATGTATACCTGTGCAACTTTCTTCATGACAATACCGATAAATGTCAGCAGTTGTTTGACGGATTGCTCCGGTACTATAAGCCTACAGCTCAAAACATAACCAAGCTACTACGCTGATCTAGCTGCAATATGTCCCCACAGGCAAAATCCACAAAGGACTTAGTTGCCTTTTCGCAGCTTCTTATGGTGCCCATATGCAAGCTACTAAGAGCCAAGTATGCATCCTGCGTGAATAGTCAACTTATGGTAAGTCCGCATAAGCACTATATTATTGCAGCAAACCATCAAAGCATGCTAGATCCAATCGTAATCCTTGGCAGTATGAAATTTACTGACCTGATGAGACTACGCCCAGTTCGTTTTTTTGCACACAACGGTCTGTTTAATAACCCACTGCTTGCTAATCTTCTAGTTGTTTTGGGCTGTTTTCCGTCACACTCACATAGCAAGCATGGATACGGACTCAGCTTTGCGACATCACTTATTAGTAATGGATCAACTATCCTCATCTTTCCCGAAGGAAGACGTACGCTTTATAACAGTCTTCCCGCAAAGAAAGGCGTACAGCATTTAGCCAATCACGATAATGTAGATGTGATTCCAGTAAAGGTAATTTGGACTAAGAGCACAGTATGGAAGCGACGTTGCTTAGTTACAATCGGATTACCACAAAATTTCAAAGGTAAGTCTGCAGACGATATAATGAAAGCCATTCATGATCTTCCGGTGTCAGGTATTGATAACACCATTAACAATTGACTTGTAAAGATACTAATGCCATCAATGGAATATTAGACGGGAATACAGAATGAAAATATCCAAGGTTGCATTAGTAGAAGACGACCCTCAGATTCAGCAGATGTACAAACTGAAGCTCGAAGAAGAGGGTTTTGTTGTGCAAACTGCCAATAACGGCAACACTGGCGTCGATCTCGCCAAAGAGTTTCGTCCAGACCTCGTACTGCTTGACGTCATGATGCCGGAATCCGGAGGCGTCGATTTCCTTTCGGTTGTCCGCCGCGACCCGTCGTTTGACCAAATGAAGGTGCTGGTTATGACCAACCTAGACGACGAGCAACTTCGCCGGTCGATGGCCGAGTTCAGGGTTAATGGGTATGTCGTCAAAGCCGACACCACACCGTCTCAAATTGTTGAGCGCATCCGCTCGCTTGAATAGCCGCACACCACTCCCGATAATTTAATAGTGCTTATGCTAGTATGAGATCGTGGGATCTTATATTGGCGCGCATTATCAATACCGTCGTCACCATGGCGTGGCCGTGGCGCTGGTTGCTGTCGCCATACTTTTGATAACCGCCACGCCTGTCAAGCGCATCATGGCGGGGACGCCAACCGTTTACGCTCCGGCCGGAGCGCAAGTTGGCGGTTGGTTTACCGGTTCGTACTCGTTCCATATCTACCAAGCCTGCAACAACGGCCCCCAAAATGAAAACTTTTACCACGGGGCACTTGAGGGAACCAATACATACGGCTTTGAAACCGCCTCGGACGGGTCGCTACTGGTGCGGCTGAACG
>CBDTXE010000056.1:0-7973 GCA_965364395.1 uncultured bacterium | reverse complement strand
TCCGGGCCCCTCCAACCCCTACCCGGAGGCCACCCGTGCCCTGGCCGAGCCGCTAGTCAAAAGCGGCTACGGCACCTACCTTATGGAGCTGATTAATGGCTGACAAGCGCCTGGCCTTGGTGATGCCCGCCTACAATGAAGGCAAAGTCATCGGTGACGTGATCAAGTCACTCCCCGCCAAACTGCCTGGCTTTTATCTCGAAACCGTAGTTGTGAATGACGGTTCTACCGACAATACCGGCGACGAGGCCCGCGGGGCCGGCGCCACGGTTATTGAACATGTCCTTAACAGTGACAGCGGAGCGGCAACTGAAACCGGCCTTACCTACGCCCGCCAGCACGGGTTTGATTACGTAGTTACCATTGACGCCGATGGCCAGCACACTGCCAAGGATGCACTGGCGGTCATCGATGAACTAACCAAAGAAGCCGCCGATATCATCATTGGTAGTCGGCTCATCGAGAGCAAAGGCATGCCATGGTACCGGGTGCTCGGCAACAAGGGCTTAAACCTCATTACCTTCATTCTGTTTGGCGCCAACGTCAGTGACTCCCAATCCGGCCTCAAGGGCTTCAACCGGCGGGCCATGGAAAAAATTGTCATTCGCTCGCAAGGCAAGGAATTTTGTTCTGAAATTATTTGGCGCGCCCGGCAGCAAAACCTCTCAATTAAAGAAATTCCCATTCAGGCCCTGTATTCAGAATATTCCCTGGCCAAAGGTCAGAGCAACTGGAATGCGTTTAATATCATTAAGAACTTGATGCGCCGCAAAATATTGGAGCTGGTAAATGATTAAGTACGTCTTGATTGTAGTTTTGAATACGCCGTTCGTCGTCATTGGCTTGCTCAGGGCGCTCCACAGCTTTCAGAAAGGGCGCATTAGCCGTGCCAGGTACACCTTTGTTACTATCCTGTGGACACTGGTATTTGTGGGCCTGCTTTTTGCCCAGCCTCTCTACCAATTCCTTGAGCGCAACCGCCTAACCGACAGCACGCCGCTCAGCGTCTTTGACGTCGTGCTAACAACCGGCCTAGTTCTGGCTCTGTCACTTACCTTCCGGCTGTACTCAAAAATCGACCGCCTTGATGAGCGGTTGATGCAATTAAACCGGGAACTGTCTATCCGCCTATCGACGGGTGATCAGCAGCACACCGATAATCAGAAAAGCCAGTCCGACAAGGTTTAGCAGGGAAATCCGCTCCCGAAACAACCAGCTAGCCGTAATAATGGCAGTGGCAAGGGATACCGGCACCACCAGCCCCTGCACCGCCGAATACTCGTACTTACTAAGCATGCCCATATACAAAACGGTGGCCGCCACGTAAATAACCAGGCCACCTAGGATATAGGGAGAGAATAAGATGCTCCATATCTTTGGGGGCATCAAAGTAGCCAGGGACAAGTCCGCATTTTGGCGCTCAAGGCCAATCTTCCATAGCACCTGGCCAATGACTAACTGAAACGCGACCAGCAGACCCAAAAGGTAAAACATAGCATATCCATGATAGCATTACCTGTAGAGATGGTTCGCGTGCCCACATGGAAACAATTGCTACATAGCCGCTGGCTATTTCCGCTGCTCCTGCTGATCCCCTTGGTAGCACTCAGTGCATTGCAGCTCAGCGGGACATCTATCGGTATATACCGGCACCTAGCCGGCATAGCCGACCCGGACCTGGTCGCTGGCGAGCTGAGGCCCGTGCGCTCCGACGAATGGCTGGTCAACACGCAAATGGTTATCGCCCAAACTGAAGCCGGTTTTCCCCTAATCAACCCCAACATTGCCGACGGCCAGGACATGTCCCTGATTCTGGACGTGCCCTATAAGGAATGGAGCATTGCGTTTCGCCCCCAGAACTGGCCGTTCTTTGTATTGCCTCTAGAAACGGCCTTTGCGTTGAAATGGTGGTTATTGCTCGGTGGCTTACTGGCGTCGGCCTACGCCATGGTTCTGCATTTGTTGCCAGGCAAACGCCTCATGGCAGCCCTGGGCGCAATGACGCTTGGCTTTAACGCATTCATCTTTTGGTGGTACCAGACCATCACCATTGCCCCATTGATATGGGGAATAGCGGCGTTCTTAGCGGCCCGCCACCTCCTGCTCTCTCAAACCAGGGCTCGCCGGCTGGGCTGGGCGGTCGCCCTCGCCTACACGGCAACCTGCTTCGCCCTGGTCCAATACCCCCCGTTCCAAATACCCGTACTGATTGTTGTTGCCGGTTTGTTCATTGCCTTACTGATTGAGGGGTCCCAGCTTGGCAAGCGCCGAGCCGCGACCGGTATGGGGCTGACCATTGCGGCTTGCGTGGTGGCCGGCGCCATCGTGGGGACATTTCTGATGACCCGCCAAGACGCGGTTAAGACAATTACCTCGACGGTCTACCCCGGACAGCGCACTATCCAAAGCGGCGGCGTAAACCCCGCCCGATTCCTAGCCGGCTTCCTGGCGCCAGAACTTCAAAACTCGGACCGCGCCAAACATTTCCCTCAAAACCAAAGTGAATCTTCAAACTTCCTGCCCCTAATGCCCTTCCTGGCAATTCCCGCCCTGGCCGTAATGGCCCTGACCTACCGGCGGCAGCGGCAAATTGACTGGCCACTCATGGCCGTCACTTTGGTCACACTCCTGTTTATGCTCCGTATGTTCGTGCCCTGGCCCGATGCGCCCTATCGCCTGCTACTGCTGGATAAGGTCCCCAACGAGCGCATCATCCTTTCACTGGGGCTGCTGATGCTGCTGCAAATTGTGTTGCTACTTCGCCATGTGTCCAGTCCCGGGCGGTCACTGCCTTGGATGTGGGCCGCCTTCAGCTCGGCTCTGGCGCTGGCCGCCTTTGGCGTCGTCGGATGGTATCTCCACCGGGCGTACCCTGAATTTCTGCCGGACAAAGCTATCATTGCGAGCCTAGGGGCCGCTACCGCTGCGGCGCTCTTTTTGCTGCTGCGCCAAAAAACCGTGGCGCTCGGCCTTGGGACGATGGTCGTACTCGGCGTTATCGCATCGCACGGCATCCAGCCGCTGTACCGGGGGCTAGGCCCGGTTACGCGCTCACCGCTCAATCAAGAAATCGACCGCCGCGGCGGCACCTGGGTGGTTGCCGACTCGTGGATATATGAGAATATCGCCGTTGCCACGGGGCAAGATTCTTTGTCGGGGACACAGGTTTATCCTCAGCTCAATCTCTGGCGCCAGATGGATACATCAGGCAACCAGTCCGATGTCTACAACCGCTATGCCCATGTCACTTTTACGGTCGCTGGCAGCGATTCAATTGAGCTGCCGGGAGCAGACCACACCAACATCAGGATTAACCCGTGCGGATCATTTGCCCAAAGCCGCATTGATTATATCCTCTCTACAAATGAATTGGCCGGTGGCTGCTTGACCCCGGAAAAACGTGTCCAATATGGCAACCAAACTTTCCATATTTACGCTATCCCGTAAGTGGTTAAGCATTGTCTAATATGCTAACCTTAAGCTTAGTCAGTATGAAACTAGGCAAAACAAAAATCAGGGGGCTCCATCTTTGGCTGGCGGCGGCAGTTCTGCTGATTGGCGGGATTGGCGTAACCTACGCACTTACTAGCGGCCGACCAACAGGCAACCAAGGCAATGAAATAATATCCAAGGGTCCACAGACTGACACCGGCCAGCCGGACACCGATGAACCTACTACTCCCCAAACCCCGGGCGACAATCCTTCTGAAGCAACTCCGCCAGCCGCGCCAACCCCCACTCCGCCGCCAGCGGGCTCCAGTTCCGCGCCACTAAAATCTCCTGATGGACAGGTCACCAACAAGGGACTGAAGGGCTCTGGCGCCAGTCCGTACATTTCACTGCAATCAACCAACCCCCAGTACAGCGCCGACATGGTTTCAACCTGCACGGCGCCGGGAGCCGTCACTTGCGAGGTCCAGGCCTACCAGACCGATCCCGCCAAGGCGATCATCGTGGCTGGGCCCAAAGCCATTGACGCCACCGGCGGCGCCGAGCTGACATGGAATGCCAAGGGCAAGTTGTCGGCCGGTGACTGGAAGCTCCGGCTGGTATCACGCAAGGCTGCCCAATCAGGAGTATCAGCTAGCTACACGATCGAGGTGCGACCATGAAGCCCGTCAATCATTTATGCAAAATACTAACCTTCGCAGTATTGGTTGTGGCGTTTACCGCAACCTCCGCCCATGCGTACAACAACTCCCAGCTGATCGACGACCCCGTCTTTGACAACGTGGGCAGCATGAATGAGGCTCAAGTCCAATCGTTCCTAACCGCCCGCGGTCCGTGCCTAAAGTCTTACAACGACATCGATTTCAATTGGAATGGCAGCGCTTGGACTTACGGCGGCAGCATTCCGGCTTCCAAGATAATCTACAAGGCCGCCCAACAATGGGGCTTAAACCCTCAAGTCATCCTTGCGACACTGCAAAAAGAATCCAGCCTGGTATCTGGCACCGCATGTGATGGCTGGCGGTATACGTCGGCCATGGGATACGACTGCCCCGACAGCGGCAGCTGCAACCCTAAGTTCGCCGGCTTAAGCCGCCAAGTACTCTGGGGGTCGTGGCAGCTAAAATTTAACAAGGAGCGTAGCCTCGGAAACACAGCCTGGGACGGGGATGACAACATCACTTATGTGGGCTTTATGACCCAAGGGGTGCGCAAACGCTGCGGCGGCTGTGCCTCACACTATTACAGTGGCGACGCTACCGTTGACGGGCAAGTACTGCATCTCAACAATGGTGCTACCGCCTCCCTATACACCTACACGCCCCACCTTGGGCAAAGCTTTCCTGGTCTCTTTGAGTCCTTCTTTGGCGTTGGCTCTACGGCCGCGTATCCCCCCAACGCCGTATTCCGGTCGGTTAATACCCGTACCGGAGAGCACTTCTTAACCATCAACCCTAATGAATGGAACGCGACTATCGCGGCCGGCTTCAGGCGTGAAGGCATCGGCTTTTTGCAAAGCACCGGATCCGGCGTGGTCAATGTCTGGCGTCTCCTAAAGAAAGACGGCAAGCATTTCTTTACGGCCAACTACACCGAAGCCCAGCACGCAGCCGCCAATTACGGATTTAAGATTGAGGGCAGGGCCTTCACCATGCGGAGTGCCCCCGGCCCGGGCCTGATTGCAGTCTGGCGTCTCCGGAACGGCGCCAATAACGACCACCTCTATACCTCAAGCATTGCGGAGCGCGATGCCGCCAGGTCTAAGTACGGCTACGTTCTTGAGGGCGTCGCCTGGTACGCAAATTAACACCCCGGCCATCTGGGATTTGGTATAATAACCGAAATGACACACTCACCTCTTCCGGAAACACTAGACCTCTCGGTCATTATTCCTTTTAAGGACAAGTCCAAGATGACGCTGGCTTGCGTCAGGACATTGCACCGTTTTGGGCCGAGCATCAAGGAGATATTACTCGTCAGCAACAACTCTTCTGACCTCGAGCTTGAGGCCATCCGCCAGGGCATTGCCGAATACGAAAATACCAAGGTCTTGGTCTATGACCAGCCCTTCAATTATCAAAAGATCAACAACTGGGCGGCCGGGCAATCCAGTGGTAGATTCCTCATGTTCCTAAACAATGACATTGAACTTGTCCAAAACTCGGCCGGAGTCATTGAGAAAATGTACGACACTGCCTCCAGCCCCAAGCTAGGCATGACCGGATGCCTGCTTCTCTATGGCGACGGCCGTACCATCCAGCACGCCGGCGTGCACCTTACGCCTAAGGGCCTTGCCGACCACATCTACGTGGGCCGGCCGCTGCGCACGGTGCTTGGCCCGGACCGCGACCGCCAAAAGTTTCCATATGACATTACCCGCAACCTCCCCATGACCGCCGTCACTGGCGCCGCGCAACTAATTGAGGCCAAAAAGTTCCACGAAGTTAACGGCTTTGATGAAAAGTTCATTATTTGCGGCGGAGACGTTGACCTATGCATCCGTCTGAATCTGGCGGGTTACCAAACGACCTTTGTCGGCGGCAACGGCTATCTCATCCACAAAGAAAGCCAGTCGCGGTCGTTTGTGCCAATCCCGTACAGCGACTTCTATTACTCCTACTTGTCGTACATTCAGGAGTTTGATTATGAGAAAGGCGACAAGTACGTCCCACTGTTAACCCAAGGAGACACTCGTTGACACCTTCACAATTCATGCTGCGGGTACTCCGTAAGCTTTCACACGTGTCCTATAAATCCCTGAGCAAGGGTGCCATACTGAGCGCCCGCGTTGAAAACAAAGCCGTCAAAATGATGCTGGGACTGGACTATAGCCTGCAAACGCGCGGCCAGATGTCAATGGAGGAAAAAGTTTACAACGCCATTCCTATGATAACGCCGCTCAATCCGTCGTTGCCGGCCACCGGCCGCAAGGGGGCCGTCTCGCTGGTGGTGCCCAGCCTGACCAGCCGCGGATTTTACGGCGGCGTTGCCACTGCCATCATCTTTGCCGCCAAACTGGCGATTAAGCTAAAGAAGCCGCTGCGCATCATTCAGACCCTGGAGCCAGGCGATGGCGAAGGACTGGATACCTTCTTTAAGGAAAATGATCTGCCACTACGGGGAGAAGACGTCGACGTCATCGACATATCCGCGCGACGCTACAATTTCTACGGTTATCTGGACTTACACCCGGAAGATGTTTACGTTGTCTCCGCTTGGTGGGATGCCTACCTTATCAACCAGCTGCCGCTGACACACCGCTTTGTCTATCTCATCCAGGACTTTGAGCCGATATTCTACCCCAACAGCGACAAGTCCGCCCTGGCCGACCAGACCTACCGGCTGGACTCTTTCATACCGGTCTGCAATACCGAGCTGATGTACCAGCACATGTCGCGGCGCGGTTATAAGCACATCCGTGAAGAAGGCATGTTCTTTGAACCGGCTGTTTCGCGCGCCACATCCGGCCTGTCAGAAAAGCGGGACGGTAAGCGCACCATGTTCCTCTACGGCCGGCCGTCGGTTGACCGTAACCTGTTTAATCTCTCCCTGCTGGCTATCAATGAAGTCTTTGGCACCGGCAAGTTGGCCGCTAATGACTGGGAGATCTACATGGCCGGCCAAGACAATATTCCCAACATCTCTTTTGGGTCGGGAGCGGTCATAAAGAACCTCGGCAAGATGAGCATGGAGAAGTACTTGGAATTTGTCCGCACCATCGATGTCGCCATTTCGCCAATGATGGCGCCCCACCCCAACTACCCAACGCTGGAGTTCTCTTCGGTCGGCGCCGGCGTGGTTACAACCCGCTATGAGACCAAGCAGGACCTCGGCAACTACAGTAAAAATATTGTGATGGCCGACTCCAGCATTGAAAGCTTATCCAACGCGATCATTAAAGCCTCCGAGCTGACCTATGAAGAGCGCATAGCCAACGCCAAGGAAGGCGATATCGGCGACAGCTGGGACAAGGCTCTGGCCCCAGTTCTTGGCAAGTTAGTTGAAGAACTCCAGGACAGCCTCCCCAAGGAAGGCAGAAAGCGCCCCTACGCCAGCGAGGATGCGGGCAGCGCGCCCCATCTGCCCAACTAGCCGCTATTTGCGCCGCTTGACCTTTTGATACACCGCGGATAGTTTTGTGCTGTACTGGTAGCTGCGCGAAGCCACGATCCCTGACAGCTGTTTGCGAAGGCCTTCAATTTGGGTCTGCTGATCGGCGATAAACTGCTTATTGCTCTCGATTATTTTTTCCAAGTTTTGGACGTGGGCGTGGGTCATCGCCCCTTTGCGGATAACCTCCCGGGCGCTCCAGTGCTGTCCAATGACCCCAATGGGCGTCACACTTTCGTTTAAGCGGCGGTTTGACGCCAGCAGTAGGAAATACAGGCCCTTCTCTTCCGGCACCGGTGCGGCCTGGATTGTCCTAATCGGCTCGTCCCAGGGCTTAGTCAGCCGCGGGCCGTCCACTCCCGCCGTGTAGTTCCAAGTGGCCTGCCAGACCAACCGGGTGTACTTGAAGCGTT
>CBDTXE010000055.1:0-8174 GCA_965364395.1 uncultured bacterium | reverse complement strand
GTCTCGCGATGGGCGTGGGCTACCGCCACGCCCCCGTGGTGGTTGCCACCAACAACCGGTTCCGGTGGCAGGGCGGAGAGCCCCACCGCAAGCACACCGTGGCCCGGTGGAACACCGAGGTCCCGATGGACTGGGACGGCCTCAAGGCGGAGCTCAACGAGCTCGAGCCGGGATGGGGCGGAAGCCCCTCCATCATCGGATCCCCTCAGGGGATCAACAGCCGACTCACCTCTCACGAGGTGGTGCTGGCGGTGGATACGCACCGCGGCGCGTAGTACTTCATGGCTGTCGACTCCCCGATCGGTCCGCAAGGATCGGTCGGGGCTCGACCCGAGTGGTTAAAAAGAACTTGACCCCTCAGGTTGGGTATCCTGTATTTATTATCTGCCTACTCCACCTTCGGCGCGTACGGCAAATCCGTCGGCAAGCTGTACTCCCACAAGCCGCGGTCGCGCGCCTCCTGCTTGGTGCCAACAAAGTCTTGGGAAGCGTCAATCACGATTGGCTCTTCCCCACCCTTAAACGTGGCCCAGGCGTGGGTGCCACCCATATCGGGAACGGTGTTGCGCTCCACGGCTACGCCGGCTGGTGGCAGGATGCCATCGTGCACCAGCTTTTCCGCCAGCCAGGCCGCCAGCAAATTTTGGTGTCGGCAGACGCCTGCCTGCTGTCGGACGTACTCCCCTAAATCGATAAGTTTGTCGCCGTAGTATGCCTCGCTAATAGCCTCGGCTTTGTCGGCGTCATATGGCATGGCCTCACTGACCACGTCCTTGATAGCGACCAAGACACCTCGCATATCTGATGGCGGCGATTCCTGGATGCGGCCAAGCAGCCCGCGATACACCTCGCGCAGAGCTGGCGAATCGCCATCGACGGTCACGGCTTCACGGGCGGTGCCTCCCAGGTAGACGCCACCTTCAATTTGCTGGGTGTCGCGGCCAATGATCTGGCGGTCAACGTAGTAGCCGTACGGCGAATGGGCGTCGGGCCCGCGGTAGTCGGCGCTGTCGCGGATACGGTCCACCGCCATCTGCGTGCGGCTGGCATCGTGCTCGGATTTGACCGGGGCGGCCGCTGCCTGTTCATACCACACCAGATGCGTACCGTTGGCAGGCTCGTAGTTATGGACCACGGGGTTGCCCTCTTTGAGGCTGACGGCAAAATGGCGGCGCGATACCTCGTCTGAGTACGACAGCTGGTCGGCATGGTAAAGGCGGCCAACATTGACAAATTCGCCGGTCGACACTGGCACGTACCCGCGGGTGATCTGACCGCTTTCATCCGGCTGGAGAGGGCCGTCCATAATAATGGTGGATACGGGGAAACGCGGATCTCTGGCGACATCCGCAATCATGTAGTTCATGTCGCCTGCTTGGATTGACACCAGGATACGGCCGTTGATGCCGTAGTGCTCTGAAGCATCGGCGGCTTCAACCATGGCGCTGGAGCGATCGATCTCTTGCTGTTCCATCGGCTCCATGTCTTTGACGCGGATGCGGCCGGTCTCTGTGCGGCGTTCGTTAGCTTCCGTGTCGCCTGCCGACGGTCCAAGATGTTCGTGCATGCCCATGCATGAAGCATAGCAAATGACATGCGGCTTGTGGCTAATCTGTGGTCTGTACATCTAGATACTATTATGGTATCGTATGCGCCCATGAAGAGACTTAGCGCGTACGCCGTTGGAACCATTGCCATTGCCTTGCTGCTGATTGCAGCGGTGTTTGTGATGGTGCGCGGCACCGGACCGGACCTCACTGGAGCCGGCCGCCATCAGCCCAAGCACCCGCTCAGCGGCAAGCAGCTCTACCGGTTCCCCGGCAATTACATCCAGAAAGAGCTCGCCTCCGAACAAGACGGTGGGGCCAAGGCGCTGATTGCCAAGATAGCCGCCCAGCCGATTGCCCAGTGGTACGGCCAGTGGGTGCCTGATATCCGGGCGGCCGTCAGCCGGGACATCGCAGGCGCCGGTGATAAACAACTACCGGTACTGGTGGCCTATAACATCCCCTACCGCGACTGCGGACAATACTCGGCCGGCGGCTCAGATACCGCCGACGCCTACCGGCAGTGGGTCGACGGTTTTGGAGCCGGCCTGGGCAACAAGGAAGCCATTATTATCGTGGAGCCCGATGCCGCCATCCAGACGCAGTGCCTGGACGAAGAACAAGAGCGTAATCGCTATGAGCTGCTAGGTTACGCGGTCAGCAAGTTCCAAGAGAACCCTAAGGCCCACGTTTACCTGGACGCCGGCAACGCCCGTTGGGGCAGCGCCGAGCAAGTGGCCGAGCGGCTCCAGAAAGCAGGAATCGCGCGGGCGGACGGGTTCAGCGTCAACGTGTCTAACTACTACTCCGACGCCGAAAGCCTGGGCTACGCCAAAAAGCTGTCGGCATTGGCCGGCGGCAAGCGCTTTGTCATAGATAGCAGCCGTAACGGCAACGGCCCGTTGGCCACCGGCGCCTGGTGCAATCCGCCCGGCCGCGCCTTGGGCAGCGCTCCCAAAATTGTGGCATCTGCCGACGGCCTGGATGCCTTCCTATGGGTGAAGCAGCCGGGCATGTCTGATGGCACCTGCAATGGCGGTCCCGCCGCGGGCCAATGGTGGCGTGAAAACGCCCTGGAGCTTGCAAAAGGAGCAAAGTAGGTCACTCCTTATTGACTTCTGTAGCGTGATGTGATATAAATCACTCATAACAACAATCTGGAGGGTGCAATAAACATGAGTGAGCCATGGAAACCCTCCTGTCCAAGCGGCGCAGGCCTAAGTATGACTACGCCGCCCACAGCCAAATAGCCGGCAAGCTGACCGCCCCTCCCAAGGGCGGCTATAAGCTGCGTTACCGCCCAATTATGAACCGGCGGGAGTTTTTGACGGCCCTCTTCCTGGTTACCCTTAACCTGGCGCTGGAAATTTTCTTCCTGTTCTGGCTGTTCCGCGCTGAGAACTTCACTTGGAGTGATGATCCGAACGTATTTTGGCTGACCGTCACCATTGTGGCCTTCATTGCCGTCATTGAGGGATTCCGACTGGTTAACATCTTTACGCTATGCCTGGCCGCCCTGCTGGCCCGTGACCCCGTGCCGGTGAAACCGGAAAAAAACCTGCGCGTAGCGTTTACTACTACCATCGTGCCGTCAAAGGAACCCTTTGACGTCCTCAAAAAGACGCTGAAGAAGATGAAGCAAGTGCGCCATAAGGGCACGCTGGACGTCTGGCTGCTGGATGAAGGCAATGAAGATTACATTAAGCAGGCCTGCGCAGAAATGGGCGTAAAGCACTTCAGCCGCAAAGGCATTGATAAGTGGAACACAAAGAAAGGCCAGTTCAAGACCAAGAGCAAGCATGGCAACCACAACTCGTGGCTGGACGCCCACGGCGACCAGTACGACGTGGTGGTCTCGGTTGACCCCGACCACGTTCCTTTGAAAAACTTCTGCGAACGCCTGCTGGGCTACTTCCGCGACCCCGACGTCGCTTTTGTGGTGGGCCCCCAGGTCTACGGCAACGTTGAGGGCAACTTTGTGACACGCGGCGCAGAGTCGCAGGCCTATCTTTTCCAGGCCGCCATCCAGCGCGCCGGCAACGCCTACAACGCCGCCATGTTTGTGGGTACCAACCATGCCTACCGAGTGAAGACGTGGCAGCAAATTGGCGGCTTCCAGGATTCCATTACCGAGGATATGCTGACCAGCATCCAGGTCCACTCCCATAAAAACCCGGCCACCGGCAAGTACTGGAAGTCCGTGTATACCCCGGATGTCCTGGCCGTGGGAGAAGGCCCCACCTCCTGGACCGACTTTTTCAGCCAGCAGCTACGCTGGTCGCGCGGCTCCAACGAGATCTTGGTGAAGAACTACTGGAAAACCGCTTACAAGCTGACGGCCGGTAAGCGCCTGCACTATTCCCTACTGATGGCGTTCTACCCGTCGGTAGCCATTGGCTGGGCACTGGGCATTATCCTGTCTATGCTGTTCCTGACCTTTGGTTTGATTGGCGTCCATATCCCCGGCGCCGTCTGGCTGGCACTGTATACAGACGCCGCCCTGGCCTCGGCCGGCATGTACATGTGGCTGCGCCGCTACAACGTCAGCCCGCACGAGGAAAAGCAGTCGCCGGGCATCTTGGGCATGTTCATGTCCATGGTGGCCGCGCCAATCTACTTCACCGCC
Organism: uncultured bacterium; assembly: GCA_965364395.1. Classification (GTDB taxonomy): domain Bacteria; phylum Patescibacteriota; class Saccharimonadia; order UBA4664; family SCTI01; genus CBDTXE01. The sequence continues at coordinate 4,001 of CBDTXE010000055.1, read as the reverse complement.
CTGTCCGGCGCCTTGCTGCGCCGCAAGTTGAACTTTGTGGTCACCCCCAAAGGCGACTCTGCCAGTCCCGACCGGCTGCGGACTTTCTCCAAGCAGTTCAAGTGGGCGTTTGTGGCCATGATGTCGCTGGTTATGAGCGTGGTATTCAACCAGCACTACTTTGGTGTCTGGATTTGGCCGGTACTGACCGTGGCCACCTGTATGGCACCGGTATTTATTTGGCTGCGCACCCAGGAACGGCGGCCGCGCCGGGCCTACCGCCGCCAGTTTATGCATTCTTTGCACCCCCGTAACCTCATTAAGCTGAAAGGAGCTGCATAGTGATCCGCCGTTTCTTTGGCGCCATTAAGCGCGCAGTCATATCCCGCCGCATGGCCTACGTCACCGTGGGCGCCATCGTGCTGGCCATTAACTTGAACGTGGCCGGTCCGGCCATTGCCGACACCTACAGCCACGCCGTCAGCCACCTGCCAGCCAACAAGGCCCAGTATGGCGTTTGGGACATCAACACCAAGAAGATGCCCGTTAATGCCGTACACGCCGTCCTGCTGCACACCGGCAAGGTCCTGATTGTGGCCGGTTCCGGCAATAACGAGAAACGGTTTGACGACAAGACCTTCCAGAGCGTCCTGTGGGACCCTACGGCAAACACCTTCAAAGAAGTTGAGACGCCGTGGGATGCCTTCTGTGCTGGCCACGCCTTCCTTCCCGATGGCAAAGTCCTGATTGCCGGCGGCACCCGCGAGTATGAAGACCTGGAAGTGAAGCCCAAGAAGGATTACGCCGGCCTCAAGGACTCATACGTTTTTAACCCGGTGACCGAAGAGTACGAGCGCGTTGACGCGATGGACTTTGCGCGCTGGTACCCCACGCTGGTAACCCTGAAGGACGGCAAAATTCTTGCCTCGTCAGGCCTGGATGAAAAAGGCAAGGTGGTCAACGGACACACCGAAATATTTGACCCCAGCACCGACAAGTGGACGCACGCCAAAGACTTAAACCGCGTCTTCCCCACCTACCCTTCGCTATTCCTGGCTGCCGACGGCCGCCTGTTCTTTTCCGGATCAAACTCCGGCTACGGCTCGGCCACCCAGCACCGCGACCCCGGCCTGTGGAACCTGGAAAACAACAGCTTCCAGAAAATTCCCGGCCTGACCGACCAGAACATGACCGAAACCAGCGGCACCGTGTTGCTGCCCCCGGCCCAGGAACAGAAGTTCATGATTATGGGCGGCGGCGGAGTTGGTGACTCCCAGAAAGCCACGCGGCGCACGGCCATCGTGGACCTAAAGGAAAAGGACCCGCGCTACGTAGACGGGCCGCAGCTGGCCGCGCCAACGCGCTATCCGGGCACCGTCATCCTGCCTGACGACACCGTCTTGCAAACCGGCGGCTCCACCGGCTACCGCACCGGCGACCTGCACATCTCCCAGATTTACCACCCGGACACCAACAGTTTTAGCAAAGCCGCCTCACCGCGCGTAGGCCGCAACTATCACGCGGAAGCCTTATTGCTGCCGGACGGCCGCGTGGCCACCTTTGGCTCCAACCCCATCGACAACTCATTTGAGCTGCGCATTGAGATCTACTCACCGGCTTACCTGTTCCAAGAGACTGAGCGTCCGCAAATTGTCGGCGGCACCACCGAGTATGCCCGCGGCAAGAGCTACCACGTGAAGACCAAGCCCCACGCCGGCATAAAGACCGCCAAGCTGATGCGCCCCAGCGCCGTCACGCACACCACCGATGTGGAGCAGCGGTCCATCGCGCTGCCGCTGAAGCAGGACGAGAATGGCGTCACTGTCACCATACCGGCCAACCAATCCGTGGTCCCCTCGGGCTGGTACATGATGTTTGTGACCGACCAGAACGACGTCCCATCAGAAGCGCGCTGGGTGCACGTCCAGTAGTCTATTATGATGCCGTTTCGGGCGATAATTACTCATCGCCCGGAGTTGCGTAATCATGCGCCAAGCTGGTCAAAGTCCGGAGACTCAACAAGAGCCTGAAGTAGTTCGGCGTAGCTGAAAAGCCTCGATTGTGATGAACCCAGCCTTTTTACCCGCGTAGTTCCATCACGCCTTGCCAGTACCTGGGCCGCTTTCTCATCGATGACGTATTCAATACCGCCATGCGAAAAAATCGTTCTGCGCATGATCTCAGGATTACCTACCAGGCCAAACTCAACAAGCAACAGGCCGCCTCGTGATACCAGGGCCTCATATAGCTCAGCCTCTGTTGGGGCGAGCTCCACACCCATGCGCTTGGCTAAGCTAGCTAGTTCTGCTTTTCCAAGGCCTGATAAACGGCCGCTAACTTTCTCCCATGTACCTTTGCGGTATGATGGCGGGCGGTCTGTAGTGTCCATGCAGCCAGTATACCCCGATAGAATCGTGACGGAGGGGGCTACAGCGAACGAGATGCCCGCTCGGAAACGGGCTCGCCGGCAAGCGAGCAGCAGTCGGCATGGCACAGCGCCCGCGACGACCACGAAAAGGACGAGGGGCTGGGAGACCGCCACAAAGGCGGCTGGTGGTAGTCCCAATCCAACAACACCCGCTGACTTGGTCAGCGGGTGTTTACTTTTTACATCAAACGAATTACTCGGAGATTAACAAGTCCGCATAGGCGCGGTCGCGGATGTGGTCGTGCAGAACGTAACCGCCTGGCTGCCAGGCGCGGAAGTAGTAGCTGTCGCCCGGACGCAGCGTCGTGACACTGAAACCCGGATACGCCACATGCCGCTCATGCATGCCAATGGCCGGCCGGTAATCCACCGTGTCTTGGTTGCGGAATATGATGCGGTCACAGCGGCGGGCCATGATAGTGGAAGGCTCAAAGCGGTCGCCCTTAAGGGTAACAGTGATGTCGCGGATATTGTCCGGGCAGCCGCTTCCCTCCTGGGAGGCGTACCGCGACCAAAGCAATGTCACAGTCATGACAATAACCGCCACGCAGACGGTGTATATGACGACGTCAAATGGCCGGACGGATTGTTGGCTACGAGATTTTTTCATAACTACTTATGGTTATAGTGCATGGATGAGGGGGCGTTGTCAAAGTGCCAGCCGGCCACGAGGTGAACTGATATTGACTACAATTATTTTGACTTACGCCGCATTGGCCACGGCTGGATACTGATGGTGTTCGCTCCCTCTGCGACGCACCCATACAACAACATAAGGCGGTGACCGGATGCGCCCCTACCGTCCCCTGCTTGACCCGCGTGCCACTCCGGACGAAATCCTCCGTGACCTGGTAGAAAACGGTGAGCTGGCCAGTGAGTACGCGCCGATTCCGGAGGCCGTGCGCGTGGCAACGGCCGCGGCCGCCGAGCGTGACCGTCGCATCAAAGAGTACACGGATGCTATCCACGCGGCCATGATGGCCGAGTACGCCGACCACGTTGAGCTCCCAAAGGCGCTGATCCAGCACTACGATGCGGCGCGCGAGGCGTTGCTCTTGCGGCGCTGGCGGCAGGCCGGCATGGGTTGGTGCAGCGCCCACCAGGAAGTGGTTCAGGAAAGCGAGCTGCAGCTGGTCTTCCACGAAGGCCGCTACATCACCGGCAAGCTGGACAACTACGCCTGGTTTTCCTGGACGGAAAGTTTTCGCTACATCGGGACGCTCTGCGCCGGTTGCCGCGGCAAGTACGGCTACGGCGAGCGCGAACGCGAGTCTGACGGCCGGATGCTGCCGGAAGCGTCACACCTCTTTACAGCCGAGGGGCAGCCGGACGGCACGGTCATCGTGGATTTCCCGGTGGGCTACACCATCACCGAGCCTAACCCGCTGGGCCGCATGACCGGCGAGCAGCTGTCGGAGTTGGCCTGGCAGCAGTGCGGCCTGGAGAAGACTCCTGATGGGCAGAAGGAAGTGCCGCTGGAAGTGGCCCGGAAGTATGACCAGCTTCAGAAGCAAGTGCAGAAGCCACTTGAGAGGGCTGCCACCGGGCGCGATACCTTGCCGGAAGGCACGGAAGACCGCCGGTTCTCGCTGGA
>CBDTXE010000054.1:0-8249 GCA_965364395.1 uncultured bacterium | reverse complement strand
GCGGCTCTAGGGCGCTGCCCAACGCGGCGCTGCGGATTGCCACGGGCGTTGAGGACATTGATTCCTGGCTGGCGGGCATCACGCTTCCTTGGGCGGGCTGCAAGCGGGCCGAGTTGTCATCACTGCGTACCCTGACCGGCTTGTCATGCCCTGACCGCAGCGCGGGGGCGCTAACGCTGGTGTGCGCGCGCCCCGACGGCTCCGGCTGGCACATCGTGCCCCACAAGCCGCCTCCGGCGGGACCGACCGACGGCTTTGCCGACCACTGCTTCATGTCGGTGAACCAGACCACCTGCCGCGAGCCCCAGGGCGTTGACCAGTGGTGGCTGAGCGGCAATGCGCCCTGGACGTTTGGCGCGGCGCTGCCGTGGCTCAAGTCCAAGATGTAGATTTCCCCAAGTAGATAGTTGGTGCATGGCACCTCACAGCCCCGTACTTCAAGCGGGGCTTTTGCTTAGCTTAAATTAATTTATTTTGCCAGTATAAAAGGGATCGATTTGCTGCACGTTTATGACGTTGCCGCCACTGTTGCCATCAAACCAAAATTTGTGGTTGGCGTGGTAGTAAAACGTCTGTGCCGTCCAGCCGCTCATATTATCGCGATGGTAATTAATACTCCGAGTACGGGGAACGGTGGGGAAATTATTGATGCCAGTCAGGCGTGACTGCCCATTTTCAAAGGTTTGAGGCTGGAGGGGCTGACCTCTGGGAGCATAATATACTTCCGCCCAGCCGTCGTTGGCGGTGCTGGAAGTGGCGTATCTGACGCGGCGTGCCACAACCTCCCATCTTCCCCTCTGTATTTGCTTGCGCCATTGGGAATGACCCGTAAATAGTAGTTGCGGAGCGCCGTTTGACCCTGGCAAAAATCCAAGTGAGATGGGGCTTGATCCGTTGCCATCAACTGCGGCCGAAGCCCAGGTGTACCACATGCCCGTGGGCATGATTGGGAAATCACTCGTGTCGGAAGGTATGAATGCCTCGTTCAGAAACCAGACGGTTTGTCCCGGCTGAACCGGTATTGATCGGTTTAAGGCTATGCGCACCACCGAGCCGTCACCTAGGCGGTCATCGGTGACCAGCTTGACTGCTGTCCGATTCAGACCGGCTGGATCAGGCACATTTGTGGCATAATGGCCATTTGCAACCGGTGCGAGTAAATATGCTCCAGCAGAGCTACTCTCTATGCTGGAAGCGGATACATCGTTGAAGGGAGCCGGCGGGTCACTTGGCAGAGACGGTGTGGAAAGGTTGTAATAGGGTGCAGGCTCGGTTATTACGGTGCCGTGCTGGCCAAAGTTTGAGAGCAGCAAGCTAAGGTCACTGATATTGACTGTACCGTCGTCATTAATATCCGCAGATGGCGCACTGGCTGAAGAAGATGATTTACCATAGTTGGTCAGCAGAACCGAAAGGTCGATGATATCGACTGCATTATCTCCGTTAATATCACCTTTGAGGGCGTTGGGAGTGGCTGCCAGGGAGATAAGAACGGGAACAGCCATGGCCGCCAAGCCGAGAGGTATATATCGTGATGACCGGCGCAACTGCATAGGTTAACCGTAAGGGTTATTTATCGGTGTTACAAGCTTGGTATAACGCTTATGGTAGAATCCAGGCAGAGACAATGATGCCATCCTGGAACCGCCCCAAAGTAGCAATAGTCGTAGTTATGCTTGCCATGGCAGCCGGTTTGGCCACGCTGTATCGCTCGTCGGCGGCCACTACTTGCGGCCTAAACGCCCATTCAGGTGACCTCAACTGTGATGGCAGCGTAAATATTACAGACCTAAGTTATCTGCTGTCGCGTTATGCCGGCACGGATCTTAGCGCCGACGCCAACGGCGATGGCAAGGTAGACGTAGTTGACCTAAGCATTGTCCTGACCAACTTTGGAACTAGTGTCGGTGCATCGGGGTTGGCGCACGAAGCCGAGTCTTTTGCGCTGGGCGGGCTGACGTCGGCTAAGGCAGTGACAGGAGCCAGCGGCGGGTCGGCGGTCCAGTTTTCCAATAATGCGACGATCACCAAAACCATCAAGCTAGAGCGGCCGGCCGACAGGGTGGCCCTGCGCCTTAAAGGCGACCAGTGCGAAGGGGCGCCGGCGTACACGCTGACGATTGACCGTCAGCCGGTTGCAAGCGGATCGGCGGCAAACGCGGATTGGACGGATTCGCTTCACAGTACCTTCTTGGAGGCCGGAACCCACGTGGTGGAGATTAGCTTTACTAATTTTCATTTTGTCTGGCTGAGTTGCATGCGGCAGTTGTACGTGGACAAGGTCAGTTTTAGCGCCAGCGGCGCGGCTCTGCCATCCAACCCTCCAATTGCTGCGGGCTTTGCCCGCCAATCGGGCACGCAGATCGTTGATGGCGCCGGCAGGCCGCTGAGGCTGCGTGGCGTTAACTTTGGCGGCTGGGTGCTGTGGGAGGGTTGGATCTGGGGCCAGGGGTTTGACTACATCGGCGAGACCGATATGCTTAGCAATCTGGCGGGGTTGGTTGGCCGGGCGCGGGCGGAGCAGTTCCGAGAAGATGTCCGTGCCAATTACGTAACCGACAAAGACTTTGAGGCTTTGTCGCACTACGGTTTCAATTTTGCGCGCGTGGGATTCAACCACTTGATATTAGAGGATGACGACAAGCCGTTTGTTTACAAGCCGGAGGGATGGGCGCTGCTCGACCGGACTATTGCTTCGGCCAAGAAGCACAACGTCTACCTGAACATTGAAATGCACGGGGCGCCCTGCAGCCAAGGCCGGGCATTTGTGTTTGATTACGTGACCGGCGACGACCTGTGGGGCTCTCAGCAATGCCAGGACCGGGCGGTTGCCTTGTGGCGGGCAATCGCCGACCGCTACAAGAATGAAAATGTCATTCTAGGCTTTGACCTGCTGGGTGAGCCGATCATCCATGACGCCATACTGGTTAACTTCTACAAACGGCTGACGGCTGCCATCCGGGAAGTCGACAGAAACCATATACTCATCTATGAAGGTAGCAACATGGGCCGCGATTTTGGCTTGTTTACCGTGCCTTTGGATTCCAACCAAGTACTCAGTTTCCATGATTATCCGTGGATGATTTGGGGAGAGAGCCCAGCGGTGCGCTTTCCAAAATACGACGCGGAGGCCAAGCGGCTGAACTCGCCGATGTATGGAGGTGAATGGGGGCAGGGCACATATGAAAACATTGAGTTATACATCAGCCTATACAACCAGTACGCCGCAACCGTGCCGGCCTGGACCCAGTGGACATGGAAGCAGTCGCCGGGATTTGCGGCGCTTCAGAACATCCAGCACACCCCGCTGTCAAAAAAGACCATCGATTGGATGAACAATACTACGCGGGCAAAACCCACTTTGGACGAGGCCGAGCAGGGAATGGACGATTTCATCAATGCCATCAAATTTGAGAATACCGTCCACGACGCCAAGATGCGCGCCATCATGACTAAACAGTAGCCGCGTGCGATAATACGACCGCCCTCCCGGGCGAACCTATAGATAGCGACCACAGAGGCGTACATGGCCCATACCGTGCAGAGCGTCTTGGCGGACGTGCCTGACGCGCTGGAGAAGCTGGAGCTTAGGCTAGAAGGCCACCTTGGGCTACAGCTGATGATGGCCGGGATTTCGCGGGAGACCGGAGTAGGCTATCCCAGTGTCTTTACACGCGATACCGTCCAGACGCTGCTTTTAGGCCTCAAGCACCAGCAGGAGCCATACCTCAGCCTGCGGCAGCTTCGCGATTGCTGTCGGTTTCTGGCCATGAAGCAAGGGACTAAGGTTGACCCACGGACCTGCGAAGAGCCTGGCAAGCCGCCGCATGAGTCTCCGATTCCGGCGCAGCGCGACGGAGCCGAGACCACGGAGTACGCCGCCGTTGACTCGGCACCGTACATGATCTTGGCCTTTTACGAGTATTGGAGACGCACCGGCGACCACGCCTTCATTGGGCAATGTGCATCCAACCTGGCAGCAGCGGGCAAGTACTTGCAAACCCACAGTGACGACGGCCTCCTCCGGGACGACCCTCGTGATTACGGCTGTAATCTGCCGCGGCTGAAGGCCCACTATTTCCGCGACGGCGGGTACTGGGAGTTTCCATACCACCGCCAGCCCTACCCGGCCTACTATTTCAACGCCAATGCGGTGATGGTGGCCGCTTACCGGGCGCTGGCATCGCTGCAGCAGCTGAGGATCTTGTCGTCCAAGGGCGTGCCGGACGCCGACCGCTTGGAAGACTTGGCGGCCAACACGGTAAGCCGCATGCAGGAGCGCTTTTGGATGGAGGACAAGGGCTGCTTTGCCTCGTGCGTATACGGCGTACCCCCTTACCGGCTGGAGACGGTTTACCTGGACCCAATCTGGTCGTGCAACTACCTTCGCGCGGGAGACCTAACCCCAAAGCAGTGGCGGGAGATGCTGGGAAGGCCGCTTGAGCGCGTATATACCCCGGCCGGGTACGCCGACCGTGAGCCGGTAGAAGGGTATGACGAGGACGACCGCTTCCGGCCGGGAGACCAGGTGCACGTCCGCGACGTCCGTATCTGGCCGATCGAGCTGGTTGAACTGGCGGACATGGTCACCCGTCCGGAGCTGGCCGACATCATCGGCCACCTTGCGCCAGACGTGGTGCGTAACTGCCTGCGGCTGGGTGATGTGCTCTTGCAAGAACCGCACCCGTTCCGCGAGTGCATCCAGTACGGTCCGCACTGGGACCGCGCCTGGTGCCAGTACCAGCTATGGACGGTTCTTTACCACATCGTGATGGTCTCGATGAGGCGGCTGCACGCCCCCGTACTGGCCTGATGACAGCGGCGTTCTGAGGAAGTTCCTTGGAACGCCGCTTTAGCGTTTTTAGGCTCGCCATAGCTAATCCCGTGCGTGTATAATGCTTTCCCATAGGCAACAACCAGGAAAGTTGGGATTACGCAATGACACAAACAGAAAACGCGCAGCCGGCCCTACGGCTAAAGGGAGTAGTGAAGCGATTTGGCGAGTTGGCGGCCATTGACGGGCTGGATTTGGAAGTGCCCGCTGGGACCTGCGTCGGCCTACTGGGTCCCAATGGCGCCGGCAAATCTACTACTATCAAAGCCCTGACCGCCCAAGTGATTGCAAATGAAGGCACCATAGAAGTGCTTGGCTACCATGTGCCAGAAAACTCCAAGCAGGCACGGGCAGAGATGGGCGTTGTGCCGCAGCTGGAAAACCTTGATACCTCATTGACGGTTGAAAAGAACTTGCTGGTCTTCTCATACCTTTACCGGGTGCCGTCGGAAGAACGGCAGGCGGCCATTGACCACGCGCTGAAAATTGCCAACTTAACAGACCGGCGGACCGCCTTAGCGGCGGAATGCGCCGCCGCCTGCTGATTGCGCGGGCATTATTGCACAAACCACGCCTGCTTTTAATGGATGAGCCCACGGTGGGCCTTGACCCGCAGATTCGCCAGGAGCTATGGGCTTTGATAGACAAACTGCGCAGCGAGGGCGTTTCTATCCTGATGAGCACCCATTACATTGAAGAGGCCGAGCGGCTGTGCGACACGGTAACTATAATGTCGCATGGCAAAGCGGTGGCTGTGGGTTCCCCCAAGGAGCTGATTAGTAAGTACGCCGGCGATGAGGCAGTGGAAGTCTATGGCTCGCCTACGCGACTAGCGGAGCTGGAAGCCGACTCGAGAGGTAAGGGATGGAGTACGCGGCGGACAGGCACATCCATCACCATCCTCAAGAGCAACGGCGCCGACATCCCTGGCGGCGAGCGTCGCCCCACTAACCTTGAAGACGTTTTTGTGCTCTTAACCGGGGAGGAGATAGACTGATGGCTGAAGCAACTCGCAAACTGGGCAGGCTGGAGCCGGCGTCAATCCGAGGCGTATTGGTTCGAGAAATGATCAACTTTGCATCTTTCTGGCGGTCGTCCACGTTCTCCTCGACGATTGACCCCACTATCTACATGCTGGCTTTTGGCTTTGGCTTTGGATCGTTGGTTGCGACGGTGGCAGGGGTTAGCTACTTGGACTTTATTGGCACCGGCATCGTGGCCACGACGGTATTGTTTGCCGGTGCCTTCCCGGCCATGTACTCCACCTTTGTTAAATACCAATTCCAGCACACTTACGACGCCATACTGGCTGCGCCGGTTGATACGGAGGAACTGGTGACGGCGGAGGCGCTGTGGATCGGCATTCGCACAGGAGTTTTTGGCTGCGTGCCGATGCTGGTTGCCATCGTGTTTGGATTAGATCCAAGTTGGGGGATGCTCCTGGTTCCGCTTATTGCTGCCTTGTCCGGATTTGGCTGGGCCTGTTTTGGTATATTCATTGCCGGCCGGTCAAAGGCAATAGAGAGCTTTTCATACTGGCAGAGCGGCCTGTTAACGCCGTTGTTCTTGGTGGCCGGAACGTTCTTTCCCATCACCCAGGCGCCGGCATGGGCACAGGCGGCAGCCAACTTAAACCCGCTGTACCACTGCGTGGAACTGGTCCGCGACGCCGTCTTTGGGCTGCAGGGCGCCAAGGACCTCTGGCACGTGGCATTCCTAGTGGTGTTTGCGCTGGTTTCCTGGAGGTTAGCCATCTATTACATGGAAAAGAAGCTGATTTCGTAATTCCATTCCGCCCATGCTTTGCCGCCATGCGCAAGGGCGGTAATATAGAAGCATGAGCCCGTTAAATGCATCACACCTCCATCATCTCTACGCCAACAGTGGCGACTGCATCAAGGTAATTGACTGCGATGGCAGGATTCGCTCGCTGAACGACAAGGGAGCGGACCTATTGCAGCTGGATGACGCCAGAGACATCTTGGGATCGGTATGGGTGGAGTTTTGGAAAGATGAGGGGCGAGAGGCCGCCGAGCGGGCAGTGCTTACGGCATGGAAAGGCGAAATCGCCAGTTTTGAAGGTTACTGTCCAACGTCCAAAGGCGAAGACCGGTGGTGGGATGTCGTAGTCGTGCCTGTCCGTGACAAAGATGGCCAAGTTAATGAGCTGATGGCGATTTCCCGAGATATTACCGAGCGCAAAACCGCGCACCATAAGCTGGAAGCCATGAACCAAGCCTTAGTAGAGAAAAACCGGGAACTTGAGAACCGGCAGGAAGAACTCAGCCGGGCCGAAAACATGCTGGAGCGGCTGCTGGCACATACGGAGCGCCATACCCGGTAATATGTTCATAGCGCTTATGCTATGATGGCGCTATGAATACCATGCAACTCCAAATAGACTTGCGCTGGATATGCGCCGCTTTATTACTAGTAATTATAGCGATGCTGGCTCTTTGGCAGCCCTGGGCCGGCGATGCCCGGACGATCAAAGTGACCGGTGAGGCGACCGTTGAGCGTGACACCGACCAGTTTACTTTTAACCCGATGTACCAGGGCAGGGGAGCCACCGCGGAGGCGGCAACTGCTGGGGCCGCGCGCCAGGGCAATGCCGCCGTTGCCAAGCTGAAAGAGCTGGGCGTACCCGGCGACCGCATCAAGACTGACTCCAATAATTTCGGCCAGGCCAAACCGGCAGTTGATATGGTATTGCCCCGTCCGCGCGAATCAGATGGGTATACGTCCACATATTCAATTAGCTTTAGCGTTACTGACAAGTCGTTGGTCCAAAAGGTGACCGACTACTTGTCAACTAGCGGGGCGACCGGTTCGGTAACGCCAATGGCATCATTGTCGGACGACGCGCTGAAGAAAGTGAAGCTGGACGCCCGGGAAGAAGCCGTGGCCGATGCCCGCACCAAGGCGGAAGCCACCGCCAAAGGCCTGGGAGCCAAACTAGGTTCTGTACGCTCGGTAACTGAATCGCGGGGCGGGGGCGTTATGCCGTTTCCGGAGGGGAGACCCGCCGTCATGGACAGCAGTGCCGCCAAGGCAACTCCGGAGGCTCTGACGGGAAAGCAAAAGGTCACTTTGGCATTGGAGGTGGAGTTTACTCTCCGCTAGATAGATTGTGCTTATGCTACAATGCGGGCATGGCACGTAATTTTATTGAAGAGGACGAAAAGCCGGAGCGCATGGGTTACACCGACGGCTTCCGGTTTGGGTTTGGATTTTTTATTGCCAACCTGCTTGGAGCGACGCTGCTTGCAGGACTGGTGATGGCAGCCGGCTTTGCTCTGCAAAAGTTCAGCTAGCCTCGCCCGCCTAAATAACGCGATGAAAGCCAGACGTTCAAGTAGTCCGTCGATTCCGCCTCACCACAAGTTCCTGATGGCGGGGATGCTGGTTATGTCTG
>CBDTXE010000053.1:0-8295 GCA_965364395.1 uncultured bacterium | reverse complement strand
CAGCGCCCTACAACCGCAGGGCGTAAGGCCTCTTGCCCCAGAGTTGGGGTGGTGGCCGGGAGGCACTTGAGATGGGTGGTCAAAGCGGGCGGATACCCACGCCATCCTCGTGCGTCCTATTCTGCCCTCCGTCTGGACAGAAGCCGTTTTGGTGTAACCGCGCACGGCCGCGCGACGGGATGATTGGCTTTCCCGAGCGCCCCGGACATACTGCCCCGTGATCCGGTCGGGGTCACCGCCACATGGGCGGCGAAGCTTGTAAGTTTGCCTGCTGGACATGTTTCAGCCCTTTTGCCCTAGATGGGCGCGACTGGCAGGCTCGGCCGCGGTAAGTCGTGGGTGGACGGGTTAGGCAAGCCTCGTCCTGCTAGGTATGTAACCGGCCCGTGCAGACCCCTAGCTTTGGCTCTCGAATGGTATTACCCACCTAGGCTCGGAATTGGTTTTCAGAGCCGGGACGCGAGCCGCCCCTTATCCGCGATCGCCTTCTTGGATTGTGCGCCCTGGCCGGGGCCTTCCTCCATGCCGGGGGATGTTCCCGGCTTCCGCTTTTCAGCCGTGGCTTCCCACGCCACGACGTTGCGGCATGCCCTTACGGACGATCGCTTACCCTCATCTTCAACCTTTCCACACGTTGAAGCCGCGCTCGCGGCTGAGTGTCAGGTCCTCTTGCCAGTAATGAGGGGGACGCTACCCTGTCGGCTTGCGGCCAATCAAGGGCGTCACTGGCTTTGCATTCCGTGCACCGCTTAGCGGCGGCGACGGCGTCTGACTACCTATGCCCCGCCAAGGGCACGGCCACTGCCACTCCGGGTTGGATAGCCGTCCCCGGCATCCCGTTGCCACAGTGTGGAGATGAGGGTCCGTACTATTGCACGGTCCCCGGCTGGCGATGAGGTAACGCCAACCTTTATCCTCTTGCGAGTTTTATCTTCGGCCAACCCTTGACGGGAAGGCGGCGGGCTCTCCACGGCCACGGCTCCGGATCCAAGCGCAGTTTGGACCCGAGGCTGTGGCCGCGGAAAGAGGTAGTGTATGTCAAGGTGGCGCAGTTTCGTCCCTTTGGACTCATCAGGGCGGAGTTCTGCGCATCCGCCAACTGCACTGCTCGCTGGTTGGATCCAGCGGGCAGGTTTGGTTAGGCTCGCCTGTCGGCGGCCGGGAAGTTGTCTCTTCCCGGAGGACGGCAGCTTACGTCAGGCGCTCGTAGAGCACCGGAGTACCCAGGTCTAGGCCCAGGCGCTCGCGCACATCCTCCAGCAGGAACGGCCCCCAGCACCGCCAGGTCAGCTCGCGCGCTTCACTCCCAACTAGCAGGAGATAGACGCCACAAGTGGCCTGAACCGGACTGGGTGTTGCGGTTGTTCTGCTTGAACACATAGAGCCCACGCGGGAATCGAACCCGCTCCTCCGGCTGGCAGCCGGCGTCCTGCCACTGGACTAATGGGCATCGAGACGACTGGTACTGGCAGGGACTGGCGCTAGCCGTTCCCCTTCCCCTTGGGCTTGGCCTTGCGTCCACCCCGGCGCGCGATGCGCGCCACGGTCGCCTCACCACGCTGCACGGTCAGCTGGGCGTCACGCGCCCAACGGTCGATGTCCGCCTGGGTGGTCTTGCGCGGGTGCTTCAAAGACAGATGAATCACCTCCCTCCCGCTCCTCGCGTGGGAACCTCCCGATGAGATTCCCGACATTCGGGCGCCCATGCATTTGCGCCCGGATATCAGGAACCTCACAGGGACTTTGCCGCAGTATCCGCTGGCCGCTCCGCCCACCCATGCCTAAATTGGTAATAATTGGTGCCGGAAACAGCCAACGGATATCTGCGACAGACCATGTCAGTGAGATCTGGCAGTTTTTTCGTCTCGCTTTTGTGTGTTGTGCTGGTGCGTGGCCGCCGTGTTTCGTACGACCGTGCTTGGCATGCTAGCAGCCTCGGCTTTGTTTGTCAACCCTTTCTGACGTTTTTTTGAGATTGTATTATGCATTGTTGTATCTGATCCAGATACATTTTGCTTATGTTATAATGAACATACTGTTATGTTGTCTCAACATGTTTCATGTCTGAAAATGGTTGCGGCCGGGTCCCGTGCGATGGGGACCCGGCCGCTGATTCAGCCAGTGCAGCTGATGTGATGCGGGCACACGTGTGCCCGATGAAGTCCGGCAGTCAAGACCCCTCAGCGGGGTACCCTAGGCGATGTGCCAGCGTCGCCCTGATGGGGCCGGACGCTGATGGTTAGGCCCGGCCGCGCCTTAGCTTGGCGTGACCGTTCCCCGCTTCGTACCGCCTGGTGATGGAAGAACGACCCAGCGATGAAGCGCTAGATTTCGCCACCCAACAATGCCTCCTGCAATGGACATGGTTGCTGCCGCCCCGGAGGGCGCGGTCCCGGCGGATACGCCGCCGGGACCGCCCTTCACGGTCACCCCTCTGTAGGAGGGGCGGATGGAGTGTTGACTAGTCGCCACCCATCTATTCCTCCTGTGAGAGGTTTTCCGCGAACGAACAGCCCGTGCATTATACCTGAAATCGACGGTGTTTGTCAACTACCGTTGACGTTTTTTGTCAGGAGTAGCTGATGCGTCTTTCCAAGCCATCTCAAACAACTGCCTGATGGCGCCGACAATTTCCGGGCTTTCGATAAGCACTCCGGACACATCCTCGTCATACGTGGCAAAGTAGACGGCGTTCTCGTAAATGGTCATATCGGCCTTCAGCGCGGTTGCCACCTTGGCGGTCTCACGCTTGATTGACGGATCGGAGGGTACGTCTTTGTCGCGATATGAGTAGATTACTTTGCTGGCAATATCCTTCTTCAGCCGGCTGGGACGGGCGGTTTTGAGTATTTCCGGATAAATTCTTTCAACCTCGTCGTAGTTGATGAACCCGTAAATGGTGCTTTTGGGGCGGGCCTTGCGGCGCAAATAATCGGTAACCGTATTGACGCCTTCCTTGCCCTTGTAAAAGCGGACCACGGGGGCGTCACGTGACTCCGTCCGACCGATGTGCTCAAGCTCCGGCACCAGGCTCTTCAGCTCTTTTCGACGGCCCTCCACTGCCTCGGCCTGGCGGTCAAAGAGCCGGTTGAGCGCTTCCGGCCCCTCGGCCACAAAGACGGTTTTCTTGCCGTCTTGCGACTGGCTGATCAGCCCCAAGTCGGCCAGCTGGTCGAGAATAACGTAGGCCGTAGCGCGGTTTATGTCAGCCTGCTCGGCAATTTTTTGGACCGGCGCAGGCCCAAGGAACAAGGCAGCGACATACACTCGCGCCTCCTTGTCGGACAGTCCTAATGATTGCAGCCTAGCGGCTAGTTCTTTAATCTGCATGCCTGCATTATAGCACTGTTGTCAGAACTTTTCAACATTTTGATTATTGCGGGACAGGCCCCGGCGTCATGCCGGGGCCATTGTGTGTCACGGAAAACAACTGCCTTCCATGGCGAAGCGGCGTCGTGCCGCGATTAGTTGGGAGCTACCCCCAGCAGTGCCTGGATGCGTACCACGGCGAAGTGCCGTTCTGGCGGTACTCCGCTACGGCGGCCAGATCCTGCTGGTAGCGTGGCGCGAACTTGGCACGCCACGCCTTAAGCCGGAACTTGCGCACCCATTTGTGCCAGGTGCTGTCCAGGAACTGGTACGCCCCACTGGCTGTGGAGACCGGGTTCTGGGCGGCGTAGTTGCCAAACGACCGTGGGCCAGAGCCGCTCTCGCAGCCCCTGATCCGCTTCAGGATCCAAGGCACACGGACGCTGGGCTTCCACACCCCGTTCCGGCACTTGAGGCCAGGCGGAGACTTCCGCCCCTTGGGCTTGACCTTACGGACGACCTTCTTGGTCTCCGCGCCGGCACCAGTGTAGACGGTGACGCTGACCACCTGTGCCACCAGGCAAGACTTGCCCGGTTTAGGGCTCGCGGCCTGAGCACTGGGGGCGGCCGACATCAGGACGGCTGCCAGCAGCGCGGCCAGAGCAGAT
Source organism: uncultured bacterium (assembly GCA_965364395.1). Lineage (GTDB taxonomy): Bacteria > Patescibacteriota > Saccharimonadia > UBA4664 > SCTI01 > CBDTXE01. The sequence continues at coordinate 4,318 of CBDTXE010000053.1, read as the reverse complement.
GCCCGGCGAACCGGCGTACTCATCCGCAGTCCCACGCCGAAGCACCGTCATTGCGCCAGATCTCCGCCGCGCAGGCATCTTGCCCACCGGGAGTGGACAGATTGCAGCCGTATGCGGCGGCCGTGCTGGGGATGATCTGGTAGCGGCCGTACGCCCCCGAGCTCGGGTTGTAGGCGTCGTAACTGCCGCCCGATTCGCACTGCACGATGTACTGCGGGATGGGGCTGCCGCCACCAGCGGCCGGTGCCGACAGTGCGGATGCCTGTGAGGCAGCTGGCTGTGCCTGCGCGGCCGCTGGCGCTACGGCCCGTGCTGCCCGCTTGGCCGCCAGCTCCGGATAGGCCTTGGCCCAGAGAGCCGGGGTCAGGCGCTTGATGTCGCCCAGGTCTGCCGGGCGGCTGTAGCGCTTGGCAAGGTACTTCGTCCCCTGCCGCTCCGTCGTACGGAACCCCTGGCAGAGGATGTTGCGGCCGGGACTCAGCGCCTGGGCACGCGTGTGGTTGCCCCGGCGCTTGGCGCGCTGGGACTTCTGCAGCGCCCGGCTGTGCAGGCGCACGTACTTCTTGCCGGCGGGCGTCGCCGCCAACCGGGTGTAGTAGCAGCCCTGCTCGCGCAGTCGCTGCCGCAGCGTGGCAGGCCGGTCCTTGGACTTGGCCTTGGTGGTGATGCCGCCCTGCGCGACAAACGCAAGGGCGGTTTCGTCGGCAACCCTGGCGTGGCTCTGGGACGCGGACGCCGCGAGCAACACGAGGGTGGCCAAGATGGCGAGGGTGAGAGCCCTCAGGATGACAACCGCGTTGGCTGCCAAAGTGTAACTCCTCACTGTTTCTCCTTGATCTGGAAGCAGCCCGCAGGATTACGGGAAGCTTTTGCTTCAGGTGGACATGTGTGAGTAACGCCTTGTCAGACCCGCGAGACAGTATCAGCCTCGGGAGGCGCCGTATCCGACGGCAACTCCTTACGGATTCCTTCGACGATCACTCTGTGCCTGTACGGACAATCCGTCATCCGTCAAGGTCAGTGGTAGCCCTACATGTGGCATGCACCTCATAAGGGTCGTGGTTGGACTTACAAAAATAATGTTAGCAGGGATAAATAGTATTGACAACCCCTGGTATATATTCTATTAGTGCATGCCAAAGCAGCCGTAACGGCTGCCTGGCGTTCTGTAGCCGGAAAGGCCTAAGACAAATAGTCTTTGAGTTTTTTGCTTTCGCGGTGCTTACGCAACTTGGTGAGGGCCTTGGCTTCAATCTGGCGGATGCGCTCACGAGTGACGCCAAACTCCAAGCCAACTTCTTCCAAGGTGTGGCTGCGGCCGTCTTCCAGGCCAAAACGCATACGCAGGATTTTCTGTTCACGGGGAGTCAGTAGCGCCAAGACGCTGGCAACCTGCTCTTTGAGTAGCTGGTTGGCGGCGATTTCCGGCGGCGTCAGGCCCTCTTCGTCCTCAATGAACTCGCTAAGCGAGGAATCCTTGTCGTCCCCTACTGGGCTTTCAAGGGAGACGATATCCTGCTTGATCTTCAGGATGTGGTTTACCTTTTCGACTTCGATTTCCATCTCAGCAGCGATCTCTTCCGGAAGCGGCTCGCGGCCAAGCTCCTGGACCAGACGGCGCTGGGTACGGATTAGCTTGTTAATGGTTTCGACCATGTGTACCGGAATGCGGATGGTACGGGCTTGGTCGGCGATGGCGCGGGTAATCGCTTGGCGGATCCACCAGGTGGCGTAGGTACTGAACTTGAAGCCCTTGGTGTAATCAAACTTTTCAACGGCGCGCAGCAATCCGGACGAACCTTCTTGGATTAGGTCCAACAGATCCAGACCGCGGCCAATATATTTCTTAGCAATAGATACGACCAAGCGTAGGTTGGCCTCGACCATTTTGTCTTTGGCGGCTTTGTCTCCCTTGGCGATGCGCTTAGCCAGTTCAATTTCTTCCTCGGCCGTCAACAACGGCACGCGGCCGATCTCGCGCAGGTAGAGCCTGACCGAGTCATCGGCAATGTCTTTGACATAATCTTCTTCTTTGAGGCCACCGGATTCCTCATCATCAGTGTCACTGTCCCAGATTAACCGGTCCTTTTGGTCGGTCAGCTCAATGCCGTTTTCCAGCAAGGCCGCGTAAAGCTCGTCGAGCTCTTCCAGGTTTTCTTCGGCGTCAGGAAAGACTTGCGATACTTCCTGCTGGGTCACAAATCCCTGGTCCTTGCCTTTGGCTATCAGCCGTTCAATTTCCGGTGAATAGCGAGTTTCTTTTTCTTCCTCTACGGGAGCGGCTTTCTTTGCCAATACAGATCTCCTCTTCCTCTTCTTTATCGTTTAGGTGTCGTCGCCAACCAGTGCTTGGTACTGGGTGAGCAAAGTACGCACAAGCTGCGTGTCGCCACTCTCTTGGGCTTCACGCAGTTTTTTTTGCAGTTTCATTTGAGTGTCTTTGTTGGAGGCTATTTGCAGACGTCTCACCAGCTCGAATGCCTCGAGGCTGCGATCTGCAGGAGCGAATGAGTCGTATTCCTCTTCACCCCGTAACGCCAGTATCTTTACATAGTCTTCTTGGTTTGGCAAGCGCGCGGCCACCTGTTCAACCGTTTCGTCCCGGGCGGCCTGCAGCGCTTCAACCACGACCTGGTTGTCCGGGTCGCTAAAATGGGCCGGCGTCAGATCGTCCAGGCTCATGCGGACATCAGGATACGCCAAGTTTACGGCCAAGACGGCTTCTTCCAGTAGCTGTTTGGCGGGCTTGGCCTTGGGCACGACGGTAGTGGCAGCCGGTTTGGGCGGAGGCAGCGGCGGCAGTGTGGCCTCGGCGCGGGTCAGCTTTTTACGGACGGCGTCGCCAGTTGAGTTGAGGCGCTCGGCCAGAGTATTTACGTAATGCTCCTGTTCAACTGGGTCCTGCAGTAGCTTTAGGTTGGCCATTAGCCGGTCGCTATATTGGCGCTTACCGGTAGCCGATTGAAGGTCATAGGCCGTGGCCAGCTGGTCAAACAAGTAGTCAACGGCGTACTGGGACTTGGCAATGGCTCCTTGCCAGGCCGAAACGCTTTGCTGGATAAGCTCATCAGGGTCCTTGGCCTGGGACGGTAGTCGGACTACTGACAAGGTAATAGGCAACGTCTGGCTGAGTTCAATGGCCCTTTCCGCTGCCCGCAGTCCGGCGGCGTCGGCATCAAAGCAAATTTTAATGTTTCGCGTTAGGCGGCCGAGGGCTTTTAGCTGGTCGCGCGTCAGAGCGGTGCCGCTGACTGCCACCACCTGCTTGACGCCCGCCTGGTGGCTGGCTACCACATCCATGTTTCCCTCAACCAAGACGACCTCGTCGTGCTGGCGGATGGCATCCTTGGCCAGGTGGAGTCCATAGATTACGCGACTTTTGTCGTACAACGCAGTCTGGGGCGTATTGAGGTACTTGGGCATCTGGTCGTCCTGCAGGACTCGCCCGGTAAAGCCGACGGGATTACCGTGGGCATCACAAATCGTGAACATCAGCCGGCCACGAAAAATGTCGTAAATTGTCGACCGTCCCTCTTTTTGGCCGGCAAGTCCGGCGTCTTTGAGCTCAGGAGGACTAAAGCCTTTCTTCTGCAGAAAGTCGCTGAGGGCATTCCAGTCGTCAGGAGCGTAACCAATCTGAAAATCGGTAATAATTTGTTTGTTTAGCCGGCGGCGTTTAACCGCGTAATCAAGTGCCGTCCGGTTGCGTACCAGTGAGGCCTGAAAGTACTTAACCGCCCAAACGTGCGCCTCGGTCAGACGCTCCTGCTGCTTTTTTGCCTGGGCGCCGCCAACCGAACGCGGTTTCAGCTCTATGCCGGCGCGGCGCGCCAGCAGCTCCAAGGCAGCCGGGAAATCCAGGCCTTCATATTTCTGGACAAAGGATATGACGTCGCCGCCCTCACTACAACCAAAGCAGTGCCAAATCCCCTTATCCGGGCTGACCATGAAGCTGGCTGTCTTTTCGTGATGGAATGGACACGGCGCCTTGAGGTTGCGTCCGCCGGGCTTCAATGGGATATAGCCGCCAATTACCTCGGCGACGTCCAGGGCTTCCTTAACCTTCTCCGCATCCGTCATATGGATATTATACTCCTGAAGGCGAACGAAAGGCGAATAAGTGATTAGTGCGGCGATACCGCCCCGGGGGAATGCCGGGGCGGTTAGAACGGAAGATCGGCGGATTGGACGACGAAGGGGTTATTGAAGGCGACGCCAGAGGCCAATAGCCACTTGGGCTGGGCCTCCCAATACCCGATGCCATCCATCTGCCGGGCGTAGATGTCGGCGGTTGACGCCACGAAGTCCAAGACGACCA
>CBDTXE010000052.1:0-8625 GCA_965364395.1 uncultured bacterium | reverse complement strand
GTACCAGTTGGCTCGGGCCGTTGAAGGTGTTGCCCTGGAGGGTTACGTTTGCCGACAGCCTGGCATCTCCCACGGTACCGGAGGTCAAAGCCGTGGCATTGAGGTTGGTCAAGTTGACACCGGACATTACCGGCAACGCCCCCGCAGCCGTAGTTTGCACCAGCTGGCTGGTACCGTTGAAGCTGTTGCCTTGCAGGGTGACGTTGGCACTGAGGCGACCGTCAGACAGCGTGCCAGTAGTCAGGTTAGTCGCATTCTGGTAAAAACTGTCGGGCTGGCCATTTAGCAAGTCCGCATCAACGGATGACAATCCCGAGCCGTCACCTGTTACCGCACCGGTCACGGTTAGGTCGCCGGACACTGTGATGACAGTGCCAGCCTCACTAAGTAGAGAATTAGTGATTTGGTTGGCCGTCGTGTCAAACTTCACGATGGTACCAGCGGTCTGAGCGGTACCAATTGACACATCTCCGCCACCGCCTGAAGGGCAGTTGGTAAACACCGGCACGCCAGACGCATTTGCCCGCAGGCACTGGCCGTTGGTTCCGACGGCAGTGACTTGGAGGGCGCCAGTGCCGTTGCCGTAGAGGACGCCGTTGGCGCCAAAGGTGGTGGCGCCGGTGCCGCCCTGGCCGACGCTGAGGGCAGTGGTCAGTCCGGTCAGGCTGGTAATGTCGCTATTGGCTCCAGTAGCCGCCGCCCCCAGGTTGCTGCGCGCGCCGGCGGCGTCGTTGGCTCCCGTGCCTCCAAAAGCTATGCCCAGCGTACCGGCGTCGATCGCGTCGGCATCTAGGTTTGTCAGTAGCGCACCGGAAATGGCGGGTAACTGGGCACTGCCGTTCAGCTGGACCAGCTGGCTGGCACCGTTGAACAAATTGCCTTGCAGGGTGACGTTGGTGCTAAGACGGGCGTCAGCAAGGGTTCCGGAGGCCACATTGGATGCGTTCAGGCTGGTGAGCAGCGCGCCGCTCACAGCAGGCAACTGCGATGTCCCGCTGAGCTGGACTAGCTGGCTAGCCCCATTGAAGGTGTTGCCCTGCAACGTAACGTTGGCGCTCAGGCGGGCGTCGGCCAAAGTTCCCGTGCCAATGTTACCGGCGTTGGTATAGAAGCTGCCGTTCTGGCCGCCCAGGGTGGCCGCGTCGACGTTAGTCAACAGGGCGCCGGATACGGCGGGCAATTGGCCGCTGGCGTTGAGTTGGACGAGCTGGCTGGGGCCGTTGAAGGTGTTGCCTTGGAGGGTTACATTAGCCGACAGCCTCGCATCCCCCACTGTGCCGGACGTCAATGCCGAGGCATTCAGGGTGGTCAGGTTGGCGCCGGACAGAACCGGCAGCGCCCCGGCGGCCGTGGTTTGGACCAGCTGGCTGGTACCGTTGAAGCTGTTGCCTTGCAGGGTAACGTTGGCGGATAGCCGGGCGTCAGACAGCGTGCCTGACCCTAGATTGCTGGCATTCGTGTAAAAGCTGCCGTTCTGGCCGCCCAATGTAGCGGCGTCCACATTTGACAGGCCGGAGCCATCACCAGTCACCGTTCCTGTCACCGATAAGTCACCGGACACTGTGATCACCGTGCCAGCTTCGCTCAGTAATGAATCCGTAATGCTGTTGGTCGTGGTGTCAAACTTCACGATTGCACCCGCGGTCTGGGCGGCGCCGGATGAGATATTGCCGCCGGTGGGGCAGCTAGTAAATACCGGCACCCCGGAGGCGTTGGCGCGCAGGCACTGGCCGCTGGTTCCGGCTGCGGTCACCTGGATGGCTCCCGTGCCGTTGCCGTAGAGGACGCCGTTGGCGCCAAAGGTCGTCGCCCCGGTGCCACCCTGGCCAACGCTGAGGGCGGTGGTTAGCCCGGTCAGGCTGGTGATGTCGCCGTTGGCGCCAGAAGCCGCCGCGCCCAGGTTGCCACGGGCGCCCGCCGCGGTGGTGGCGCCCGTGCCGCCCACACTGATGTCCACCGATCCGGTGGTGACCGCGTCGCCACTTAAGTTGGTGAGCAATGCCCCGGACAGGGCCGGCAGCTGAGCCGTGCCGTTCAGTCTAACCAGCTGGTTGGCGGCATTGAAGCTGTTGCCCTGCAGGGTGACACTACCGGACAGGCGGGCATCGGCCAGAGTGCCGGCGTTAATATTCCCGGCGTTAGTGTAGTAGGCGCCGTTTTGGCCGCCCAGCTGGGCGGCGTTGACGCCCGTGATGCCGGAGCCGTTGCCGGAGATTACGCCGGTTACGGTCAGGGCGCCGGAAACGGTGATGGTGGCGCCGGCCTCGCTGATGAGCGAATCGACAATCTGGTTGGCGACCGTATCAAACTTTGTGAGAGCGCCTGGAGTCTGATTGAAGCCACTAGCCACGCTCCCAGCGCCGCTGCCACCCGGGCATACCTGCCAAACCGGTATGCCTCCTGAATCCACTCGCAAGCACTCACCTGGCAAACCCGCCGTGGTCGACTCGAGTGCGCCCGTGCCATTACCGTAGACGACACCTCCGTCTGTAAACACATCAGCGCCCGTGCCGCCAGATGAAACACTTAAGGCGCCCGATAGCTGCAGGCCGGCAAACGCCGGTGACGCCAGCGGATCTATGTTCTGCGGCAGCGACAACACCACGTTGCCGTTGGCGCGGGAAACCGACACCTGCCTAGGCGTGCCGCCTATTGCAGTTACGCCGGTATTGGTGATTGTCAGGCCGTTGACTGCTATGCCTCCCCCGGCAGATAGGGTAAGCGATCCGGCCTGTCCCTGCAAAGTCAGGACTCCGGAGTTGATGATTGTATTGCCAGCGGAACTAAGCCCCGCACCCAGCCCAACCGTCCCTTGTATGCCGGCAATACTAGCCGGAGCCTCGTCGGTAATCTCGATAAGCCGCTGGCCGTTGTAGTACTGCAGCGACCCAGTATCTTTGTCAAAATACAGCTGCCCGGCCTGTAAGTCTTGGGGGCGAGCCGTGGGAGAAAATATCGCTGTGTTGTTTACCACCAGCTGGCCGTTAACCGTCAACCGCTGGCCGTCGGAACCATATGTAATCTGTGGATTACGGATTAAGCCACGCAGTTCGCCCAACTGAACGGATGTAACAGCATAATCGTTACTGAACTTGTTCGCGGAACCTGTAGTACTGGCATGTAAAGGCTCGCCTTTGTCGTCAGAAACCAAAGCCACAGCCGCCACTAGTCCAGCCAGAAGGGCTCCTCCCGCGAGCAGCGGCCAGATCCGGCGTCCGCCGGTAGTCCGTCGCGGCGGCTCAGCGGGAGGCATTGGCGGAGGCGCCGCGTCCCCACGGTCTATCCGTATCAGCTTACTGTTTCCCGCGCCCGGCTCTTTGAGTTCGGCTTGCTGATACTGGACGGGCTGTTGGTACCTTAAAGCCCCCGCTTGGGGCGGGGCATCTTGTGGAACCTGGTTTTTCTGGATATCGGATTGTCTGGAGTTCAGGCTATCCATCTACACCCTGTTTAGAAAACTCGGCACCATATACGGTTATGTTTATTATAGTGCTTGTGCTTCCCTTAAACAACCATTTTTCAGGTGTCGGCGCCGCACTTGCCCTTCAACAAAAAAGACCCCTGTGGGGTCTTTTTTACGCGAATGGCAGCTTTAGCGCTTGCTGAACTGCGGCGCCTTGCGCGCGCGCTTAAGGCCTGGCTTCTTGCGTTCCTTTTCGCGGGGATCGCGGGTCAGGTAACCGGCTTTCTTGAGGGTGGTCCGGAGCTCGCCGTCCAACTCTTCTAACGCGCGGGCTATTGCCAGCCGGGCCGCTTCGGCCTGGCCGCGCTTACCGCCGCCGCTGGCTTTCAAGGAAATGCGCAGTTTCTTATCCCGGCCGGCAGCCAGGACCGGCTGCTGCAGCAACTGGACCAAGGACTGGTTGTTGAAATACTGCTCGGCAGGCTGGTCGCCAACTTGGATTTCGCCAGTGCCGGGATATAGACGGGCAGTCACGATCGCTTCCTTGCGGCGGCCCAAGCCGTAATAATACTTATCGGTTTTATCAGCCATTGGTTACTCCTAAGGGTTTGGGATTCTGGGGTGCGTGGGGGTGCTCCTCGCCCGCGTAAACTTTCAGGCGCTTCATACGCACGTCTTGCAGCCGGTTCTTTGGCAGCATCCCGCTGACCGCGTGCTCGATTGCCCGCGTTGGATGCGTCTGCATCAATTTTTCCAGCGTAATTTCCCGCAAGCCACCCGGGTAGCCGGAATGGCGGTAATACTTTTTGTCAGTTAGCTTATTGCCAGTGACCGTGATTTTGGCCGCGTTGATGACCACGACGTTGTCGCCGCAATCCATATGGGCGGTAAACTGTGGCTTGTGCTTACCAAGCAAATGCATAGCCGCCAGCGTTGCCAAGCGGCCGAGCGTCTCACCGGACGCGTCGATTACGTACCAGTCGTGGGACAACTCTGATGGTTTAGCCGAATAGGTTTTCATTACTTATCCCCCTTGCGGACGGAGCTTTGGTTGGTCTTAGTAGGAGCCGCGGGTGCTTTATGGGCCTGCGGCTTGGCTTGCGCCGCCGGTTTTGGTGCGGGCTGGCTGGCCTTGGCGTCCTTTTTGGGCGCCTCTTTCTTGGCCGTAGGCTTCTTAGTGGGTTCAGGCTGGGTCCGCTTGGGCTTTTCCGTCAGCATTACGGCCGCCATGGCGGCGTTGTCGCCCCGCCGGTTTCCCAGCTTCACAATCCGGGTATAGCCACCGGCGCGGTCCTTAAATACCGGGGCGATCTCCTCTATCAGCTTCTGGGTGGCCTTCTCGGTCAGCAAGAAAGAACGGATCAGCCGCCGGTTGTGCAAATCGCCTTTTTTGGCTTTTGTAACCAGCTTTTCAAACCTGGGCGCAATCTCCCGCGCCTTAGCCTCAGTAGTGGTGATCTGCTCGTGCAGTACCAGTGAGGTTACCTGGCCACGGATCAACGCCCGCCGGGGACCGGCGGCCAACTGCAGCTTTCTACCTGTATATCCGTGGCGATGCATCTATACCTCCTCGGTCTCCCGGGCAAAACCAAGCTCTGCAATCTTGTCCTTGACCTCATCGTAGGCCTTGGCGCCAAAGCCCTTCAGCTCCTTGAGCTCGGTGTCACCTAGGCGAAGCAGGTCTTTCATTGTCCGGATGTCGTTGTTCAATAGGGCGTTGGTTGTACGCGGCGAGAAGTTGACTTCTTCAATCATCACCTTGGAGGCGTTGGACTCGCGCGAGCTTTCACCGCTGCTGGCACCGGCGGCCGACACGGCCGGGGCGCTTTGTCCGGCTACAACGCCAAAGTGGCTTACCAGAATTTCGGCCGCTTGAGTCACGGCATCGGCGGGGGCAATCGATCCGTCGGTTTCCACTTCAATCAGCAGGCGGTCGAGGTCGGTAACCTGGCCGACGCGGGTGTTTTCTACACTGTAGCGCACGCGCTTGACCGGGCTGTACAGCGCATCCACGGCAATCATGCCAACTTCCAGTTTCTCGTGTTCACGGGCTTCAACCGGTACGTATCCACGGCCTTTCTCAACTTTGATTTCCATGCCCAACTGTACCTTGTCGTCGTCAATGGTGGCCACGTGCTGGTCGGTATTAACTACTTCAATATCGCTATTGGTCTTGATATCAGCCGCCGTAACCGCTCCCTTGCCTTTCTTAGTCAAAATAATGAACTGGGGATCATCACTATAGACCTTGAACCGCAGTTTTTTCAGATTCAATATGATCTCAACGACGTCCTCTTTGACGCCATCAATGGTTGAAAACTCGTGGGCTACGTTATCAATCTTCACAGCGGTGACGGCGGCGCCGCCCAAGCTGGAAAGAATAACACGGCGTAGCGAGTTTCCCAGCGTCATGCCGTAACCGGAGTACAACGGCTCAATCGCAAAAGTCGCGCGATTGCCGTCCTCTTTGACGGTCTTTAGGCTGGGGAGTTGAATATCGTACAACACCTTCTAATTCCTTCCTCTTACTTAGCGTGAGTAAAACTCAATAATTAACTGTTCTGCGATTTCCTCGGTCACGTCTTGGCGGGACGGAGCACCGGTTACTTTGGCCGTCAGCTTTTTGGCATCATGGCTCAACCATCCGATTGCCGGCTCATTGCCTGACAATTGCTCTTTGAGGGCAGAAAAATAGGAGTTGCCGGCGCTCTTGGGGCGGACGGTAATGACATCGCCGGGCTTTACTTGGATTGACGGAATATCTACGCGGCGGCCGTTTAGCCGCAGATGGCCATGGGTGACCAGCTGGCGGGCGGACTGGCGGCTGGTTGCCCAGTTGACACGGTAGACTACGTTGTCTAGGCGCTGCTCCAGCAGTTGCAACAGGATATCACCCGTAACACCTTGCCGGCGCTCGGCCTCGGCCACCAAGCGGCGAAACTGCTTCTCAAGCAACCCGTACATCCGCTTTACCTTTTGTTTTTCGCGGAGCTGGACGGCATACTGGCTCAGTTTGGCCCGCATAGTTGATTGGCCGTGTTCTCCAGGCGCGTAATTTCGTAGCGTCAGGCCTTTGACGGCTTTGGGATGAAGTGCGGTTTTCTCGCGTCGTGATCGTTTTACGATGGGGGTTAAGTCACGTGCCATCAGACTCTCCTCGGCTTCTTAGGGCGGTTGCCGTTATGGGGGACGCCGGTGACATCGCGGATGCTTGCCACCTGGATACCGGCAGCCGACAACGCCCGGATTGCCGACTCGCGGCCGCTTCCGATGCCGCGTACCTGCACATGTGCCTTTACCATACCCATGTCCTTGGCAGAAGCAGCGACTTTTTCACCTGCGACTTGCGCGGCGTACGGAGTAGACTTCCGCGATCCCTTAAATCCGGACCCGCCGGAGCTAGCCCAAGCCAGGACGTTACCTGACTCATCGCTCATCGTCACGATTGTGTTATTGAACGTTGCATGGATATGCAGCTGTCCCACGGCAACGGTGCGCTTGGTCTTGCGGCGCCTGGTGGATTTGGTTGTGGTTTTGGTTGCCATTCGTCTCTCGTTAGCTCAGTAATATTAGGTCTTGGCTGCTGACTTCTTGCGGCCGCTACCGGCCGTTATCTTCTTGCCCCGCTTGGTCCGGGCATTGGTCTTGGTGCGCTGGCCGCGGGAGGGCAGGTTGTTCTTGTGGCGCAAGCCGCGATAGGCGTTGATTTCCTTTAGCCGCGTGATGGCTTGGGACACCACCCGCTGGAGATCGCCTTCAACTGTCAGGTTCTTGTCAATTTCTTCGCGCAGCTTGCTAACCTCCGCTTCGGTCAGGTCCTTGGCCCGGGTATCAGGATTGATCCCAGTCTTGGCCAGAATCTTGGCACTGGTGGTTGGGCCAATGCCGTAAATGTAAGTCAGCGCAATAACAATGCGCTTGCCGTCAGGGATGTTTACGCTAGCGATGCGCGCCATTTAGCCTTGCCTCTGCTTATGCTTAGGTGTTTCACAGATGACATATACCGTTCCGCCGCGACGCACGATCTTGCATTTTGAGCACATTTTTTTAGCGCTGGCCCGAACTTTCACGTCCGCCTCCTATTAGTCTCTATGCCGGTAGGTAATACGCCCTTTAGTGAGGTCGTATGGGGTCATCTGAACCGTCACTCTGTCACCAGGAAGAATACGGATGTAGTACATCCGCATTTTGCCCGAAATATGGGCCAAAATAACGTGACCGTTCTCGAGCTCTACCCGGAACATTGCGTTGGGTAGTGTCTCCAGAACGGTTCCGGATAGTTCAATTACTTCCTTTGTATCTGACATGGTGAGCTACAATTAGGTATTCTACAGATTTCACTCCGACCTGTAAAGGGATATTTTTGTGATTATCACCGAAGCCGCTATGCTTGCGGGTCCGGCGCCGCCTAGTAGGTGGCCCGCTGGGCAAGTCCCAGGGCGTATTCCGGCCACCACGCGCCGGCAATGGGGCCGCCGTTACAGGTGCCGTCGGACTCGCCGGGACTCTTGATCCATAGGTAGGCATCAACCCTTCCCGTCCCAGGCCCGGGCTTGCGTCCGAGCGCCCGGCCGGCCGGATTACACCAGCCAGTTCCCGGCCCCAAGCCGTTACGGCTGGTGTCGACTACAAACGGCTTGTTACCGGCTAAGGCCGACACTTGGTTGCCGTAGGCAACCGTCGCTTCAGTAGAATTGAAGTTGGATACGTTCAAAGCAAACCCGCGCGCCCCGGCAATGCCGGCTTGGCTTAGCCGGCTGGCCGCCTCGGCCGCGCTCAGCCATGTTGGGTGTCCGGCGTCGATATACACCGTCGCTCCCTTGTCAGACAGCGTAGTCACCGCTGTTGAGAGCAGGCTGTAGCGTACCAGGCGCTGCGCCGCATCCAGGCAGTCGCTACCGGCCATGGCGTCGGGCTCCAATATGACCACGGCCTTACGGTTATTAATCCCATTGGCTAGCCCCTGTATCCACGCGCGGTAGGCGTCCGGAGTGGCTAATCCCCCGGCAGAGTAGCCGCCGCAGTCTCGCTCGGGAATGTTGTAAGCCACCAGGTGGGCCAGCTTGCCGGCCTGCGTGGCTGCCGTGACGGCCCTCCAGGGCGGCGTGGTCTCGACCGAGGGCACGTCCAATCTCAACATCCGCGGCGGGCGCGCCGAGGAGGTGGCCTACTACGTCGACGGCGTCCGCGTGAGCGGCAACGCGCTGCTCGGCGTTAACCAG
>CBDTXE010000051.1:0-8719 GCA_965364395.1 uncultured bacterium | reverse complement strand
ACCATGAAAACAACCGCCACGATTGCCGTCTTCTTTTTCCGCGTCATGCCGCCCCCACCGCTAGCTTCTTCTTAATGATCTTCTTCTCGCGCCATTCACCTAACAAGAAACTCAGTACCATCATTACCGCTAGGATCAGCAGCGGCCACGCCAGCTGTAGTCCTGAGGGCATGGTTTTTACCAGCTCCGTGACCGTTGCGTCGTTAACCAAAGCGACCACCTGCAAATAGGTTGTGGCTCCGGTACTGTCGCTAGCCTTGATCACGATGTCCTGTTGCCCACGGTAGCCGCCAGCATTCTCGTATTTATGCTTGATATCAAATGGGCCGGATGCACCGCGGGCGTAGACGTCGGTTTTCTTGTCCCCCCAGGCCACCGACACCGCATAAGGCGCTTTGCCGCCGATAATGCTCAGCGGCCAGCTGGTTTCCTTGCCCGGTCGGAATCCCCGATGGAAGACCTCGGCCTTGATAAAGAACTGCCCCGCCGGCGTGCCGTCCGGCTTTAGCTGGGGAGCCGAGCCGGTTGTCAGCCCGGTGGCACCGGGTGGTGCAAATATGACGTTTATGGCATTGGAGTCCGGGCTGACTTTCTCCAGTGTGTTGTATGCCCGGGCAACCAGCCGGTTGGGGCCGATGAAGAAATCGATGGGCAATCGGTAGCGGCCACTGCGGTCACACAGCGTGGCGCCAGCCAGGATTTCATTTTTGAACACCTTGACCAACGTGTTTGATGGGCAGGTACCAAAAACCTCTACCGGCGCCTGGGAAATAGTTTGGCCTTCACTGACGCCTTCAAGCGTTGGAGCCTTGGAAGGCGGCGGCGCATTAACCGTGCCCCATACGGAAAAGCCCCGGGTTTCCGGTGGCGGAATAACATACTCGTCCTCGGGCGCCGCCATGGACTGGCGGGAAATCGCTGCCAATACTACTGCCATCAGCAGCAGTAAAAAAACCAATGCCGGATAGGACGTGTGGTCGTGCGGCGCCACCCGTCCGGTGTGATGGTGCGGAATGAACCCCCAAAAACTCCTCATTGGGTCTCAGTATAACACTCATGCTTAAGCCCGCGGGAGTCCTCCTTGTACGCCGTAAGCGTAAGCGTTAAGATACGGTTAGATGGAGCAAAGTAATCAAAAGCCGACTCAATCACCAGGAGCTACTCCGCCTCCTGGTAGTGCTCCCGCGCCGGCACCAGGAGCAACTCCTCCCACTGAACCGCCGCCGGGCAAGGACGGCCCTGCAAAAACCATTAAAGCCGCCGATGAGAAAAACCTCGGCTGGAAAACCCACAATTTCAACAAAGATGTGGACGGCACTCCTATTGCTCCCCATAAGACACACTGGTTTCAAAACAAGTGGGCAATTGGTGGCATCGGTGCCTTAAGTATCATCGTAATAGCCAGTGTGTCGGTTTTGATGATCAAGAAACCAGTGGCGCCAGCATCTGCCGCCAAGGACACCGCTATAGACCTGCAGGGCGTCGGGGAAAACATTCTTAATGGCCTAAACAACATTGCCGGAGGCAGCAACGCCAAACAGACGCTTAATATTTCCGCCAACACCAATTTCAAAAATACGGCCACAGTCGAAAAAACACTGACCACCAAGGACACCATCGAGGCCCAGAAGGACATCAATGCCTTTGCCAATCTCAATGTGGCCGGCGCTGCCAACCTTAATTCCCTCACTCTGCGCCAGAACTTCCAGGTTGCCGGCACCGCCAGCCTTCAGGGCAATGTTGAGGCGCGGGGCCAACTAGCGGTCAGGGGCGTCCTTACGGTCAGCAGCGGCGCCAATATCGCCGGCAACCTCAGTGCCACCGGCGGCATCAGTGCCGGCGGCCCCATCTCCACTCCCCAACTGGTAGCCGGCCGCGTGAACTATACCGAGTCGTTGACGCTGTCCGGCCACCTCATTACCGGCGGCAATACACCCACGTCCCAAACCGACATCGCCGCCGGTGTAGGCGGATCGGTCACCGTCTCCGGCAATGACACCGCCGGTACCGTCGTCATCACGACGGGAACCGGTGCACCCGCCGGTGTCCTCTGTAAAATCAATTTCCGGCGATCCTTTGCCACAGTACCCAAAGTCTTACTTACTCCGGTCGGCCGCATGGGCGCCAAGCTAGAGTACTCGGTAGCCCGCGCGGCAGGCTTCTTCACCATCGAGACCAATAACGCCCCGGAACCAAGCAAGCAATACGCCTACGATTATTTCGTAGTTGAATAATTAACGGCCTTTAGCTGTATAGCGCCTATGCCTAACTATCACTGGAATTGGTTGCCGTGCTGGGCGGCCATTGCCTATAATAAACCTGTCATTAATCTAAAGGGGGTGATCGTTGCAAAGTCCTAGATCTAACGGGCGTCACATCAATATCACGGAGGTGATCGTACCTTAGTTTATCCAAATGACGCCTAAGTAGGCGGCCGGCCCCAGTAAGGGGCCGGTTTGTTTATGTCACTGCATTACGCTTTCGCGCGTGGCGCCAATCTTGAGTCTGGCATACCGGAAGTCCGTATTGTGCGGTGACGGTCCGTGGTATAACCCAAATTTCAGGTAGTTGGTATTGCTGCCTCCTGGAAACATCGTGCTACCCATTGTCCCGTCGGCGTTTTTGGTTGTCCATGGATCACGCGGAAGGACGTTTGCCCCATCACGCCAAATCTCTACCCACCCTTGTCCAGGAGTCGTCGAGACAAATACCCCATATACCAGCCTTGTCCAAGTTCCGTTTGGCTTGGGACCGATGGGATGGCTCTCCATACGGCTTGCGCCATCACCAACCACTAAGTCGTTGCTATTGTACTCGGACACGCTGAGTCCGACGTTGCCGTACCTATCAGCAGGGCCGCCGGTTTTAATTTGGAAAGCGCTCTGCCACGAGGGGGATGGAGGGGTATTGGGGGCGACGTATAGGTCAAACCCGATCCAGCGCGTTTGGCCGGGACTGAAATTAGCTGACGGCACTATTTCTGCGCGTTGGTTTCCCTGCGCCGGATCTATGGTATTTCCCGGCCCGTAGGTCCGTATCGCCTTGCCCCTTGAGGCATCCGCCACGACGCTGACTGACGCGCCTCCGTAAATATTCCACGGTGCATCAGCCCAATTCTGCAGCGGCGCCGCCTTGCCCACGGGGGAGGCAGGCTCGTCGCACCAAATCAGTCCGGTGCAGTTCCATCCGCCTGGATTTGGAGACGGTGATGGGCTAGGCGAGGGAGTCGGCGGCTGGCTGGGAGACGGCGGATTGGTAGGGGCGCCGGCCTTCACTGTAAGATTGTCAAACCAAGCCTCATTATCCCAGCTTCCAAAGCCTACTTTGCCGGCAGGAAGTGTGGCGTCGGAGGCGCTGCCAACCAGCTGGCCGTTCTGGTAAACGCGGATTGCCAATCCACTTTTCTCTACTCTTACTGCTGTCAAGACGCCAGCTGCCAAGCTTCCAGAAAAGTCTGCCAGCTCGGTCTTAACCCCGTTCTGGATCTTAAATAGGCCATGGGTATACTGGTCGTTGCCTTCATTCAATACAGCGTAGTAGTAGTTTTCCGGATTTTGGTATCCAAGGATTACGGCGGCGTCGTCCCAAGGGCTACTAGTAGCAGTTGCTGCCAGATCAACATTCAACGTGAAGTCACCCGACACAGTTGCCGAGTGGACCGACCGGTTGTAAAGCCCGTCCGCGGACTGGTTTTGGGACACAGGCGCAGTCAGCACATACCTGCCCCCGCTCACCGCCCAGGTGCCGCCGGCCGGGGTGAAGGAGGAGACCGGCGAGCTGAAGTCTTCCGAGATGAGGGTGCCGGAGGTATTGGTCTTGCCGTAGTTGGACAAGAGGGCGGAAAGGTCGGTGACGTCCACGACTCCGTTGCCGTTAATGTCGGCGGCCGGGTTGGTGGCCTGGGAGGCAGTCTGGCCGTAGTTGGCCAAGAGGATGCTGAGGTCGGTTACGTCTACTTTGTTGTCCGAGTTGATGTCACCGGGGAGGACGGCGGCCAGGCCGATTTTGCCGCCGGGCAGCGTGATAATTGCGCCCAGCCCAATAACCGCGCTGGCTGAAATTGCTGCCAACAACCAGCGCTTTTTGGCAGCGCGGTAGCGATCAAGCCACTCGCCTTGGACGGTGAGTGGATCACGGCGCTTTGGTTTTCTTGATGGTTTTTGTTTATTAGCCATTGTCTTGCACCTATACTACGACTCTTATGCTTATGTGTCTACTGGACATAGCAGCCGCCCAGTCGTCCGTACCAGGCCTGCGCCATTTTGGAGTACCCTACCGGTCCGGGGTGAAGGCCGTCAGGCCCAAAATCCCCACTGCCAAGCATCGGCAAGGTCAAGAGGTATACCTTCTTTCCCGCTGCAGCCTTTTGGTTGACGATGCCCGTCAGCGAAGCGTTGTAAGCAGTCACCGTTGCTGGATTTACGCCGTAACCGTTGCCGGGCAGCACGCTGGTTATGGTTGAGACAAATAGCTGAAGATTGGGGCGCCTGGTCGTTATCTGGTCAATTAGCGCCGAGAGCCGGTTTGGCGCATCGGCCACTGCGTAGTTCTGGATGATATCGTTAGTGCCAATCTGCAGCAGTATCACATCCGGATTCCACGCATCCAGCCAAGCATTCATGTTGCTCTGGACGTAATCGATGCGCACACCTCCCACGCCGGAATGCTTGGAATGGCTAGTGTCATGGTATTGGATGCCTTGCTGCACATCGTCCAGTATTCCGTAAGTAGCGGTGTTCCAGCCGGCGCTGGCGGCCAGGGCCCAAAGCGGCTTCCGGTACCCACCTGTGCCCGTGTTGCCGCCGCCTATGGCCCCGTAGGTTATCGAGTCTCCCGTAGGCATGATTTTCACCAAGGTTGACTTACTCAAGCGGCATCCCGAGGGCGGTGGCGTGGACGTGGGGCTGGGTGACGGCGGTACGGACGGCGAGGGAGCGCCCTGCACAACAACCAGGTTGTCAAATCTGGCGGTGTTGTCCCAGGTGCCAAAGCCGGCCTTACCAGCGCCAAAGGCGCCATCCGTTGCGGAAGCCCTCAGTTGCCCATCAATGAACGCCTGGAGGATTTGTCCTTTGCGAGTGACCTTAACGGCATAATCCTCTCCCGCCGGGATCACCGCTCCAAGATCGGCCAGCTCGGTCTTTACGCCGTTCTGCACCCTGAATAAACCGTGGGTGTACAGGTCGTTACCTTCGTTAACCAGCAACATGTAGTAGTTATTGGCATCCTGGTAGGCAAACACCACCGCGGCGTCATCCCACGGGCTGGCAGATGCGTCAGCCGACATACTTGCCGTAAGCGTAAAATCACCGGCCACCATTGCCTGGTTGACCGAGACATTGGCCAGGCCGGCTTGCGGCGACGACGGAGCTGGGGCGCTCGCATCCACTCTGTACTTACCTCCCGACACCGCCCAGGTGCCGCCAAATACGGAAAATCCTGGGGCCGCAGTACTGAAGTCTTCCGAGATAATTGTGCCGGAGGTGTTGGTCTTGCCGTAGTTTGTCAGCAGCACCGACAAATCGGTGATCTCTACCGTACCGTTGCCATTGATGTCTGCTGCCGGATTGGTAGCCTGGGAGGCCGGTTTGCCATAGTTGGCAAGCAGGATACTAAGATCGGTGACGTCTACCTTGTTGTCCGAGTTGATGTCACCGGGGAGAACGGCGGCCCGCGTCAGCCCGATGACCACGCCAGCCAAAACCCCCATGGCGACGACCACGGCGGCATAATACGCCCGACGCGCCGTTGCCAACTACTGAGCCTTTACTCTCAAGGCAGCATGTCCCGATCCGTACTGAGGAGACGAAATCGTCCGGTTACCTCCGCCGTGGGCAAACGATTCGCTCTTGGTTACAGTGCCGCTGGCCGTATCCACCCAGTCAGCCCTGTAGGTCCCGGATGGCATGGTTATCACCAAGTTCGCCTGGCTGCCACCCCTTACCCATACTGCATATTGTCGGCCGGGTTCAACCAACGCCCGTGCCGTAGCCCCCGATGGGACTCCGCCTACCACCACGCCGTTATTAGGACTCATGTTCACGACATTGAAGTCATGGACAAACCGGCCCAGCACGCCCAGCCCGGTGCGCAGCCCTGCCTTGGCAGGCGACGTGGGATTGGGCACCGTATAGCCAATGTCCAGGGCGTCAAACGCCGCACCGCCTCGGAAAACGTGCTCCCAGGCTGCCAGCAAGAAGTTGTTATCCCAGGCAAGCGTTTCGTCAAATCCGATTACCTTGTTGTGTGAATAGAAGGACGAGAAAATGCCGTCCCATGTACCCCAGGCGCCGTTGTACTGGCGCTCAACCAGGTTTGGATCGTGAAAATTTAACACGCTGTTGCGGGGATCGTTCCATAGGTGCATCGCAATCAAATGTTTGTTGGGTAATGATGCTTCCGTGGATGTCACCACGTTGGCGTAGTGGCTGATAATATCCCACGGACCATTGCCATACTCATTTACAATTTCGTAGTAAACGTTGTCGTAAGGGTTCAGCTCAGTCACGATTTTTTGGATCATCTTGTCGCGAACACCAACTTGGACACTGTCTGCCAGGTTCCATACCCCGCCTTCTCCGACGCTGCCAACACCGTTGACGTTGTTGCCCGTCCAGAGCGGCGAATAATGCCAAATCTCGTCATTGTAATTGATTGAAAAGAACACAATCTCAACGACGATCCCGCGTTGGCCGGCCTGGGCAACAAAATCTTTTAGGCGCGCAAAGTAAGCCGGATTCCAGGCATTCAGGTCAAACTTGTTCCCCCCGTTGATATATCCGGGTGTATTGCTTCGCGCCCACGGCGCAATCAATTTTCCGGCTGCGGGCGCTAGGGTGTTTTGACCCAAAGGTATGCCAAACGCACCGGGACCCTCAACGTACGCGCCGGTAAACGTCCGCGTTTTGTTAAGTCCTTTAGCCTGAAGCTCATTCAAATACGCCGTGTAATTAAAATCGGAGTTTAGCACGGCACCGTAATGCTCACTTGCCGTTAGTAATACAGTGGGCTTGCCGCGGAACTGGAAATAGTGGCGGTTCTGAGGATGCAGGCTAATTGGGCTTTCTTGCGGGCCAGGCGTTGGCGTAGTGGTTGGCAATGGGCTAGCTATGACTCCGGCAACCACGCGCAAGTTGTCAAAGCTGGCGGTATTGTCCCAGCTACCAAAGCCGGCCTTGCCGGCGCCATATGTATTGTCATTGGCCGATGCACGCAGCTGGTCATTTAAATAAACTTGAATGGATTGCCCGTGCCTCGTAATCTTCACCCGCTGGTCTTGGCCCGGCGCAATGGGCGCTCCCAGGTCTGCCAGTTCGGTCTTAATGTCGTTTTGCACTCTAAACAGGCCATGGGTATGCTGGTCGTTACTCTCGTTTGCTAAGACTATATAGTAGTTATTTGCATCCTGATAACCAAAGATGATGGCAGCGTCATCCCAAGGGCTGGCGGATTGGGTGGCCTGGACGTCGGCCGTCAGAGTGAAGTCACCGGAGACGGTAGCTGAGTGGACAGACTTGTTTGATAGGCCAGCGCTGACGCTGGCCGGTGCCAGCGCCGAAGTGGACAGAAGGTACCGCCCACCACTCACCGACCAGCTACCACCGCTAGGGGTAAACGCGCTGGCACCATTTGAAAAATCTTCGGATATGTATACGCCAGAAGAGTTGGTTTTGCCATAGTTTGAGAGCAAGGCCGAGAGGTCGGAAATATCGACAGTACCATTGCCATTGATGTCCGATGCCGGATTGGTGGCTTGGGAGGCGGACTTGCCGTAGTTGGCAAGCAGTATACTAAGATCGGTGACGTCTACTTTGTTGTCCGAGTTAATATCACCGGGGAGGACGGCGGCTACGCCGCCTTTGCCGCCGGGAAGCGTTACTAATACGACTAGACCAATGGCAGCGGCAGATACGACAGCGACCAGCCAGCGCTTTTTAGCGACACGGTACATCCCCGCCCGCCAGGCGTCACCTGACGCAAACGTTCGATCCGGATGGGTTATTAGCCGTTTATTGGAGGTAGCGTGCTTCTTAGCCATTATCTGCCGCTCCGCGCACGGCATTACCTCGGCAATACCGATCCCATTGAACTTCCAAGCCGGACTTCGTCATGATATGCCGCCAAGGGAACCCCGTTGGCCGTCGATGAATAGCTGTTTAAAAGCAGCCTTAGCGTGGGCATGCCATCGTGGATGGTGCGGCCTGAGTAGCTACCTATCAGCTGCGGCTGCTGGCCGGCAGGCGCAAAGTATACTCTAGCAAAACCGTCGCCGCCAAATGACGCCTTTATCTCCCATACAAAGTCATACCATTGGCCGGGTGTGTATGGCCTTTGCGCAAAGTATGCCTGGCCACCGCCCTGCTGCAGATACCGTACTAGGAAAGAGTTGCCACTGCCGTAAATTCCTAGCGGCGCGCCGCCCGCGCCCCAAGGAGTCCCATACCACTCAATCAGCTGCCACCAGCTACCGACACCGCCGTTGCCTGCAGGAATCATCAAGCTGTGTCCAAACCATTTAGTCTGTCCCGGGTCTATAGTCAAACTGGTGTGGCAATGCGCCCGGCGCGTCGCACCGCCGTCAGTCACCGTGGTGGCACCGTCAACCATCAGCCGCAGGGAATAGCCACCATCGCGCTTGCTACCAGTCTGTAGAGTGGCCGCATTGGGGCCAAAAACCTGCGGCGAACAACCAATCTGGCCATTATCAAAATCTAGCGTC
>CBDTXE010000050.1:0-8729 GCA_965364395.1 uncultured bacterium | reverse complement strand
AAGAAGCTGTTCGAGTACACCGACCTGCGGGAGAACGAGTACTACGACCGGGCCCTCCGCCTGGTGTCCACGCGCGTCCACACGGACGTGCCTTACGCCGTCAAGGCCTGGCTGCGCCGGCTGGCGGATGCGCGGTAAGCTCCGTGCACCCGTCGCTGTCCGGCACCTTGGAGGCCGTCCATCGGGATCTCGCAGAATGCCTGCGGGAGGAAATGTCCCGGGACGGTACCGTCCAGATCGCCAAGCCCGCCGGCTCAAGCGCGGAGCGTGGCTCTGGCCACGCCGGAAGCCGCGAGACTTCCCCATCGGCGTAGCGGACAGGAGCGCCTAGCGCTGCCAACCGGATCCGCCCGCAAGGACGCGGGCGGGCCGGTCGCAAACATCTTGCCACTGCCCCCCAGGGGCGTAGCATAAGAGATGAGCAGTCGCCCCCAAAGTCCTTCTACATCAGGGAGAGAGTCAGATGCAGGGCACCAGCGCCCTGGAAAAGCCGCCCGCCGGCAACCGTCCGGGCAAACAGCAGGCCCAGGACCGCAGCCCCCAGGCCTCAGCGCCCGGCCCGCGGGACAGCCGTCCCAATGCCGTCACCATCTATGACGCCAACGGCCGCCCCTTTGGGGTCACACCGGGCGGCTACTACCGCAACGGCTGGTAGGCCCCGCGCCTACTTGGTACTCCGCCACCATCGTCTTTGGCTCCGGCCAAGGACTTAACAGGGCCCCGCTCAGCGGGGCCCTTGGCACGTTTAATGGTATTATTTCCGCATGAAAGACGACTGTATTTTTTGCAAGCTCTCGCACGACCCAAAGGTGGTTATTTGGGAAAACGCCGCCTTTGCCGCCATTAAGGACATTCATCCAGAGGATGACGTCCACGTGCTGGTCTTGGCTAAACGCCATCTCGACAACCTGGACCAGGTAACACCGGATCTGGCGCCGGACTTGGTTGCCGCTATCCAGGAGGTTGCCCGCCAGCAAGGCGTCGCCGGGCGTTACCGCATTGGCGTGAATGTTGGCCTAGAGGGCGGGCAGGAGATTGGCCACCTGCACGTCCACGTACTCGCGTCCGCCAAGCCGAGCTGATACACTATTTTTTATCCAACCCGACTGCCCAAGGAGGCATATGCTTACGCTGACAAGTGACGAAGCGGCAACCGTGCTTCGCGTCACCGGCAGTACCCTGCCTCCCCAGCTCCGGCAGTCGCTGGAAAGCGCCAAAGCCGGAGGGGGCTGGGACCCAACAATCGCGGAAATCGGCCTGCTGAGCCGGTGCCTGCGATTTGCGGCGTTGCCGATGTCACTCGAGCTCAAGCTCCAGAACATGCAGGCCGAGCGTGAGCGCCGGGTCCCAGAGGCGAGGGAGGACCGGCCGCCCCACCTGGAGCGGCGCCAGACCCAGTCTCTGCACCCGCGCGCCGGCCAGGGCCGCAAAGGACGGATGGACGTCCGGCATTCCGACCGGCAGGTTCACCTGCCTGGGTAGGTCGGCCTTCCGGGCAAGCAGCACAGGGCGTCTCCGGGTAATCCGGAGACGCCCATGGTCTTCCTTGCGCCAAGCCAAAAAAACCGCTATCATTACCAGGTTACTACTACGAAGGGAAGGTGATTTTACTTGCTGCAAGTTACCCGCAAGGATGATCGAGAGTCATTGGAAAACATGATCCGGCGCTTTAACAAAAAGGTGCAGCAGTCGGGCGTCCTAGGCGTTGCCCGCCGCAAGCGCCAGTTTGAGAAGCCTTTGACCAAGCGCGCCCAGCGCGAGATTGCGCTGCGCAAAGCCGCGCGCAAGGTTGCTAAAGCCCGCCAAGCCCTTTATCGCTAATTGAAACCCATCCGGCCGCGGAAACGTGGCCGGTTAATGAATTATCCATGAGCTTACTACGACAGATAGATGCAGACCTGGCCGAGTCCATGAAAGCGGGATCGGCTGACCGTACCGCCGTAATCCGGCTGATTAAGTCCGCCCTCAAAAACGAGCAAATCAAACTAGGGCACGAACTCAGCGACGCCGAGGTGCAGAAGGCCTTACAACGAGAGGCCAAGCAGCGGCAGGATTCCATCCGCCAGTACCGCGACGCCAAGCGTGAGGACTTGGCCGGCGCCGAGGAGATGGAGCTGAAGACTATCCGCACCTACCTGCCGGAGCAAATGCCTGTCCAGGAACTGGCCGCATTGGTTGACCAGGTGGTTGCCCAGACCGGCGCCACTGGTCCCGCCCAAATGGGGGCGGTCATTGGTGCGGTGATGCAGCGCGCGGCCGGCCGCGCCGACGGCGGGCAGGTTGCCCAATTCGTCAGGGAGCGGCTCAAGTGACGGTTGAGCTGGTAGACCGCTGGCCGCGCGAGCTCCAGTCGGCCGTCGCCAAAGTGGTGCAGGCCATAGACAGCTTTGACGAACTGGAGCTGCCCGACGGTGCGGTCAATATCAAGCTGGTTGATGACGCCGAGATCGCCGGGTTAAATGAAACTTACAGCGGCGAGGCCAGCCCAACCGACGTACTGACTTTTGCCTATGACGAAGATGAGATTGAGGACGGCGAGCTGGCCGACATTGTTATCAGCACGGAAACGGCCGAACGGCAGGCCAAGGCGGCCGGGGTAGGCTTGGAAGACGAGGTGGCGCTCCTGGCGCTTCATGGCATTCTCCATGCTATCGGTATCGACCACCAGGACGACCAGTCGCAGGATGCCATGGACGGCTTGCAGGCGGAGTTGATGGCCGCGGCCGGTTTGGCTTACCATAAAGCGCAGTGGAAGCATTGAATTCGTTCTTCCGCAGCGTGGCGGCCGCCTTCCAGGGCATCGTTTACGTTGTGCGCGCCGAGCGCAACGCCCGGCTGCACTTGCTGATTGCCATGGCGGCATTGGCTTTGGGTGTGGGCATGCAGATTAGCAATGCCGAGCTGGCGGCCATTTTCTTTGCCATTATCATCGTGTTTACCGCCGAGGTGGTTAATACCGCCCTGGAGAAAACCCTGGACCTGATCCAACCCGGTCACAGTGAGCAGGTTAGAATAATTAAAGACGTGGCCGCCGGCGCCGTACTGGTGGCCGCGATTGGCGCGGCTGCGATTGGCTTGGCTATCTTCCTGCCATACCTGACCGCATTTCTAACAAGGAGCTGACAGATGAGCGCACCGGTTATAACCATCATGGGGCCCATTGGTGCCGGCAAGACCGTCCAGGCACAAAGCTTGGCGGGGGCTTTAGGTTGGGAGACCTTTTCCACTGGCCAGTTGGTCCGCGACGATAACAACGAAGCCGTGAAGGCGATCATGAATTCCGGCAAGTTGTCGCCCACGGAATACATCCAAGATTTGGTGCTGCGCAAGCTGCGTACGATACCGGACGGCAAGGGAATTATTTTGGACGGTTCGCCGCGGATGATGCCGGAAGCCGAGCGTTTGGATAAGGAACTGCCCGCCATGGGGCGGAAAATCAACCTGGTGGTGTTTCTGCAGATTGCCGAACCGGAAGTTGAGCGGAGGCTGGCCCAGCGCGGCCGCCCTGACGACGCACCCGAGATAATCAAGGTTCGCTGGCAGGAATACCAGTGCGACACCATGCCCGTGGTGGAGCATTACCGCACCAAAGGGGTGGTTGCCGAGGTAGACGCCTTGGGTACGCCCCAAGAGGTTACGGCACGTATCCAGGGGGTGCTGCGGCATGCAGGGCTCGCGTAAACAGCCCCAGGAGATTGCGGCCATGCGCGCCGGCGGCCATATCCTGGCTGAGGTGCTGCGCGCGGTAGCCAAGGCCTCCGTTCCGGGGGCCACACCGCGGCAGTTATCGGCGCTGGCCGGCAAAGAAGTGGAGCGCCTGGGCGGAGAGCCGGCATTCCTTGGCCACCACGGATTTCCGGCGCCCATCTGCATATCCGTCAATGAGGCCTTGGTTCACGGCGTACCCGATAACCGCCCGCTGCAAGAAGGGGACATCGTGGGCCTAGATTTTGGCGTGCGTTATAAAGGCATGTTGACCGACGGCGCCATCACCGTAGGCGTCGGCAAGCTGGCAAGCGATGCCTTGCGCCTGCTGGAAGCCACCGAGGCCGCCCGGGCAGCGGGAATCAAGGCGGCCAGGGCGGGCAACCGCGTGGGCGACATTTCCGCCGCCGTTGAACGCGTCCTGCGCGGTGCTGGCCTGGGTATCGTGGAGGAGCTGGTTGGCCACGGCGTCGGCTACGAACTTTGGGAAGAGCCGCAGATACCCAATTACGGGCCGCGGGGCAGCGGGCCGCGGCTGGAACCTGGCATGACCGTCGCCATTGAGCCCATGGCCACGTTGGGCGGCAAGGCCATCACCATCGACGCCGGCGACGGCTGGACGGTCAGGACGGCCGATGGTAGCCTGGCGGCGCAGTTTGAGCACACCGTCCTCATCGTGCCAAACGGGCCGGCGGAGGTCCTGACCGACTAAGTGCTATAGTAAATGTGTTCATTGGCGGCTGCCTGGCTGTTCATGAATAAGCCACGACGGCCGACCGCCTTCATTTTGTGTTCAACGGCTTGCTTGTCGGGAGTGAACGTAACCACTATAATGACAATCAGCCATAACGGAGACCGCGCACCATGGCAGCTCGGGGTCAGGAAGACATTTTTATCGGGTTGGATATCGGCAGCACCAAAGTGTG
The DNA here is from genome assembly GCA_965364395.1 of uncultured bacterium. Classification (GTDB taxonomy): domain Bacteria; phylum Patescibacteriota; class Saccharimonadia; order UBA4664; family SCTI01; genus CBDTXE01. The sequence goes on along the minus strand of CBDTXE010000050.1, from coordinate 4,098 downwards.
CTGCATTGTTGGATTACAGGAGGAGACGGCCACGCATCCCAGTATTATCGGCGTGGGTACCGCCCCAGCGTCCGGCATGCGCAAGGGCGAGGTGGTCGACATTGAAGAAACGGTATCATCCATTACCGCCGCCGTTGACGAGGCCGAGCGCATCTCCGGCGTGCCGATTGACCGCGCTACCATCAATATCGATGGCGCCCACGTAGCCAGCCTTAACTCCAGCGGCGTGATCGCCGTTGGCCGGGCAGACCAGGAAATCTCGGTTGAGGACGTCCACCGCGCCGAGGAAGCCGCCAGTGCCGTCCAATTGCCGCCCAACCGCGAAATTATTCAGATGTTCCCGCGCTCGTTCACCGTTGACGGCCAGACCAATATCAAGGACCCGGTGGGCATGAACGGCGTCCGGCTTGAGGTTGAAACCCATATTGTCACCGGCGCCGCGCCGGCCATCAAAAACCTGCATCGCAGCATCTACCAGGCGGGTATCGATATTGAGGGCCAGGTAATGGTTCCCTTGGCGGCCGCCCGCGCCGTCCTCACCAAGCGCCAGCGCGAGCTGGGAGTGGCCGTGGTGGATATTGGCGGCGGCACCACCGGCATCGCCATTTATGAAGAAGGGGAAGTGCTGTACTCCAGTATACTGCCCCTGGGCGCTTCCCACATTACCAATGACATTGCCATCGGCCTGCGCACCGACATTGAGGTAGCTGAAAAGATCAAACTGAAATACGTTAAGGCCCATACCGGCCGCATCGCGCCCAGCGAAAAACTGCGGATTGAAGAGCTGGGCAGTGATTCCACTATCATGCCCAAGAAAGACCTGTATGACATTGTGAACGCCCGGCTGGAAGAGATCTTCTCCATGGTTGAGGAAGAGTTTGCCAAGGTAGGGAAGGCCGGGATGCTGCCAGGAGGCGTCGTGCTGACCGGCGGCGGCGCCAAGCTGCCTGGTATAGATGATTTTGCCAAGAACGCCCTTAAGCTCCCTGTGACCATCGGTAAGCCGTCGGGCCTCAGCGGGCTGAGCGACAAGGTTAACGATCCGTCGTTTGCCGCGCCGGTTGGACTAATGCTCGAGAACATGCGCTTTGCGGGCGCCCCTACGGATAAGGCCAACGCCAAGATAGGGGAAACCGTCGACCGTATTAAGAAAACGCTAAGGAATCTTTTACCCTAGGTCGCTGCCGCGGCTTAACTGGCCTGGAGGGAGGCCAAAGCTGAAGCCAGGATGGCCAGACCGTACACCAGACCGGTGATGGCGGCTACAATCAAGGCAAAGGAAGCCAACAGCTGTAAGGCGGCGGTAATTCCAGATAGGACTTTTCGAGCGGCCGAAGTGTAGGGCTGACCGGGGTCAGAATACGCCACCGGTTGGGCACCAGGCATCATCTCATAAAACTCTTGGTATTCATCATCGCGGGCAGCGGCGCGGCCCTTTAGATTCAGAACATACGGGGAAGTGGCGGGCTCGTCCTTGGCAGCCGGTTGGCGCAGGTCTAGAGCCGCCGGAACCGCTTGGTCGCGCGTGGTGGATTGGATATCGTTAATTAAGTTCATACCATAATCGTTTTAATAGCTAGGACACGTGTTGTACGCAGTGTCAAGATTATGTATGAAAAACTGAGTTTGTGCAAGGGCAATATATGTGACACCTGGCCTGTGTATATAATTAATGTGTTCAATCACGACAAATGGCTTGATTAAGCCATACGGCATAAGCACAAAAAATGTGTACACAGGCTTTCCACAAAAAAGTGTGAATAAATAATTTGCATTGCGTAACCGCTTTGTCTACACTGGCGAATGTACCGGCCATGGCGGCACGGGCAAATTGTGGTAAGGAGCATATTCATGGCAGAAGTTCTACCGGAAATACAAACGTTTGCCCGCATTAAAGTGTGCGGCGTGGGTGGCGGCGGAACGGCTGCCATTGAACGGATGATTAAGTCCCGCGTCCAAGGCATCGAGTTCATTGCCATTAATACGGACGCGCAATCATTGCATCATTCGCACGCCGCGCAAAAAGTCCATATCGGACAAAACTTGACCCGCGGCCTTGGCGCAGGCGCCGACCCGGAAGTTGGCCGCCGCGCGGCGGAAGAAAGCGAAAAGGAAATCATGGAGGTCCTTAAGGATACCAACATGGTTTTCATCACCGCCGGCGAGGGCGGCGGCACAGGGACCGGGGCCGCGCCGGTTGTGGCCGCGGCCGCCCGCCAAAACGGATCTTTGGTGGTGGGCATAGTCACCAAGCCGTTTACATTTGAGGGCGAGCGCCGCGCCAGCCAGGCTGAAAAAGGCATCGAGGAACTCAAGGCCAACGTTGACACCCTCATTACCATTCCCAACGACCGTTTGCTGGACATGATCGACCGCAAGACGTCGTTGCTCGACGCCTTCAAGGTGGTTGATGACGTCCTGCAGCAAGGCGTACAGGGTATTTCCGACTTAATTACCGTGCACGGGCTGATTAACTTGGACTTTGCCGACGTTAAGTCAATCATGCAGGAAGCCGGGTCGGCTTTGATGGGAATCGGGCGGGCCAAGGGCGAGAACCGCGCCATAGAGGCCGCCCGCCAGGCGATTGATTCGCCCTTGCTTGAAATCAGTATCGATGGCGCCAAGGGCGTGCTGTTCAATATCACCGGCGGCCGGAATATGAGCATGCACGAGATTGACGAGGCCGCCAAGACGATCACCGAGGCCGTTGACCCTTCCGCCAATATCATCTTTGGTGCCGTCCTGGACGAGCAAATGGATGATGATATTAAAATTACCGTGGTGGCGACCGGCTTTGATAATGTGCCGCGAGCCGCTCGGCCGATGTTCCGGCCGACCCACGAGCCTTCAGTCCCCGTTTTCCAGGCGCCGCCGCGCCGTGAGCCGGAACCGGATCCTGAACCGGTAGTCCCGTTGTTTGATCCGGACCCGGAACCGGAGCCTGAACCAGTAGACAAGCGCTTCCGTGGATCGTTCATTAATGAGCGCCCGGCCTTTGACGAAGAGGCCGACCATCCGGGATCATCGTTATTTGATGAGCCGGTCAAGCCCGCGGTGGGCTCAATTGAGCCCGATGAACCCACTGAAGACACGCCGCGGCCATCCGCCCATCCCGCGCCCGGCATGCTCACCGCCAAGCCCGACCCTAAAAGTCGCGACATGGAAACGATTACGCCCGCCAGCGGCCGTCCGCGCACCTTTGCCGAGCGCGCTAGCAAGATTGTCACCAGCCGCAGCGACCACGACGACTTGGATGTTCCGGCCTTCATCCGCCGCCGCAAGCGGTAGTAATGCCCAACACCAGAAAATATCCGCCTCCGACAGGCGGATTTTTTTGGCGCACGCAAGCCATTATTTGATAGTTAACTTCATTTACCCATAAGAAAAATGAAAATCAATATTGACCATCCCCCCAAGCCTAGCGCTATATTAAATAGTACTTACGCTATATGTAGGGTAAGCATACTGGTAACAGCTGGCGGCTAGCAGCGCGCCTAAGGGGGAGTTCTCAAGTGAAGTGTCCGGACTGCGACTATCTTGATTCCAAAGTGGTGGAGTCCCGCGATCTTGAGGACGGCGCGTCTATCCGCCGCCGCCGCCAGTGCCTGGGCTGCGGCTTTCGTTTTACTACCTATGAGCGCACTGAAATGTCGCGCCTGATCGTAGTTAAGAAAGACGGCCGCCGTGAGCCCTTTAGCCGCACCAAAATCAGCGGCGGCCTTTACCGTGCCTGTGAAAAGCGGCCGGTCTCTGTTGCCCAGATTGAGGCGCTCATCACCGATATTGAGCGCGATATCCGTGCGCGCGGCGAAGCCGAAATCCCGGCCGGCGCCATCGGCGAGCAGGTGATGGGCCGGCTGCTGGAGCTGGATGACGTCGCCTACGTCCGCTTTGCCAGCGTCTACCGCAGCTTTGCCGACGTCGCCAGTTTTGAGGCCGAGTTAGCGCGGCTGAAGTCGCGCGGCGTCCGCCAGTAACTACAAGTTGGAAGCCCATCCGGTGTCCGCAGGCCAGCGCGAACACCGGATGGGCGTCTGACGCCCAAAGCATCTGTCCATTGACAGCAGAATAGTTGCCAAACATTTGCCGCCTGCCAAG
>CBDTXE010000049.1:0-8746 GCA_965364395.1 uncultured bacterium | reverse complement strand
GCCCTGCGGTCGGGCCGGCCGGTATCTTGCCGCCGCAGCGCCGGTCCCTGATCCAAATGCCGAGCTAATGGAGTCGGCACTTGAAATCCTGGGAGGCGAAGTAGTCCATGAATGAGGCCCCAATCCGCAAATCGCGCGGTAACGTCAGTTTTGACCCCACGGCACGGGCGGCCGTAGCCGGCAAAGACGTTTCGGCAATACTGCCACCCCACAACCTGGAGGCCGAAGGCGGCCTGCTCGGTGGAATCTTGGTGGATAAGGAGGCGCTAATCAAAGTTGCCGACATCGTGGTGCCGGAAGACTTTTATGTCGCCCGGAATGGGATCATATTTAGCGCCATGCTTGACCTCTACGAAGCCAGGCAGCCGATTGACCTGCTGACGCTGTCCAACCGGCTGGAAGAAATGAAGGAGCTAGAGAAGATCGGCGGGGCGGTATACCTGACTGAGCTGGTTGAGCAAGTGCCAACCGCCGCCCACGTGGCGCACTACGCCGGCATAGTCGCGCACAAAGCCACTCTGCGCCGACTGATCAGCGCAGCGGGGGAAATTTCGGCGCTCGGGCACGACGAGGGCTTGCCATTGGACGGGCTGCTAGACAAGGCCGAGCAGACGCTGTTCTCAGTGTCGCAAAAGCACCTTAAGCAAAACTTCATCCCCATAAGCTCGGTGCTTGCCGAATCATTTGACCGCCTTGATGAACTCCATAAAGACAAGAACAGCCTGCGCGGTGTTCCATCCGGCTTTAAGGCACTGGACGGCGTGCTAGCCGGCCTGCAGCGTTCAGACCTCATCATTTTGGCGGCGCGGCCTTCCATGGGAAAGACCACGCTGGCGCTAAACATCGCGCATCACGTGGCCGTCAAAGAGGGCATTCCTGTGGGCGTGTTTTCTCTAGAAATGGGCAAGGAACAGCTTATCGACCGCCTGCTGTCTGCCCAGTCCGGAATTGACTCCTGGAAACTGCGAAACGGCCGCTTAGACGACTCGGACTTCCCTAAGATCAACGATGCCATGGCCGTATTGAGCGAAGCTCCAATTTACATTGACGACTCGGCCTCCACCAATGTAATGGAGATGCGCACCAAGGCGCGGCGCCTACAGACAGAGCACGACCTTGGCCTAATAGTTATCGACTATCTCCAGCTGATCAATGGGCGCAGAACCGGCGGCAGCGATAACCGCGTGCAGGAAGTTTCGGAGATATCCAGGGGCCTCAAGAGCTTGGCGCGCGAGCTAAATGTGCCCGTCCTAGCTTTGTCCCAGCTGTCGCGGTCGGTTGAATCCCGCACACCGCCAATCCCGATGCTGTCAGACCTGCGTGAATCTGGATCCATTGAGCAGGACGCGGACGTCGTGATGTTCATCTATCGGGAAGACTATTATAAGCGCGACGAATCCGAGCAGCCCGGCATCGCCCAAATCCTGGTGCAAAAGCACCGTAACGGCCCAACCGGTGTGGTGGACCTATTCTTCCATCCGGAATTGACGCTCTTCCGCGACGTTGACCGCAGCCATGCGGAAATGATGTAACAACCACGCACCAGCTTTACAATTACCTGTTAATACGGTTATGCTTTATGTAACTGACGGATAACAGGAATTCTCTGTGGCCAAAACCAAAACCACCCCCAATACGACAACCCGGCAAGTGGCCAAATTTGGCATTGTTGGCATCCTCAATACGTTGATCGATTACGTGTTATACATTGGCCTGACGGTGCTGTTTTCTATTCCGTTGGAACGCGTATGGATGGCCAAGCTGGTGTCCGGTAGCGTAGCCATGACCCATAGCTTCCTGCTGAACCGCGCCTGGGTATTCCGGCGTGAGCATTCGCGCCACGGTTTACAGGAATTTGGCCGCTTCATGGCATCGACGTTTGTGGCGGTGTATATTATCCAGCTAGGCCTCGTGCAGCTGTTTACCAGCATTTGGCCCGCCCCTGGCATCTGGGCGTATGACGTCTTTGAGACAATTGGCGTGGCTAGCCTGCTGCCGTCGGACGAGTTTGTAATCAAGACCGTGGCGTTTGGTGTGGCCACATTGGCTAGCATGACCTGGAATTTCCTCCTCTATAAGTTATGGGCCTTTAAGGAGTAATTAATGAAGCAGTTCCTTATCAGATATAAGTTCCAGGTAGCCCTCGCCGCCATCCTGGCCTTAGCGGCGTTCATGCGGCTGTTCCAGCTCGGACAGTTGCCACCGGGCCTGCATCCTGATGAGGCGGCTAACGGACTTGACATCTTTAAGATCCTTAGCGGCGACCACCGCGCGTTTTACAGCACCAATGGCGGGCGCGAATCACTGTTCTTTTATTTGCAGTCCCTTGGCGTCATGGCTTTAGGTAATACCATCGTTGGACTGCGGATAGCCCCGGCGCTCATCGGGACGCTAGCGGTAGGCGCTACTTACCTTTGGGTCTCGGCCTGGTTCAACCGGCGTACCGGCCTGATTGCCGCCTTACTGATGGCAGTGACGCCGTGGGCGGTCATCATCTCCCGCGACGGCTTCCGCGCTGGCATGGTGGCCCTGATCATCCCACTATCCCTGTGGCTCCTGACTAAGGCTTTTCAGACAAACAAACCAGTTTGGTACGGCCTTGCCGGCGTGGCGCTGGCTTCCGGCTTCTATACGTATATCGCGTATCGACTATTCCCAGTGGCCTTAGTCTTGATGGGCCTATTTGTTCTGGCCTTCCGGCGCAAATGGCTGGCTGGCCGAGCGCAACACCTGGTTGTGCTGGCGCTGGCCGGCGCGGTCACCCTGGTTCCAATCGGCCTATACGCCATCCAGCATCCGGCGGACGTGGCGGGGCGTCCGGGCGGAGTCAGCGTCTTTAACCCCGATCTCAATAAAGGAAACCTGGTTGGTACGGTATTGGACACTACCTCCAAGACCCTGCTGATGTTCAACGTCCGGGGCGATGAAAACTACCGCCACGGCATAGGTGGACAGCCAGAATTGAACATATTTGTGGGGTTGATGTTCCTGCTGGGGATTATGGTTGCCGCAATGCGTGTCCGCCGACTGGTCTACTTTGGGATACTAGCGGTTTTTGCGGCCATGCTGCTGCCGGTAATACTGACGGCGGAAGGCATCCCGCACGCCTTGCGGGGCATTGGGGCGTTGCCGCCGGTTATGGCGCTGGCCGCACTGGGCATTTCTTATATGCTAGGCCTATGGCAAGGGGTTTTCCCGCTGAACTCAATAGCACGCAGTAGCGGGACGGTGGCGATGATGGCCCTGCTCACAATGACCATCTACCACGGTTATGCCAGCTACTTTATCGCCTGGGGTAGTTCGCCGGAGACCCATAGGGCCTACAACGAAGACAGCGTGGCGATGGCGAACTATTTCAATGAAACGGCATTTTCAGGCAAACGCTTTGCCATTGCCGGCGGATACCAAATGATGACTGTTGAATACCTGACCCACAATAAGTCACAATACCAGCGTGTTGACACGGACAAGGTGGACGACGTACCTTTGGAGCCCGGCCAGGCTAAGGAATTTGCCATCTTCCGCGGCGAGCGTGAAACCGTCCTCAAGCGGCTGCAACTAAAATACCCCAATGGCCAGGAAAGCCCGCATTATTCAACTTTTAACGGCGAAGAGCTGTTTGTGACCTACCGCGTACCCGCCCAATGAAACAACCAGAACTCAGTATCATCATTCCCGCCTACCAGGAAGCTGCGCGTATCGAGCATACTCTGGAGACGCTGGCCGCCTATTTGAAAGGGCACAAATATGATGATACTGAGGTCTTGGTGGTATCGGCCGACAGCCCCGATGGGACGGCTGAGCTGGCCCGCCGCAAGGCCAAGCTATTCCGCCAAATCCGGGTGGTTGAAAGCGGCCCCAAAGTAGGCAAGGGGCGCGATGTTCGCACTGGCATGATGGAGGCCACCGGCACATACCGGCTATTTATGGATGCCGACCTAGCCACGCCGCTGCATTATATTGAAGACGTGCGCCGAGAAATGGCGGCTGGCCGAGACGTCATTATCGCCACCCGCGACTTAACCAGTAGCCACACCGGACTGCGGAAGCTGCTGTCATCGCTGGGAAACCGACTTGTGCAGCTACTGCTTTTACCGGGATTCCGCGATACGCAATGCGGCTTCAAGGCTTTCTCTGCCGAGGCCGCCGATGAGTTATTCCGTCGCCAAACCATATTGGGCTGGGGCTTTGACATGGAGATACTGGCAATTGCCCGGATGCGAGGTTACAGTATCGTCCAGATTGCGGCTCCTGATTGGAGCGATATGCCCAATGGTACTTTTGAGGGCGAGGTGACATCGGCCGCCCTGGAAACGCTGGGCGAACTCATGACTATTGTGTGGCGCAAGTGGACAGGGCGTTACAAAAGCAAGCATTATACCTACCAGCCCCACCGGCCATGAAGCTGAGCGGACGCTTGTTCGTACCCGTATACATGGCGGTATTAGTTGGTGCGGGGGCGATCCTGCGTTTTCCCACTATCACTAGGGCCAGCATCTGGCACGACGAAGGCTACACAATGATGCTAGCCACGCAGGGCCTAATTGAGATCGTGGCGCGCACCGCCCGGGATGTCCACCCGCCGCTATACTACCTGGCGCTGCATGCCTGGATATGGGTTTTTGGAACAGGCGAGGCGGCGGTTCGCGGTTTCAGCGCCATATGCATGTTAGCCATCATACCGCTAGCATATTTGCTGGTGCGGCGACTATATTCCGAGGGTGCTGCCCGCATTGCCGCCTTGTTTGTCGCCACTGGACCGTTCTTGATCCGCTACAGCCAGGAAGCCCGGATGTATGGCATGACCGCGCTGCTGGTAACCGCAGCCACGTATGCACTAGTGCGCGCGCATCAGGACAAAGACAGGCGCTGGTGGGTGCTATACGCCATCTTGGTGGCTGCGTGCCTCTACACCCACTATTTCAGTGTATTCATGATTTTGGCCCACTGGCTTTACATGATTGCCGGCACCTCCCGTAGGCCGGCGGGCGGACTGTATGACCGGTGGTTCTGGTTTGCCAATGCCGGTGCGCTAGCCCTGTTCCTGCCATGGCTGCCGGTGGCGGCCAACCAGTTTAGGCGCGTCCAAACCGCCTTCTGGATTTTGCCTTCAGATCGCGAGACACTGCCTAATACCCTGCTGCAGTTCTTGGATTTCAGCAGCCACCACGAGTGGGCATTTACGTTCCGGGCACTGATAGCCGCCGCATTTGTGGCATTGGTTGCGGTGCTTTGGGTGACGGCCAAGACTACCCGTCCAGCCACCGTGCTGCTGGGCGCCTCGGCCATGGCGGCGCCTTTACTGGTGTTTACGGTATCGGAATTGGCCGGCCGGCCCCTGTACGTTGACCGCTACTTTGTGTTTGCATCCGTGTTTGTCTACATGCTCCTTGGCGTTCTGGTCGCTAAAATGTGGCCACTATGGCGCCTGCCGGCCATTGCACGCGCCGGTTTGGCGGCAGCGGTGGTGGTTCTGTTCTTGCATGGCTCGCAATACGTTTACGGCGCCCAAGGCCACCGCATGCGCGACGCAGCCGCTGTCGTCAATCAGGGCTTTCAATCCGGAGACGTGATTGTGTCCGGTGAGCTCTACACCTACTTTGACTTTAGCTACTACAACCGCACCGGCTCGGAGGCAATCATCTATATTCCCTGGGGCGCTACCGGCTATGGTGAGAGCAGTTTGTTCCACGAGCGTATCAACCAAGTAGTGGTCAGACAACTGGACCAAGTGCGGTCGGAGTCCGGGCGGGTCTGGTTGATTGGCAAAGGCGGAGACAAGCCCTATTACGCCGCTATTCCCTCCACGTGGCAGGCGGAGGGGCCACGCCGGGTGTATGCCGAGACGACCGTCCAGCTTTTCCGGGTGCCATAGCCGCGACAGGAGCCGCTTAATTGCGGTACAATGATATGGATGACAACGGAGTATATTCATGTTTAACCAAGCCAAAACCCTTTATGAGCTAAAGAAGATCCAGTCGGCTCTCAGCAAAGAGGTCATTGAAACTGAGGCTGGCAATGGCGCCGTCAAAGTGCAGATAAACGGCGAGCAAAAGATTAAAAAGATTTCCATCAACCCGGAAATGGTAAGGCTTGATGAGATGCACAAGCTGGAGAAGTGGGTGGAGTCTGCCGTGACCCAGGCAATCACCCGCAGCCAGCAAGTAGCCGCCGAAAAAATGAAGAGTGTGGCCGGCGGCCTAGGCATCCCGGGGCTGTAGGAAGCACGCGTGATTCCCCGGTCAGTCGCGACGCTGATTGAAGAATTTGGCAAGTTGCCAGGAATAGGTCCCCGTTCCGCGGAGCGGTTGACCTTTTTCTTGCTGCGCGGCGATGGCAGGCATGAAGACCGCCTTGGCCGGGCGCTACTGGAGCTGCGCGCCACCTTGACCACATGCACCCGCTGCCACAATTTTAGCGAGTCGGAAACGTGCGCCATTTGCAGCAATCCGCGGCGCAGTCCCGAGCTACTCACCGTCGTGGAGGAGCCGCTGGACGTAGTTGCGATTGAAAAGACTGGGCTATACCAAGGCGTATACCATGTTTTGGGCGGTGTTATTTCTCCGATAGATGGAGTGGGGCCGTCGCAGCTGACCATTGAGCAGCTAATCAAACGGGTTGAAGCCGAGAGCATCACCGAGGTAGTCCTGGCGACCAACCCCACGACGGAAGGCGAGGCTACGGCGCTGTACGTGCGCAAACAGCTGGAGCCATCGGGCGTCATTGTGACGCGTCTGGCACGGGGCTTGCCCGTAGGCGGCGACCTGGAATACGCTGACCAAATTACCTTAGGACGCGCGATGCAGGAAAGGCAGGCATTTTGACCGACACCCTAGACAAAAACATTACCAAGCTTGGCCAATTACTTGACCAGGCCAAGACGGTCTTAGTCCTGCAGCCGGAGAAGCCCGACACAGACAGTCTGACGGCCGCCCTGACGCTGGAACAGCTCATCGGCGACCAGGGCAAAGAAGTGGTTATGTACTGCCAAGATGAAGTCCCGCGTTACATCGCCTACTTTGAAGGTGCCGACAGGGTATCTGACGAGTTCCCGGACCATTACGACCTAGCCATTCTGGTAGATACCGGCGGACCCCAGCAGATGAGTCGGACACTGGAAAAGTACGTCGGCCGTTTGTCTAAGAAGCCGTTCGTAATTATTGACCACCATCCAAAGCGAACACCCATGCCGTTTGAAACCATCGACATTGTGGCGCAAACCAATGCCACCGGTGAAGTTATCGAGATGGTGGCCGATAAACTGGGATGGAAAGTTACAGCCGCCGCCGCCAGCCTGATTGTCCCTGGGCTGCTGGCAGACACGCTTAATTTTTCCATCCACAGCCTGCGTCCGGAAGCCCTGGAGACGGCCGCCAGGATGATGCGCTACGGCGCTGACATCGGGAAAATCCACGAGGACTACCGCAAAGTGGATGCGCTGACGCCGGAGCTCCTTGAGCTCAAGGGCAGACTGCTCAGTCGGTTGGAACTGTACGGCGATGGCAAAATTGCCCTTATCATGGTCTCGCCGGAAGAATTGAAGCAATATGCCGAAATCCACGACCCATCCGACCTAGTAATCTATGAGCTCCAGCGGGCGCGCGGCGTCCAGGTGGCCGTGGTTATGCGCAACTACGGCGGGCTAAGCAAGAAGATTAAAGTACCCCCCCGCGCCAACATGCCAGTGGCCGCCGCAACCTGCGCCCAGTTTGGCGGCGGCGGACATGACCGGGCCGCCGGCTGCCAGTTCAACGATACGCCCATCGCGGAAGCCAAAGACCAGTTTGTGGCCGCATTGTCGAAGCAGATTTGCGATTATGAAAGCACTCACACGCCAGCGGAGCAGCCCGCTAAATGAGCCAGCTGCCTGATCCAAGCCAGGCGCTTGAACGCTTGCTATCGGAAGAAAAGGGCATTAGCGCCAGCGGCGGCATCTACGACGCCCTGTTTGGGCGGGATTCGTTGGAAGCGGCCGATGACGAACTGGCGCTGCGTCCAACCCTGGCGCGAAAGGTGCTGCACTTGCTGGCAGCACTTCAGGGCGCCCGCCATGACGCCACATCTGAAGAAGAACCAGGGAAGATTCTGCACGAATACCGCCAAGGCGGCCGGTTTGCCAATGCCGATGCCAAGCACCACTTTGACGTATTGGCCGAAAGATGGGGGACGGAGAACGGCGACATGCTGTACTATGGCGCCATCGATTCCACGCCGCTGTTCTTACGACTGCTCGGCCGGTACGTCGCCCAAGAGGGGCGCGGTATATTGTCCGAGGTAGTCAATCATAAGTCTGGCAAAGCCGTGACGATTGAACACTGCGCCCGGATGGCGCTAACTTGGTTATCAGGCCGCCTAGAATCGTCAGAAACCGGACTTCTAGAATACCGGCGCAGTAACCCCAAGGGACTAGCCAACCAAACTTGGCGCGACTCACCTCTGGCCTTTGTCCATCCTGATGGTACACCCGCCAACGCCGACGGAGGCATTGCCTCCATTGATATCCAGGGGCTGGCGGTTGACGCCCTTGAGGCGGGCCGAGTGCTGTTTCCCAATGAAGCAGCGGCTGCGGAGTGGCGGAATCAGGCGGAGCACGTCCGCTCCCAGACCATCAAGCAGCTCTGGATGGAAGACGGCGAGTACTTTGCCCAAGCCCTAGACCGGGATCAGCATGGCAAGCTGCGGCAGGTAAAAACGCTGACATGCAGCCCTGGCCTACTATTAGGTACCGCCTTTTTTGACGGATTGG
>CBDTXE010000048.1:0-8829 GCA_965364395.1 uncultured bacterium | reverse complement strand
TGCCCGCTGGAATGCCCCGCCGCGAGGAGGTGGCCGCGATGGTGGCAAAAAGCCAGGTGGAAATTGAACACCTTGTCCGTTACCGCAAAACCAGCGGTTTTGACTATGGAACCGTTTTTCCGCGGGACTGGATGGAAGCCGCCGACCTGGGTGCGTGCGACTTATCGGTAGAAGCGATGGTGTATATGTACCGGCAGGCACTCGCCCATGTTGATGAGCGGGGTGAGGGCTGGCATGAGGATATCATTGGCGAGTTTGAGTATGAGCGTCAGCACGAGCTGGGAGAGGTCATGGCGCATATGGAAGAGCTGCTTGAGCACGGGTCGGTGTTGTCTAAAAAGCTACGTCACGCTATTGAGCATGCACGCCGCCATATGGTTGTGCGCCATATGGTGGATATTGAGGCGCATTACTTGCTAGGTTTGCAGCGCATGGACGTTGCTCTGCTTACTGGGGATGATATTTCCCGGCTTCAACGGGCTGCAAGATACCTAGTCACCATCGCGCGCGATAAAAGTCAGATTACATTCAAGAAAGTCTCGCGTGACCAGCTCAGGACGCGGCATGACGAGTACCATATTGCAGGCAATTGGCGGGACAGTGAGCAGGCGTTTCTGGGTATCGCGCCGGTTATTGCGCCGTTTGACGTCAATGCCGTATTGTATCCGGCAGCGCTCCGGCAGGTGGCCAAGCATGCCGAGATGCTGGAGGTGGACCGCGCGCTAGTGAGCGACCTGGTGGCTAAGTGGTCGGCCCAAAGGCAGCGCTACCGGTTTGTAAACTCTGATGGAACAGCTGGATACTGCTTGGCGCTGTACGGCAATAATGAAGACGCGTTGCAGCAAATGAAGGTGAATCACATTGACGAATCGTACGAGTACTTTTACGGGGACCCGTCGGAAGAAGACGCCGCCAGCTTTGCTGCGCGCCTGCGCGATCCGGCATATTTCTATACGCCGGCCGGTCCAACGTTGGTCGGGCAACACGATGGGTATTCCACTCTGCAATACCATGGTGCCGTGTCCTGGACCAAGCAAACCGCCTTTGTGGTGGGCGGTCTCTTCCGATACTTACAGCGGCATGAACAAGAGCTGTCGCCGGAAACCGTGCGGCTCATTCGCGAGGCGCTGCAAATGACCTGTAAAGCCAGTTTTGCGGCCTTTGCCGAACTTGAACTGGTGCCCGAGCTACATATTTATAAAAGCGGCCACGCCATGCTTTACAGTGACCAGCCAGACGCCGAGGGTCCCATGAATAAAGTGCAACTATGGAGCGCGCTTGGCCTTAGGCGGATCGTACGGGTGTACGCAGCATTGACGGCAAAGAATCCCGCCGCCCGATAAACTCCGCGAATGATGTCGTATTATCAACGGGCTCATCAGGCCAGCTAAAATTTGTTGCATACCGAACAAAAACCGAATAGAATTAGCGCATACAAAGTAGTTGCGCGAGTCCATTTTAGCGCTTATGCTTTATATGCAGAGGGGAGCAAAATAAAACTACGCTATATATAGCGCACAGGGGGGATTATGGAGATAAATACCATTAAGAAGCGTGATGGGCGCTTAGTACCATTTGACCGGCAAAAAATACAGCTGGCCATGGAAAGGGCGGCCCTGGACGTCAATCCAGATGTAGATCTGCGCCCGTTTGGACTGATAGTGGACCATGTCGTGAGACATATAGAACTTAGCTTTGAAGGAGCTACGCCAGATGTGGAGGGAGTCCAGGATTTAGTTGAAAGAAGCCTGATGGAGTATGGCTTATACGACGTTGGTAAGGCATACATCTTATACCGGGCTGAACGCGCCAAGGCCCGCAAGACTGTAGTACCCGCCGCGCCGGAGCAGACATCACTGCACATGGTGGTGGCCGGGGGAAAGCGCCAAATTGTCAACGATGCTTACTTAAGGTCTCGGTTTGCCAGGGCGGGGCGCGGCTTGGAGGAAGTTGACATTGAATTACTGGTGCAGCGGTGCCAGAACGAGCTTTACGACGGGATGGCGGCTGCGGACCTGGATGGTGCCCTTGTCATGACGGCCAGATCATTTATTGAGCGAGACCACGAATACTCAAAGTTGGCGGCGAGGCTCGGGCTTGAGGCGCTATACCAAGAATCTTTTGGTGGCGCTAGCGAGCGCAAGCTTGACGAGAGATACCGCCAAGCCTTTGTCGAGAACCTTAAGCTGTCGGTCAAGCAAAGCCGCCTGGTTAAGGGCCTGCTGGAGTACGACTTGGTGTCTATGTCCGCCGCGCTCAAACCGGAAAGGGATTTGTTGTTTGACTACCTGGGTTTCCAGACGCTAAATGACCGTTACCTTTTGCAGGAAGAAGGAAAAGACCGGCGGCTAGAAACGCCCCAAGCGTTTTGGATGCGCGTGGCGATGGGACTGGCTTTGAATGAGGACCAACGGGAAAAAAGGGCACTTGAATTTTATGAAGTCATGTCAAAACTGGAGTACGTTCCGTCCACCCCGACCCTGTTTCATTCTGGAACCAAGCGCCCGCAGCTTAGTTCATGTTACTTAAATACGGTAGAAGATAATCTCCCACACATTTTCAAGGTTTACGGCGACAACGCCCAGCTTTCTAAATACTCGGGAGGGATAGGTACCGACTGGACGAATGTCCGTGGCACGGGAGCTTGGGTGTCAGATACCAATGTCACTAGCCAGGGTGTCGTTCCGTTTTTGCGGATAGCCAATGACGTAACGGTTGCCATTAATCGTAGCGGCAAGCGCCGCGGCGCCACAGCTGCTTACTTGGAGACGTGGCATTACGATATTGAGGACTTTTTGGATTTGCGCCGCAATACCGGCGACGAGCGCCGGCGAACCCATGACATGAATACTGCCAACTGGATCCCCGACTTATTTATGAAGCGCGTAAATGAAGGAGCGGATTGGACTCTTTTCTCTCCCGACGAAGTACCGGAACTACATCATTTGTACGGCAAGGCGTTTGAAAAAAAGTATTTGAATTATGAAGCAAAAGCCGATCAAGGCGAACTCCGCTTGCATAAGCGCATACCTGCCAGAGAGCTATGGCGAAAGATGATTACCATGCTTTTTGAAACCGGCCATCCATGGATTACCTTTAAGGATCCTTCAAACGTCCGTTCGCCCCAAGACCATATGGGCGTAATCCATAACTCCAACTTGTGCACGGAAATTACACTAAACACTTCTGAATCAGAAACGGCAGTCTGTAACCTTGGCTCGGTCAACTTGGCCCGCCATATGGCCGGCAGTGAGCTAGACCACCAGAAGGTTGCGCGCACGGTGGCTATTGCCATGAGGATGCTGGACAACGTTGTAGACCTAAATTTTTATCCGACAGCGGAGGCGAGGGAGTCAAATCTCCAGCACCGCCCGGTAGGTTTGGGTGTTATGGGCTTCCAAGATGCGCTGTACTTGGCGGATATTCAATTTGATAGCGATGCGGCTGTACGTTTTGCCGACCAGAGCATGGAGCTAGTCAGCTACCACGCTATCTTTAATTCAGCGCGGCTAGCCAAGGAGCGGGGCAGCTACGGAACTTACAAGGGATCAAAATGGGAACGCGGTTTGCTGCCCGTAGATACGTTGGCGCTGCTGGAGGCTGAACGCGGGATGCCTATTGGGGTAATGCGGACTAGCTCGATGGACTGGAAGCCGGTACGCGACGCTGTAAAGAAGTATGGCATGCGTAACTCCAATACGATGGCGATTGCGCCCACCGCTACTATCTCAAATATAAGCGGATGCTTTCCTTGTATCGAGCCGATTTACAAGAATTTGTACGCCAAAGCAAATATGAGCGGCCAATTTACAGTAGTAAATCGCTACTTAGTTGAGGATTTGAAGCGGCTCGGTTTATGGAACCAAACAGTACTGAACGAGATCAAGCAGCACGACGGCAGTATTGGAGAGGTGGCGATGATACCTCCCAAACTGCGAGCCAAATACAAAGAAGTTTTTGATATAGACACGGAATGGCTAATCAAGGCCGCGGCGTACCGGGGCAAGTGGATTGACCAGAGCCAGTCCCTGAATATCTTCTTTAAAGGCACGTCCGGTAAGCGCTTGGCCGATTTGTATATGCTGGCCTGGCATATGGGGCTCAAGACTACCTACTACTTGCGTACGCTGGCGGCGACCTCAATTGAGAAAAGTACAGTAGATTTAGTGGCCTCGTCGGCGCCGCTCAACATGGCGGTTAGCAAAGAGGGGGCGAAAGAGCCGGTTACGGCAGGATACGCTAGCGGCGAGACGGTGGCCGATTCTGTTATGGCCTTAGATGTCGGCGTGGCAACGCCCGAGGATAGCGGGGGCCCCAAAGTATGCCTCATTAATGATCCCGACTGTGAGGCGTGCCAGTAGCCCAATTGACGGTTACAGGATACACTAGGTTACCAATGTAAGGAGACGACGCATGTCTACACCAATTCCCAAGTCAGCTCCCAAGCGCCTGCTAAATGCGTCGGGCACTGACCCTAACAAAATATTACCCATTAAGTACAACTGGGCGCGCACATACTACAAACAAGGCGTGGCTAACAACTGGACACCGGAAGAAGTACCGATGCAGGACGATATAGAGCTATGGAAGCGAGCCGGGGGACTTTCCGATGCCGAGAGAAGGCTCATCCTGTGGAATATGGGATTTTTCTCAACCGCAGAAAGCCTGACTGCCAATAATATAGTTCTCTCCGTCTACCAGCACCTAACCAATCCCGAGTGCCGGCAGTATCTCCTACGGCAGGCCTACGAGGAGGCTATACATACGGACACGTTTATCTACTGCTGCGATTCCCTGGGGCTGGATCCTGATGAGGTTTACACCATGTACCTCACAATTCCCAGTATCACAGCCAAGGACGAGTTTGTGGTTGAGATGACCAAGAGCTTGCTAGATCCGGGCTTCAAGCCTGATACCCAGGAAAACATCCAGCGGTATGTTCACGACCTGGTGGGCTACTACGTGATCATGGAAGGCATCTTCTTTTATGCCGGATTTGTAATGATGCTGAGTTTTCTGCGCCAAAACCGGATGGTGGGAGTGGGGGAGCAATTCCAGTACATTTTGCGTGACGAAACCGTGCATCTGGCCTTTGGATCCGACCTTATCAACTCCATTGCAGATGAAAACCCCAAGATATGGACTCAATCGTTCCAGAAGGAGTTGACCGACAACATTAGCAAGGCGGTTGACCTTGAGCATGAATACGCAAAAGACTGTTTGCCAACGCCGCTGGTGGGCCTAAATGAAAAGCTTATCCGACAGTACCTAGAATATATCGCCGACCGAAGGCTTGAGCGAATCAGGCTGCCGAAGCTCTATGGGTCAACCAATCCGTTTCCCTGGATGAGCGAAGTCATTGACCTCAAAAAAGAGAAAAACTTCTTTGAAACACGTGTCACGGAGTATCGGAGCGGCGGCAACCTGGAGTGGTGACAGGGATTTCATGCTGCGTTAATCCATCGCGCTTAGACTGGGGCTAATGAAGGAGGCAAATAAGGGTATGCGAGTTCTAGTAGTAGAAGATAATGAGGATGTCCTAGGGGCGCTACGCATGGGCTTGCGGGCGAGTTACGTCGTAGATGCGGCCCGTACGGGTGATGAAGGCTTGCAGCTTGCAGAAATGAATGAGTACGATGCCATCCTGCTGGATCTCCAGTTGCCCGACATTGACGGCCTACAAGTGTGCAAGGAGTTACGTAAGGAAGGGCTGGCAACTCCCATTATTGTACTGACAGCAAAATCAGCGGTTGGTGACAAGGTTTCTTTGCTTGATGCGGGGGCTAATGACTATATTACTAAGCCCTTCAGCATTGAGGAGTTGCGCGCCCGCATCCGCGCCGTACTCAGGACGCAGGACAGCTCATCTGTCGATGCAGTGATCGCTGCCGGGTCACTAATGCTTAACACGGCAACCAGGGAGGTCACGAGAGGGCAAACCTCTATAACACTGAGGCGCAAAGAGTTCGATTTGCTGGAATACCTCATGAGGAATAACGCGCGGATAGTCAGCCGGCAGATGATATTGGATCACGTCTGGGATATGAATGACACGATTTGGACTAATGCTATCGACGTGCACATCAAGTACTTGCGAGATAAGATTGACCGGCCTTTTGGACTAGAGACAATCAAAACCGTCCATGGTGTTGGATATCGCCTAGATCCTGCCGGCGAGGAGCTTCAAGTTGCCTCATAACCTTCATTGCCGTAGTGCTTTATTCGGCGTAAGTCACAAAAAAAGCTTGCGCTAATTGACCTAATTTAGAACCGCTTCGGTATTCGTTCCCCCTATGTAGACGGTAGCATTAAGGGTAAGAGTGAGGAGGACAAGTATGGTGGACAAGACGGATAAGAAACGGCAGAAAGATAGTGATTTCTATGAAATGATGCCGGGGTACATGGATTCGTACAATATGTTTGAAGCAACGGACGAGGCGGACGGCGAAGACGTCCAGGTGCGCCAAAAGATGCTACGTCAGCTACTGGTCCTGGTGGGCCTGCTGGTACTGCAGTTTATTCTGTTTGCTCTACTTATGAAGAGCACCGTGAACCTGGGCTGATCTATGCCAACGTAATACAAATGACCGGTTGCAGCCGGTCATTTGTATTATTGGACTAGTATCAAGTGGCTGACGGCCGGCTTCGTTGCGTCCTGGTGGGTTGTTGCTTGCCAGTGCCTTTCAGCTGTTCACCAAATAATTCGTCTTCTGACCGGCCACTGGTAGCCATGGCTCGTGCTTGCTGGGCTTTTCGTCGCCGGGTCTCAGCCGACTTTAAGCCGCCCATTCGACCGGCGCGTCGATGCCCTTCAGAATTTCCATGCCATCCTTGTCCCATGCGTATTCCCCCTTACTTTTTGAAGCAAATCGTACCAATAATGTGACTGCGTCGCTTCAGGAGTAATCGCAAAGGCTGGGCCTATCGTGGGCGTAGAATGGGCACCCAGACAACCAACATTGCCCAGAAGTGCGTTGGCTAAGCCTTCTCCTTGTCTTGTGCGGAATGCCAACCCGATTTACTGTTGCTGGTTTTTGAGTTCGGCTTCGACCATGTCTTTCAAAGTATCGTAGCCAAACGAGCTGGCGGCGCGGCCGTTAACATAGATGGTGGGGGTCGATGAAACGGGAATTGACTCACCGTCGGTACGGTCGGTATTGATGAAGTCTACTGCAGAGGGGTTCTCCAGGTCAGACTTGAATTTGTCGCCATCAAGACCCAAATCCTGCGCATACCGCGCAAACACATCCTTAGGATCTGGAAGGTCTTGCCAGGAGGTTTGCCCGGCGTAAAGCTTGTCGTGCATTTCCCAGAACTTCCCTTGCACAGAAGCGGCTTCGGCTGCGCGGGCTGCCGGCATGGCGTTGCGGTGTTGTTGTAGCGGGAAGTGACGGTATACGAAAGTGATTTTATCCTTGTAGTTTTCCTTCAATTTGGCAACTTCCGGCGCGGCTTGGGCACACGCAGGACACTGGTAATCGCCAAATTCAACCACGGTTACAGGACCAGAGCCGGTCTTATGGCTGTTATCGCGCACCAGTTTGCTGGCATCAACCTTAGGGGTATTGGTGTCAACGGTACCACTGCCGGCACCCGACATGGTAAACAATGCCACCATGCCACCGACAATAACGACCAATATGGTGCTGAGTATTTTAGCTTCGCGACTCATTGGGGCTTACTCCTTTCCATTCCAGTAACATGAGTGAGATAACCACGGTAAACGCAACCAGGGACATAAACGGGATAGTAATGAAGCCCAACAGGCTTACTTGTACGGTGGTGCAGGATATACCCGTTGCACACGGGGCCAACTGGTCGGGAATTATTTTCCATTGCAGCAATGTGTGGTAAAAGGCGACAGCCCATCCGACGGATGCCAAGGGTAGTACGTACTCATATAATTTGGCATCCTTACGTAAAATCCCCACTCCCAGTATGAACGGCAGGGAGTACATAAAGACGCGCTGGTACCAGCACAGGGCGCAGGGTGGAAGGTGCAGTATCTCGCTCAGGAAGAGGCTGCCCACGGTGGCTAACAGGGAAATTCCAAAGGCGGCGTAGGTGGCATAGATGGCGTGGCGTTTCAAAAATGACTTCATGACTTATATGGTATCATCTCGGTCTATCTGTAAAAATGCGTAGAGCAATAGGACTTTTTCTCTTGCGGAGCATAAGCACAACCATTATGATGGCAGTAATTAGGCAACTAGCAGGAAGAAGTATATAAATGAAACGCAATAAACGCAGTCCACGTTTTTACGCGATCGGATTTGGCGCGCTATTCATAGCGTCAATGGTCGCAACCAAGTTCTATCCAACAATCATGTCTTACGCTGGTGGTGCCGGCGGGGCAAAGCTATATTTGGATCCGGAAACCAGATCAGTAACCAAAGGCTCCAATTTGGTGGTGGTACTGAAGGTTAATCCTAACAACCATTCAGTAAATGCCATCCAGGCAAACATGACTTACCCCACTGCCGTCTTTGATACGGTAACCATTAGTAATAACTCCAACCAGTTCAGCGTAGTTGCGGAAAACACAGCGGCCAACGGCGTAATTCGCATCGCCCGCGGCGCCACGACGCCCGTCACCGGAACCGCTGACGTCGACGTCGCCACCTTAACTTTCCATGCAAAAGAAGCCGGGAGCGCCCCGGTGGCCTTCACGGCTGGCAGCCATGTTGTCCGCAGTACCGACCAGGTTGACGTCCTGTCGCTGGCCAAGGGCGGCTTGTATACCGTAACGGGTTCAGTGACTCCTTCCCCGTCACCTTCCCCCTCACCTAACCCCAGCCCCACCCCGTCACCGACCCCCAATCCTAGCCC
>CBDTXE010000047.1:0-9243 GCA_965364395.1 uncultured bacterium | reverse complement strand
CGCCGCTTTGCCCGGTTTTTAAGCCGGGCTGCTTCTTGCCCTTATATATTTTTTATGGTATTACTGTACCAATTCTTGTCGCTCTTACTTGAGGAGTCTTGGTGTACCACGACGAGGAAGTATCTGCACATACACGCACCGTGGGTGCGTCGGAACCGCGTCAAAGCCATGGCTTCAAGGTAAGTGCTCGCTAGGCGAGCGTGACAGACTCTAGTCCCCTGCTAGTGCGGAGGCGCACATGAATAAGTCAGACATCACCGCCCCACGTGGCACGCCTGAGTACGTGGTCCAACACGCACGGTGGCAGCGCAGCCGCGGACGCCGGCCTTCGGAGCCATACGGACCCTTCCTTAACCCCCGCGTCGCGCTAGAGGCCGCACGTGCCGATGCAGCGCACGCAGCCAAGAACATGGCGATCCTCGACCAGGTTGTCGCGGAAGCCTTGGCGGGGGCGTTCACCTTGCCGTGCAGCCCCGACATCGTCGGCATGGTCGTTTTCACGGTGGGTGGCCAGTACGACATGCGCGTGACCGTCGAGGTGGTTGACGTGGACACCGGCTCCGGGACGGCTACGTGCCAACCGGTCAACGCGCCCGCCTTTGTGGCGCCCGTCTCGGATCTGCGCGACCCGAACGCCTTGTTTGACGAAGTGAAGCGACGGGTCTTGCCGGAGCTGGACTGCATCGCAATGTTGGTTGTCTAGCCCAACTGAGGATCAGATGGATTTCTTTTACCTGATTGCCATCACCGACCGCAGGGCGACGTCCACGTCATGCGGTATCGCCTATGTCGAAGCCGGCACAACTCGAAAGGACGCCTACAACACTCTTTTTGAAAGGGCCGTGCAAGACCTAGAGAGCGTTGCGGGTCCAGTGCAGAAGGAGAGAGTTGGCGTCCTACACTTCACCCTGGAGCCCAACAGGCTACCCGAGCGGTAAGTGCCCGCTAGGCTGGTAGACTCCCACCAAAGGAGAACGGTCCGCAACCGTTGCCTATATCTACCGAAGCCCCATCTTGCGAGCCGCAAAGTGGGGCTTTTCCACGAGTTTTTGCGCCAATCTATCCGAATAGCTTCCTGCCGGCCGTCACCAGCACAATGGCAAGAACAACTCCTCCTAAGATGCGCCGGAACAGACTGTCGCCCGAGCGAATCTCCATCACCGCCCAGATGGCAAGTGAAAATAAGCCGATCGTACCCACTACGTTTTTTGCAATGCCTCCAACAGTGAGTCCAAGTCCCGTGGCGATAATCCAGACCCATAAAGGCCAGTTGGGCCGTTGCCAGATTACCAGGCGACCGTCCTTGCTGCGGAATAGCGCGTTGAAAGGCTTGTTATCCATGATCCTATTGTGGAGCACGCATGAGATGGTGCAATATCCTGTTCCTTGACTGCGTGGACGTGCGATGACATAATATAGCCCGTTGACAACTCAGTCCCGACCGTCAGGAGACGCAACATGGAGCTGACCCAAGAAGTTGCAGGCCGCTACGTGGGCGGCCAGCTGGAGGCCCAGAACTCCGACGAGGGCTACCTCTATAGGGGCGAGATCGCCGCCATCGCCGTCGATGGCGAGGGTAGCGACGCAACGCTCAAGGTCACACTCAACTGGAATGCCAAAGGAGTGGGATTCCCTCCGGTGCCGAACGGTTGGGTGAAAGATGACCGGCTGACGTACTCGGCGAGCCTGATGATCTTCTCGGTCACCAGCATCGGCGATGACCGCATCCTGCTCCACACCTCCATCACGAGAGAGACCGTGGTTCTGTACCCGCCGGGCGGCAGCAAGCTCGACCCCTCCAATGTCAAGGGACTGAACATCGCTGCAGAGCCCGCCGTCACCGTCTACGAGATCATCGAGCACAACGACCTCATGCGCGACGTCCATGAGGGCCGCCGGGAGCTGATGACGGACCTGAACCTGTCGTTCTGGCCGCCGGAAGACCTGGACCCTGAGAGGGATTTCGTGCCCCAACAGGTCGTAGTCTTCCAGCATCCCGGCGAGCTCATCGTGATCCACATCGGCCGATACCTCCTGGTGTGGTCGTATGAAGGCCTTGCGGGCGGCGGCTTCGACCTGCGAGAGTTCAAGACGGCCCAGGAAGCGGCCGAGTGGCTGCAAAAGGTCCGCGACGTCGCGGACAACGTCACCAACGTCACCAACGTCCCCTCCTGAAGGGGCAACCCGAGCCCCATGCTGGACGAACTGAGTCCCGCCTGGGGCTCTTTTCGTTTAAGCGCTAATATCAACCGTTTACGTATGACCCAATTAATTGTATAGTCTCTGGCGTCAGTATCCTTTCCAACGGGAGCCGGTATGAGCCAAGAAGCGCCTTTGGGAGAACGGGAATCCAAGTACGTCCGGTACGCCTTCTTTGCCGATGTCCTTGAGCCCTGGTGCCAGATGGAAGGCAGCGAGTGGGGGGAAGTGACGGCGGCACTGCATCGCGCACTGGACGGCGGAAGTGAAAGCATCCTGCCCGATGAGCTATGCGAAGCCATCGTGGCTTTCCTCTTCTCTGACATCCAGAGGGGTCTTGAGGAGGGATGGCTGGAAGATGAATACGCGGATGAAATAGCAGTAGCGCGCGAGGGCTACGCCGAGGTCATGGCACACTGGGACGCAAGGTCCAAGGAGTTCAACCTCCCGGCCAGTGACGGCTTCCCCGGTCAGGACGCGCATGACACGTTCCTTCGAGCCGAGAGGGATGTCCCGGACTGGGCCAAGTTGCATGATCCGGACGCTGCCCGTCAGCGCAAGGCGCAACAGCTGCGCGATGCGATTGCACAGCTGGACGAACGGCGAGGCCGGTTTGAGGAGGAACTTGCGGAACTGGAGAGCCGCGGGTAACAGACCCCCCTGCCATGAAAAAAGAAACCACCGACGCGGTGCTGCTAGGGGCTGGAATGGCGGCGCTAGGCGTGGTGATGCCATGGTCGGTGCCACACGTTGGCGCTCTCTACCCCATGGCGCTGATCATCGCCACCTTCTACATGGTGCTCAGCGTTGCCCGGCCCACGGTAGCGATCGTGCCCGGCGTGTTCATGTTCATGGGCGTTGCCTTGGGCTCGCCTGTCGCCGCAACGTTTGGCGCCACCCTGGCATTACCGTTTGCGATCATCGCGCGGCAGAATTACTAGCACTGGGCGAACAGCCTACCCCACCCGCCCCCGAGCAGCACGGAAACGTCCTCTGCCCGGGGGCGTTTTCCGGCCAAAGGAAGTTTCTCCCAATGCTGGCATATTGATTTATTTTCTTTTTGTTGTATTGTTGTAGCAAGTACCGGAACGTATCCGGTCCCCTCCAGCCAAGGGCCTCCCCCGTAGAGGAAGGATCGTGATGGCTCGCACCCGAAAAATCAGTTTGGACAGTAGTGCGGACATTCTGCTCACTGCCGTCCGTCTCAGCATCGCGGACATGGGCTACGGTGACCAGGCATGGTGCCACGCCGACCTTTTCCTCCCGCGCGCCAACAACGGCGTAGTGCAAATGGCCGGCTCGGTTGCCATTGGTGGCCGCTCCCTCCAGATTACGGCCAGCCTGACATGGCGGCCCGAATCTGCCGCCCTGGAAGGCGTGGTTGACGGGCACGACGGCATCACGGACTGGCAGTACCGCTTTGCCGCCCACAACGGCAGAGTGAAGCTTGTCAGCAAGAAGCCGTTTGGCTTTCATGAAAAGCACTTGCTCCTGGCGAATAGCGGCCCCGGGCTGCTGTTGGGTTCCTACTTCGATGGCACCCGGGTGGTAATGAATGCCGCGCGTTACGCCGCCTTGGACTACGCACCGGCACTTCTACTCGTGGGGAGCAAGCCCCGCGCCGAGCGCTTCCTGGAAGGCATTCCGCCCGCCGTTGCCGCCGGACCAGGGCTTCCTGAAGTCATGACAGTGGTGTGGGGAGCAGACAGTGACCCCTTCCAGATAGCCCGCTCATTCCAGACGGCGCGGGCAAAGCGCCTACTGGTAGCAGGCTACGTGGCCGATGAGGACGGCACAGACACTCCGTGGCAGTTCGCCTCGGTTGTCATCAGGCTGGGCGAGGATGCCGACCACGTCCATGACAACGTTTACGGCGGTTTGCGGGTGGACTTTAGGGCGCGGCAGGCCGTCGCCCACGTTACAACAACGTACGACAAAATCTGGTAACCACCCAGCCCTACCCCACCCGCCTCCGAGCAGTACGGAAACGTCCCCTGCCCGGGGGCGTTTCCTATTTAACGGTGTCTTCTTCCGCCTGTACCAAACCCCCTCGGACGTGCTGCTGGTCCTCCACAAACCGGCTGACAATGCCGCCTAGCCGACGAAGGTCGGCTTTCTGGAAGCTGCCGTCGGGCTGGACCTGCATGTCCGGCAGCGCTTGGCTGATTTGCTCGCGCAGGGCGGGATCAAGGGCGTCGGTGACTCCCGGTTGCTGCAATGAGGCCATCGTGACGGCGCCAACCTGCTGGTCAACCGCCAGCTGATAGGCGGCCTCGGGAGTAACTTCATCTGCCGGCGACTGCTCACGCCGCTCTTCCTCATCATCCGGATGGGTGCGGTAATACTCCTGGCGCCCAAGGTCCCACATGGCCCACGACTGGCTCTTTGAGTACTCGGTGGCGGTAATATTTGCCCGCTGGAGGGTGCGCAGGCATTTATCTTTCATTTCTTCGGCTTTGGCGTTGAGCCTTGCCTGCCCTTCCGGCTCGGCGGCTATCTGGGCAAGCGCCTGGGCGTACTTCCAAGCTTGGGGCGAATCGTAGTTGCGGTTATAGATTTCAGTTTTTTCCTCATCGCTGAGCTTGGAGTCGGAGAACGACAGGTATTTGCGCAATGCAAGATGGACGGCATCGCTGCTGACCTCCGGCGCCGGCGGCTCTTCTGGCGACTGCTCCGGGCGGCCAGCGTCCGCCTCGGTCAGGCCGTCGGAGGCCATCTCAACGTGGCCCAGCGGCGGGCGGGGCTCCATTTCGGGGTTGCGGGCATCATCGTCGTGCATAGTATTAGCGTACACCATTGCGAATGGGTCATGGACACAGCAGCCGTTAACTTGCGGCGGAGTTTCTAGTATCATGCCACGCATGCCGCCCAATACCGGGCGGCCGAATACACTCAAAGGAGTGGTGCTGTATGAGGCGGAAACTTTCCGTCCTCTTGTCGGCTGGCTTGGTGCTGGCCGTGACGTGGGTCACGGCCGCTCCCGCCGCCGCGCAGGCGCTGGCGGCCAACGGTTGCCCCGTGACCGACGCGGCCGCCGTCTACGTGCCGACCGGCGCGGATACGGCGCTGGTGTCGCTCACCCTGTCCGTTCCCTGCCCCGGATACGGCAGAGATGCGGTGCAGGCGGAAGTGACGCTGGCCAACCAGTCACAATCCGCGGCGAGTCTGACACTGGCCGTGCGGGCATGCGACAGGCGCTTGGAGCGGACGCCGGGCTGCGTGGAGCCGAGGGAATCGCGCGAAGTGGTCCTGGAGGAAGGTGAAATCCGGACCGAGACGTTTGCGGTCAAGCCAGCCCGGGGGCGCCTGGGCGCACTGACCGTGGCGGTACTTCAAGAAGGCCGCGTCCTGGAGACCGCCCTGGGAGCCGTCTTTGCCAACCCCCACGTTTCACCCGGCACCGAGGAACAGGCAGACCAGGACCGTTCAGTGATGGAGGCTGTTCCGGTACAGAACACCAGCCCCAACATCCGCCGGCTGACCATCACCACCGAGGCAAAGCGCTTCCAAAACAACACCGCGGCAGTGCGGGTGACGCTGAACTACCGTGTGGTGCGCAACACCTCGGTGCGGATCAACTTCTATCCCAACGCCGTTCTGCCGTTTGAGCAGGTTGTCGTGCCGCTGAAGACTTACCGCCGCCGGGCGGTGGTGCGTTTGCCCAACCCCGTCTTTGCACCCCTTGGCGTCAACCTGTTCACGGTGTTCATCGAGGCCAACGAGGAGACTGCAGACAGCTACGAGGCCATCGGTCTCTCGGCCATCAACTTCGGGGCTATCGCCCCGCAGCCGTAGCCAACTCAGACACACTCCAGGCGGGCTCCCGGACATTAGCCTCCGGGAGCCCGCGAGCAATTGCTTTAGACTGGTATTTATAATATAAATATACGATCTCAGCCGGAAATTCCCGTTTCCGGTTGATTGCAGTCCCGCCGCCCGCGCAACTTAGGCGGCGTCCTTTCTGACAACCACAAACCCAAGAAGGAGCAGGCTTTGCTCAACAAGCTGTTCTGGGACTTCATCTCCCTGCCCCCGGTGGCCATGCTGATGTACCTGGTTCCCACCAAGACTGTCAAGTGCCTAGATCTGGCGACGGACGGACTGGACGGCAAGGCCATCTCGCTCAGCCACGCCCTGCGCGGCCGATGAGCACTGGTGACTTGCCCGCCCTGGACCACCTCTATGAGCTGGCCGAGGGCTACTTCTGGCGCCACCCCCACGTCAAGCTCCTGCCTGACGGCGAGGTTAACTACGTCAGTACCATCGATGCCGCCCACGAGGTGACCGACGACCTGAAGGCCGATGACCTGGCGCCCTGCGCCTTGGAGCTCCTGAAGGTGTCAAAGGACTTCAAGTTCTACGTCCACATTGAGGACACTACCGACGCCGCGACGATCCTGGCCGACGTGGTCACTTCCTACGTCCGGGCACGCCTGGACGCCAACCCCAACGTGGCCGCCGAGGACCGCAAGCGGACCAATGCCGCGGACGCCCTGGAGCGCAGCCGCCCCATCTAGGCCTTCCAACACCGTCCCACAACCCCCAAGCCGCGCGGAAAACCCCGCTGTTTGGGGGTTTTTCGCGCCCGACTCCAGTAGAATTAACCCATGGGCGCCTCACAAACAATCACCCTGGGCGGCGGCTGCTTCTGGTGCACAGAAGCGGCTTTCCAGTTAGTGCGCGGGGTGACCGAAGTATCTCCCGGTTATGCAGGAGGCAGCGTACCATACCCAACTTACGACGCGGTTTGCACCCGCAAAACCGGACACGCGGAAGTGGTGCAGCTGCGCTTTGACCTGGCGGCTGTCAGCCTGGCGCAAGTGCTAGACGTATTTTGGACCATCCATGACCCCACTACTCCCGACAGCCAGGGCAATGACGTAGGCTCACAATACCGTTCAATCATCCTATATTCAGATAGCAGCCAGCTGGGCATAATTCACGATTCTATCGCCTCGGCGCAAAAGCTGTGGGGCGGCCAAATCGTGACCGAAATCAGGCAATTGGAAGCGTTTTACCAAGCTGAGCCGGAACACCACAATTGTTTCCGAAACCACCCCGAACGAGGCTACTGCCAGGCAGTCATTAACCCCAAATTGGCCAAATTGCGCGCCGCCTATCAGTCGCTATTGCAAACATAGCCGTTTTGTGGTATTATAGTACTTATCCTGTTTTTGCAGTGTTCCCCGACAACTTGGAGAGACATGCGAAGCTTTTTTGCCCTGCTGACGCTGGCCATCGCATCGCTGGCCTTCACCGGCCAGGCGTCCGCGGCAATTCCCCGAGGCGAGTTCTACGTTTTCAACGTAGATGCCTACGACGCCAAGGGCCTCAATCAGCGCAGCGCGCCCCGCACGTCGGCCCCTCGGGTCGGCAAGCGCCTGCACGATGGCGACCGCGTGTCGCCGCAGTGCTGGATCAAGGGCGGGCGCGTGTACGTGCCCGCGTTGGAGTCCTACACCCGGCGCTGGCTGCGCCTGGGCCCCAAGCGCTACGTCTCGGCGGGCTTCATTGCCTACGACGACGACCGCGGTGAGCCCGAGCCGGGCTACCTGCACGTTCGCAAGTGCAAGCCCAAGCCCGAGCCCACGCGGCAAGGGTATCCCGACTGAAAGGCGCCCGATGCCATACTCACTCAAGGCGGTTGTCTGGGTCCTGGGAATGGGCGCTGTCACGCAGGTGACTGCGCTGGTGCTCGTGTCTTACGACGCTCCTCGGCTGGGCGTCATGTTCTCCTTCATTGGAGGCTGCGTTGCGGTCGGATTAATCCACGACCTGCAACGCCCCAAGTCCGCCACCCCGACGGTCACGCTGTTTGTGCCCCTGCACGACACCGTGGTGGGCTACGAGGCGATGCGCAAGTGCTTCGCCGCCGCCCAGATGCCGACGCTCGCCCCCGGTGTCGAAATCAACATCGGCTCGCGTGACGGTTCGCGCGACATCGTGCGGATCGAAGACGATCCGCCGCTCGTGGACCTGGCGACCGGCAACACGACGTACTGGTGCTCCCACATCCATAACGACGGCGACTCTCCGGCCCACGCGCCGGAGTTCATCCCCGTCTACTACTTCCGGCAGGGCTGGAAGATGGAGAAGCAGCCGGTCTGCTCCGCCCCCGCGGGGACCCACTGACACTATACGTGTCCGTAAGGGTCCCTCCGGGGGCTTTTACGTATCCGGCCGCTGGGCGTTATCCCTTGACCAGGCCCATCGTGGCGCCCGCCGGGTCGCGGAAAATGGCATAGCCTTCCTTTTGAACGATGACTGTACCGCCCATCTCCGCCACCTTGGCTAGCGCGGCGGCGACGTCGCTAACGCTGACATATATAATCCACTGGGGCGGCAGGTCCTTATTGCCGCCTCGGGCGTGGCAGACGCCGGCGACCGGCTGGCCGGTTTCCGGAGCCTTCATCATGTAATCGGCGTAGTCCCCCATCGGCACTTCCTCGGTGGTCCAGCCGGTGACGGCGGCATAAAAGTCCCTTAGTTCCGGTGCGTTAGGTACGGTCAGATCGGCGGCCACTATCGTGCCGGTTTTTGGCTTGTCGTGTTCTTTCATGGAGCCAGTATAGACAACCGCGGCAAGATCGCACACATTGCACTCACGCTCTACCGATGTTATTAATGGGTTTCCTAGCTTGGTCCAGTCCTTTGACACACTCTAAGGAGTACCAATGTTTCCCCAACTGGCAAAGCTCTCCCCAAGCGGACGGCGCCTGGTTTACATTACCGGGCACGACGGCGGAGCGCGGCGGATGGCGGTGGCCGTTGAACGGTCCCGCAGCCGCGTCATCGTACGTAAGGCAAAGACCGTCAATGGTCTGAAGGGTATGCAGACCCTTGAGGACTTTGTCACCCAGTCCGGCGAGCGCAACATCATTCCGGTGTTGGTTGATCCCGAGCGCCTGGTGGATGCCGGGCTGGTTGACCGGCACGCCGTGCTCAAGATCCGCATGCTTGACTGCGACCGGGCGGAAGTGACGGAAGCCAGCGGCAAGACGTCGCACTACCACCTCCAGGAATAGGACCGATTGGATCGGCCCC
>CBDTXE010000046.1:0-9298 GCA_965364395.1 uncultured bacterium | reverse complement strand
GACTACCGCCGGGATGGCAATGTGGCGCGCAGCAAATGTCCCGATGAACATCCAGGCAATCATGGCATTGCCGGCGGCCAGTATGCTTATCTGCCATGGATCGGCCAAGCCGGAAGCGGCATGGGCCAACTGCCAGACCGCCACTCCAGAAGCAAACAACAGCATTAAGACAATCAAGGTTATAAGATCAACGTTAATCATTTCCAGGAAGCCGTTGCGGGCGGCCGCCCACCACTGCTCGCGGGGCGCCGGCCGGCCGTCTTGCGACCTGGAAAGACCGTACAGCAAGGCGGCCCGTGACAACATCAGTGTGCAAGTCACCAGTACAATACTGCTGGCAACGCAGTAGAGCATCAAATCACCATCCAGCCCTAGCCAAACACCCGCGCCAACCAACAAGCTCACCGGCAGCGCCACCGCCAACGCGGTGATAACCGTGAACGACACCGGATGCGGCCTGACTTCCTCCGGCTCCAAGTGCGCCGGAGGCTGTTGGCTAGCCGCAGCGGCTGGCACGGCGGCTTTACGGTAAGCCGATCCGTCGTCAGCCACCACCGGCGGTGGCGATGGCTTGGCGGCCTTGGTGGCTCTGCGCTTATTGGCTGTCCGGGTACCTGGCTTATCTGGGCTACCCCCTGGTACTGCGGCTGCTTTTGCGGTCTTGGATGGCCTAGAGGCCCTTACGGCTTTTGGCGGCTTAACCGCCGGGCTGCTCGTTCTGACTGGCTTACTAGGTGGCGGCGGCGGAACTACCGGCGCATTGCCAGCCGGTTCGGCGGAAGCCGCCTCTTGCTCTTTGAAGAATCTGGAAATTTGCACGTGTTCTGGATCAGAAGCCCTGGAAGGTCTCGATGGTTTCTTTAGCTGCTGGGCCGGCTTGGATACTGTCGCCCCCACAGCCACATTCACCGGTGCCAATGAGGATACGGCGGCCGGTTCGGGCACTGGCGCCACTACCTGCTTGCCGCAATTTATGCAGTAGTTCTGTCCCTGGATAGAAACGATGTCATGCGATCCGCAGTTTTGACAAGTCAGTGCCATAGTTACATTTAATCATCATGTAAACATAAGCACAATCGCGATCGGCTTTTTCCTCTCTGTCCCCATCATTGTTGTACCAAGCCACAAGGGAATGTGGAAACAATATGGTAATAACGCACCAACTAGGATGAGCGCGGAGGCTGCTTGGCGTACCGGGCAGACCGGCGCCATAGCCAAATACCGGCCACGGCGGATGTCAAAGCCCCAACCAGCAGCAGGGTGGTTGTCAGCCACGATGGTACCGTTGACTCCTCGCTGGCCGATTCTTCACTGCCGCCCTCTGTTTCACCCTGGATAAACAATCGGGCTTGTTCGGCGTTAGCCGGCTGCTGGAGCGCGCTCTGGGCGGTGGTCTCCGCCCCCAGCCCGGGATTTCCGCCGCCGCCCGGCTGCAATTCACCCCCCGTGGAAGGGTTTGCCGGCTGCAGGACCCCTGAGCTTTCCGGGCTGACTGGCCCTGCCAGGGGATCCTGGCTGGCCGCCGGACTGGCACCGTTCAGCGCCGGCGGTGCGGCGGCTGCCGGACCAAGCAGCACCGCATCATTGGCCAATGCCGCCGAGGGCAGCAGAAGCAGGGACCAGATCACAGCGACACGAAACATAACCTACATTGTAGCGCGGCCGGCCTTTAATACCAAGCTACTTGCGTTTGGGCGGGACAGTCTTAATATGGGCATCCGCCAGGCGGTCGGCGGCGACCTCCGTGGGCGCTCCGGTTAGCGGGTCACGCGCATCGCCGGTCTTGGGAAACGCAATCACTTCCCGAATATTTGGCTCGTCGCACAGCACCATAACCAGGCGGTCAAAGCCGTAGGCGCAGCCGCCATGAGGCGGTACGCCATACTTAAACGCCTCCAACATGTGGCCAAAGCGCTGTTGGATCTCAGTTTTTCCTAAGCCTAGCAACTCAAACACAGTCGTCTGCAACTCCGGATCGTGAATACGTACCGACCCCCCGCATATCTCATTGCCATTCAAAGCCAGGTCGTACGCATCGGCTCTGACTTCCAACGGAGCATCGCGCAGTTTATCCATATCCTCTGGCTTGGGAGCCGTAAATGGGTGGTGCACGGCATCAATCTTGCTGGTCTCCTGGTTGATCTCAAACATTGGAAAGTCAACGATCCAACAAAACGCCAGCTCATTAGGGTCGTTCTTGTCCTTGCGTAAGTCAGGCCGGTCGGTGCCGTACTGCTTCATTGCCTGGTCATAGGTTAGTTTGGGAAATGGCGTGGTAGATATATGTTTTTCCGGGAACAACTTCTTGACCATGGCAATCATCATCGCCTCATTAAGCCAAATGATGTCTTCTTGTGTCCCAAACGACAGCTCTATGTCCAGCTGGGTAAATTCCGGCTGGCGGTCACCCCGCTGGTCCTCGTCGCGCAGGCAGCGCGCCAACTGGTAGTAGCGGCCGACGCCGGCGACCATCAGCAGCTGCTTGAATTGCTGCGGCGATTGTGGCAATACATAAAACTGTTCAGGATGAAGGCGTGATGGCACCAAAAATTCCCTGGCACCTTCCGGCGTGCCCTTGGTCAGCATTGGAGTTTCAACCTCCGTGAACCCCTGCTCATCCAGAAAACTGCGCATGAAACGCAGAATTCCGTGCCGGCGCTGCAAGTTGGCGGCCATGCGTCCGCTTCTGAGATCAAGATACCGGTACTGCAGGCGCAGCTCCTCATTGACCGCCGACGTGTCTTTTTTCACCTCAAACGGCAGGTCGGCGCTGGCACTAAGAACCTCAATCGTCTGGGCGCCAAGCTCAATGGTACCCGTGGCAATCTTGGGGTTCACGTAGCGCTCGCCCCGCCGGCGTACCGTGCCAGATATCCTTACGACATACTCCGGTCCCAGCTTGGGCAGTATTTCGTAATCATCCACCACCACCTGGAGTAATCCGGTATGGTCGCGGACTTCAATAAAAGCAATTTTGCCCATGTCGCGGACCGTATGGACCCAGCCGCTAACAATTACCGGCTTATCGATATGCAGGAGGGTTTCTTGGATTAGGACTGAGGCGCTTGGTTTCATACCGTCAAGCATATATGACTTGCGGGTGTTTACAAAGGGTCAGGCGCCACTACCTTTCCCGCGGCAGACGGAACAGTTTTCTGACTTGCGACTGCCCATGATCCAGAACTTGGCGGCCAGACTCAAGGGCATGATTTGCCGGTACAAATGAAAATCTGCCCAGCGGCGGTAGTACCACCCAAGCAAACCGGTGATCAGCATGCCGTTCAAATTTACCGCGCACCATGTACCGCCCACCGGCACCGCCGCCACCGGCTTTGGGGGCCGGTACGCTGCCGGCTGGTTTCCCATTTCACGTCTGCGCAATAGGTCTGCCAAATACGCACCATCGTACACGGCCGTCTGTGCCCATCCGGATTGCTCAGTGGCGGCGCTATCACCCAGTACCCATATGCCAGGCGCGGCTGACAACCCTTCCACAATTACCCGCCCGGCCTTGCCATACTGGAAAATATTGCGCTGCTCTTTGAAAAAGGGCGAGTTGGTCATGCCGGCGGTCCATATCACCGTATGGGTATCGATATTGCCCTCCGGCAGCATCAGTGTCTCCGCAGTCTCACCCTTTACGGCCGTACTGGTAATAACTTTGACTCCCAGCCGCTGCAGGCGACGATGGGCAGACCTGGCAAAACGCTCTGGCAGTGCCGGCAGGATACGCGGGGCAGCCTCCACCAAGGTGACATTAAACGGCTTCCGGATGCCGTGGTTTCGCCTGATGCGCCGCAAGTACGCCGTCAATTCTCCGGCCAGTTCCACGCCACTGGGCCCCCCGCCAACTACCACGTAATTTAGCTCCGGCTTGTGCCCGCTGGTTAGCTCATCGTGGAGGTGCCCCCGCAAGCGCATGGCTTCCGCCATACTTTTGATGCCGTATGAGTATTCAGGAAGTCCGCTAATGCCAAAATAGGCCGTTGCCATTCCTGGCGCCAATACTAGCTCATCATACCCGTAGCGCTCACCG
The DNA here is from genome assembly GCA_965364395.1 of uncultured bacterium. Taxonomy (GTDB): domain Bacteria; phylum Patescibacteriota; class Saccharimonadia; order UBA4664; family SCTI01; genus CBDTXE01. The sequence goes on along the minus strand of CBDTXE010000046.1, from coordinate 5,262 downwards.
GAGGAGCAGACAACCGCCTTATTCTTGGCGTCCAACTTAACTGCCCGGTCGTTTAGAAGCTCAACGCCCGTGCCGGCCAGAATATCTGCTAGCGGCGCCGCTACCTCCAGCGGTGACCGGCCAGTGGCGGAACGATACAGGGCTGCGTGGTACTCAAAATCCGGCTTGTCAGACAGCAGCGTTATTTGAAACCGCTTGTCCGCCGACAGCCGACGGGCAAACGCCACGCCGGCAAAACCGCCGCCCACCACGACAACGTGCTTCATACCCAGCCTTTCATGCGGTAAAAGGCCATGGCCAGCGGCTCATAACCCCGCCATGCATCAACACTGCGCGTCCATTTTTGGGATGACTGCGGATCAAATTCCACCGCGCCGCGGCAATCTCCGGTGGCAATCCAGTTCATACCCAACCGGCTACAGACTAGCTGTACCCTGGGCATATGGAATGGGTGCGCCAGCAGGATTGGCCGGTGGTAGCCGTATTGGCGCATGAGTTCTCGCGCCTGGTCGGCCACCTCCCAGGTGTCCAAATACTGTCCGGCACGACGGTGTTTTTCAATCCGCAGGACGGGCGCCTTGGCCGGTCCGCCAGACTCGGCGTAGGCATCCGCTATCTCAAACTGGAATATTTTGGGTAAGGGCCCGTAATGTTTGATGGCGACGTTAGCCAGGTCCTGGTTGCTCAATCCCGGACTAACTTTCCGGCGCTTGCCGCGGTACCCAAACGAAAAGCCAATCACGCAGTCCGCGGTATCACGGTCGCCCCGCTTTTGGTAGTGGCCGGTCCAGGCCTGCGCAGCCTGCTTGGTGGGATAGTTGAAAAGCCGTAGCGGGTTCATCGTTTCAAGTATCCGCCAGTTCAATCTGGAAAGTCAACAAAGCGCTTATGCGTACGCGTCAAAAATCAAAGATATCACCAAGGAAGGATTCTTTTTTGTGCTTCTTGTGGTGATACGGGTCGTGCGATGGCCGATGCTCGGGATAGGGCTCACGATGGCGAACCGGCGCCTGGTGCGGCTCCCTGTACGGCTGCGCGCTATCGGCTCCGGCCCTTTCAACGATCTTGTCCAGCTCACCCCGGTCCAGCCAGACGCCGCGGCACTCCGGGCAGTAGTCAATTTCGATCCCGTGCCGCTCACTCATTACTAACGTGGCATTGTCATTTGGGCATTTCACTTATGCTACTCCTTCTTGCTTAAAATCTATTGAAAGTGAATTGATACAGTATCTCTTCCCGGTTGGCTGCGGCCCATCTGGGAACAAGTGCCCCAGATGTGCTCCGCATTGGGAGCATGCCACTTCTACCCGGTGCATGCCATGGGCGTAGTCGTCATGGAAGGAAATGTTAGAATGGCTAACGGCCTCATAAAAACTGGGCCACCCGCTGCCTGACTCGTATTTGGTGTCTGACGCGAAAAGTTCCTGCCCGCATGCCACGCAGCAGTAAACACCACTTCGCTTCTCGTTCAGGTAGATTCCCGTGAACGGCGGCTCGGTGGCCTTGTGGCGAACTACCTGGTATTGCTGCGGCGACAACTTGCCCCGCAATTCCTCATCGTCGTGCTCAGTTTTTGGCATGCAGGCATTATACGCCTAATTGAGATGCCGGCGCAGCGTCACAATGGACATCATCCAAATCATGTAATAGTTGGCTGCCAAGCCAACAAACCCTAGGGCGGCACCGACCAGGGCGGGAAACTTAACCGACCCCGTAAAGACGCTGTCCGCAAACGATACCCATATGGGGATGTTATAAAAACAAGTGACGCCAATTAAGGACAGCGTTAACACCCACAGGCAGAAACTGGTGACGGCTTCCGTAATGATCTGCCTAGCCCCCTCCTGCATACCACGCAGGTACCTCACTCCTAGCGCCGTTCCTGTGATGCCGGCACCCACGATCATGCCGACGATTAAGACGTCAAATATCCCGAACTTTGGCAATAGGCCGAACAACTGCATGACGTTGTTTAGATTATCCATGAAATCCTGCTCGCGGATACTGCTCACGCTACTAAGGACGCGCACAACGTCGGCAAAATGGCCGGCCGCCTGCGTGAAGATGGCCAGCGCCCAGGTTCCAACGAATTGCCCGGGAGATGGAACTAGCAGCGTGCGGACAAATGACCTGGTGTTCATGCAACCAGTATAGCAAAGCGTAAGCACATATAATTTCTGGCAGGGGTGGCAGGACTCGAACCATGCGATGGGATGAAATGGTGCAGGACGATAGCGATGAAAAGCTTGCTGAAACTGAGAACGTATTGAACAAATCCGCGATCTACTTAGCGAGTGCACTGGCGATTTGTCTTAATTTGGCGGAGGCCATTGTTTTAGTAGTTTCGTTTCTACCTCTGCCATGCCTAGCGGTGAAAGACTTACTGTTTTGGCCTTTTTGTCGTACTCCCACAGCCTAGCCTTGTGCCCTTTGACAAGAATGTCGCGCCGGAAAACGGCGGCGTTTGAGTGCTCTGTCCATGCAACCAAATCAGCCTCACTGACACTCGTTGAGGACTCGGAATACAGCAGCAATAAAGCTTTTTCCTTGGTCTTAAAGTTGTGGCTCAAGATGCGTTTCCGTCCGTTAATACTCCAGATTAGCGGAACCTCACGTTCAGTTAGAGTCTCGACTGCAGCGGTTGCAGTGGCAACATCAACGCCGTGGAATACCCTGATCAACTCCGCCGTGATCCAGCGCGCGTTATGCAAGACCATAGCCGCGTCCATGTGATTTGGGTCGACCTCGCCACCCACATGACCCACGCCACGGCTATTGCGGACTTCATATAGGGCTACCAGTACACGGGGTATCTGGATGCGCACAGACCGTGGGAAGCTGGAAGCCGCCTGTTCAAGTTGCCTACAAGCCGTAACCATGTCTCTTGGTTTGGACGCGCTGGCCGGGTAAGAACCGTCAGTAAAGCCTTTTAGAATTGTATAAACTACTTCGCATAGTTTACCGCCATTCAGCTCAGACGGCTCCCATTTGCCATTCCGAAAATTGGCGACAATGTCGTTAAAGGCGTGTAGCAATTCACCGCGCAAGCCAGCAGGAAGGTGGCCGAGCACTTTTGCAGGGTCCATTTCTATTCCTCGCTTGTGTCGCTGGCGTCAGCTGCGCCACCAGCCTTGGCCGCGATGAACTTAACGCCCGATGTGGTGAGTTTATACGTCTTTCGGGCTTGGCGACTCTTACCGCTCTTGGCCACCTGCCGTACAAGTGCTGGTGTTTTGCTTTGGGCTGAGTCGAGCGGATCAACAATATGGTCAATGCCGTTGCCAGTATCTTTAAGTAGGGCGTTGACCTGCTGTGACTGCCACGAAGGCGCGCCCTGCACAACCTGTAGCCAGTAGGCGCCCGTAAGCGCCTTTTCAAGGTTGCTAGCGGGGTTGACTTCGTGAAATAAATCGACGAATTCGGTAAAACAATTGGACTGCGCATGTTCTTTGGCGTTGCTGTCGCTACGCGCGGAAGCTGAACCACTACCCACCAGAGAAACGTCAAACTTTGCTGCGGCCCAGCGCAAGACACGAGTTTGACTTTCTGCATCAAGGTTCGTGAGTGTGCCAGCTATAGAGGCCATAGCCTGCAATTCGGGGTCTACGCTTTCCATTGTTTCTCCACGTTAAAACTTTTTTCGACGTATCGCTCGCCTGTCGCCGTTAATACCCACGCCCTTTTGTCATCTTTTTTGGTAGCGTGTTCCATGATGTGGCCTTTTTTTACGTTTTTGTTGGCCATATCGCTCATGTTGGAGGGTAGTTTTTCCTTTGCGGCGCGAAACAATGCCTCCAGGTCGCTAATATTAAAGGCGCCGTGGCCGGTTGCGACCTCATAGTAATAGCCAAGGGCTAGGGTCTTTTCCACCACCGACTTGGGCGCCTTCGCCATTAGGAACTCCTTGGGTGCCTGTAGTTTTTCGACGGGTGTTGTGGGCTGTGCAGTACGGCTTGCAGCTTCGAGTCTTCTGACACGGTCTTCAAGCGCTTCAACCCTTTGTTCCAGGTCGGCCATGACGCTATTCGCCCTTTCCCAGCCGGTCGATCACTTCGCTAATCCGATAGTTAGGGATGCTATACCTACCAGCGGCATCCTTTTTGATTTTGCGGCTATCATATAGTTTTTTAAGCGCAGACTTGACACTACCCTCGGGCATAATGTCCAGCTTGATGACCTCGATAGGGGTTAAACCCTCTGGTTCATCGAAGATGAGTGAGCGAGCCTTGGATGCCAGCAGCACAGCTTCAATTTTGGCCTCATTTGATATAATGGTTGCGAAGTCGGCGAGAAAATGCGGCTCCTTGCTTTGCTTATCAAAGCGCACATATGGCTTTAGACAGGCAGCCACGCGGTTGCGGTCTACGCTTTGCGCATCGTCGGCTAGCAGTTCTCGTAGCGGATCATTTTGATCATGCTGATTCATGGATAGCTGCACTCCTCCTTTTCTTTCAACTATAATTTCACACCAGGTAAACCCAGTCAATGGGCTTTTTAGTTTGTGATTATTACCACTACACTTATGATCTGTTAGCAACAAATTGTAGCTTAAGTGTTCCGGCGTCCTGAGCAGTTTTCTCCTCAGACGCAGGAGTTCCTGGACAGCCAGCTACAGCCACTATCTTGCCAATAAGTTCGCGTACAGCTGTGTTTATCGTGGCGCGATAGTGCCTGAAAAGTACTGCCGTGAACTGTTGGCATTTGCAATGTAATCTCTTTAAGTGTGTTCTTAAGTACGTACAGATTACAGTTGCCATTTATGAGAAGATTGCCGCTGTACCTGAATAGTTTACTGCTTTCTCACTGAGTTATGAATGTGAGCGAATTCATGACTCAGTACCTGTTAAGTGGTCTCATAATTGTGGACAAGAGATGGCGGTTCCTAAATTAACTTGCAGAAATAGAGCTTAGGCAGTGATGGTCGGAACTTTTGGAAAATTGAGAGCACGCAGATGGAAAGTTGTACATGAAAGTATGGATCGTCCTGCCCCTCTATGTGCATAAACCAAAAAATCCAAACCGTCTTACAGGTCCGGACTTCTTCGCATTCTATATGGCAGGGGTGGCAGGACTCGAACCCACGACACACGGTTTTGGAGACCGTTGCTCTACCAACTGAGCTACACCCCTCTGCGGACATAATAATAGCATTAAGCATATCAGGCTTACTATCGAAACCATTCCCCCGCCGCCGAAGCGGCGGGGGAATGCCAATCATCCGGCTCCAGTCCAGCCGCCGTGCAGGTGGTCCTGGTGTGCGGC
>CBDTXE010000045.1:0-9394 GCA_965364395.1 uncultured bacterium | reverse complement strand
GATCGGACTTTGTGGAAATGTTCGTCGGCGTCGGCGCCAGCCGCGTGCGCGACCTGTTTGCCAAGGCCAAAAAGAACGCCCCCTGCATCATCTTTATCGATGAGATCGATGCCGTCGGCCGCCAGCGCGGCACCGGCATGGGCGGCGGCCACGACGAGCGCGAGCAGACTCTGAACCAGATCCTGGTGGAGATGGACGGGTTTGAGCAGGGTACCAACGTCATCGTGATGGCGGCCACCAACCGGCCCGACGTGCTAGACCCGGCGCTGCTCCGCCCAGGGCGGTTTGACCGCCGCGTCACCTTGGACTCGCCAGACGTGAAGGCCCGCAAGCAAATTATGGATGTCCACTCGGCTGGGAAGCCTTTGGAAGAAGGCGTTGACCTTGGCAAGATTGCCAAGAAGACGCCCGGCTTCTCCGGTGCCGACTTAATGAACCTGATGAATGAGGCCGCAATTTTGGCGGCCCGCCAGAACAAGAAAAAGATCAGCATGCACGACATCGACATGTCGGTTGAAAAGGTCATGCTGGGGCCAGAGCGCAAGAGCCACATCATGAACGCCCGTGAAAAAGAGATTACGGCCTTCCACGAGGCCGGACACGCCATCGTTGGCCACTACATGGCCAATGCGCACCCCATCCATAAGATCACGGTGGTACCGCGGGGCAATGCCGGCGGATTCACTTGGAGCCTTCCGGTAGAAGACCGCCACCTGTCCAGCGTCCAGGATTTTAAAGACGACCTAGCGATGATGCTGGGCGGGCGCATGGCAGAAAAAGCAGTGTACGGCGAAATCACCACCGGCGCGTCCAACGACCTACAGAACGCCACCAATGTAGCACGCCGGATGATCATGGATTACGGGATGAGCGAGAAGCTACCCAACCTGGTGTTTGGGCGACAATCGGATGCCATCTTCATTGGCCGCGAGCTTGGTGAGGGTAAAAACTACTCTGACGACGTGGCCAAGGTGATTGACGACGAAGTTGCGGTGCTCATCAATGAAGCAACCGCCCGCGCCTTTGAAACCATCAAAAAGCACAGGAAAGAATTGGACGAAGTTGCCCAGTTCCTGGTCCAGGAAGAGACCATGGACGAGGACCAGTTCCTGAAGGTCGTGGGTGGACCCAACAAGCTGAAGAAATACACAACTCCGGTTGACGTTGGCGGCGACACTACCGCCGGTACCGCCGGCAAACTGGCCGAAGCCTAAAGATATATCAGTGCACGAGAAAGGGCCGGTTCCACATGGAACCGGCCCTTGTGCCGCCTAGGTGGCGGCTCGGGTGCGGTGCTACCCGCGCGCCAACCGGCACATCCGGCGGGTGTAGCTCTGCTGCTTGCTCAGGAGTCGGCGCTTGGCCTTGATGTCCTGGCGAACCAACCGGAGCTGGTTGTTGATGGCCCGGCGTTCCTGTCCGCGCTTGCCGCGGCGCTGCTTCACCAGAGTGCGCTCGGCTGCCTTGGCCGCGCGGATGGCGGCGGCGGTGTTCTTGGCGTTGGCCCGCGAATCCACGCAGACCTTGCGGGCGCATGAGCGCGTGGGCTTGCCGTTGACGCGGAAGGTCCAGGAGGCCGTGGCCACCTGGCCAAACGAGTCCTTGGCCGCGACGTCGACGGTGTGCCGGCCGACGCAGAGCTCGTACTCCTCGGGCACGGTTGCAGCGAGCGAGCTGATGTCGACGGCGGTGGGCAGTAGGTTGCCGTCCAGCTTGACCTCGCCGGAAACCAGTTCGGGGCCGGTAGTGGCGGCAGTGATCTCGTCGAGCTTGGTCCCCGACCTCAGGCGCGCGCCGTTGCCGGGCGTGCCACCAGTGATGCTCAGCGGCGGCACGGCGTACTCCACGGTGCCGGGCACCTCGCGGGTGTTGCCGGCCGCATCGGTGGCACGGGCAACCACGGAGTGGCGGCCCGGCGTCAGCTGTAGGCTTCCGCCTTCCTCGGGGCTGACAGGCGTTGTGACGCCGTCGACGGTGATGGAGGCGCTGGTGACTGCGGTGCCGTCGGTGGGCTCGATCATGTCCAGAGTGACGCCGTCGGGTGCCGTGGACGGGTTGAACGAAGGAGCGGAGGCGACGTCGACGCCGTTGGCCTTGAAGCCGAATGTCGGCGGCGTGTTGTCCGTGACCAGCCAGCGGTGCCGGAACCTCAGCATGGCCTGGCGCGTGAAGCGCGAGTCCACGGTGCGGTCACGCAGGAACGTCAGCTGGACACGGATGATGCGGTCCTCCCCACCCACCGGGACAGTGAAGACGTTGTGTACCGGTGACTGCTGGTGGTAGAGCACCGGCGACGCCGCCCCACAGGGACTGGCGTCCTCTGGCGAGGCCTTGGTGCAGACCTTGACTCCCCAACTGGATCCGAGAACGGTGGCGGGCAGGTCGACGGTGAACTCCGCCACCCGGCCGTCGGCCATGGGGAAGTTGGACACGGGGACGGTGAAATCCGCCCAGACGGCGTCGCCGGGGTTGGCGTCGAAGCTGTTGGGGTCCAGTTCCACGCGCGAGGTAGCGGTGGGGGCGTCGTACCGGTAGCTGCCGTTTCCGGACTGGCCCTTTGTGGGAGGCGCGTCCGGGTAGGCGTCTTCGACGGTTCCGGCGCTCGCCGGACCGGCCATGGCCATGGCGACCATGGCGGCCAGCACGGCGGCGCGGGCGGAACTTCTCATTCGTGGCAAGATGCCACCTCCCTCATGTGGGGTTTGAAGGTGCATACGCACCCTCACGTATCGAGGTGATTATATACTGTTTATGCTGCTAGGTCAATCCGTTATAATGCACCCTACGCAACCGTAAGGAGGCACTTTTGACAATCACAGCCGCGTTGCTTCGGGCCGGCGACATCGTGGAGCTGCCAGGGTGGATGCTTCACGAAGATCTGGCCGGACTGAGAATCGAGGTCAAGATCACCGATGTTGCCACCCGCGATGGCCAGGTGTTTCTCAGCCACCGCGATGCCAATGGGGAGCCGGCCACCACCTGGCTCCGCGATACGGAAAGCGTCACGCTGCTGGCGCACGGAAAGGATGTTCATGTGCCATCCCGATAGGCCGCAGGACGCGCCGGACAACCAAGACGAGATCGCCAGGCTGCTGGAGGAGACGCGCACGGCGGTGCCAGCGGCCGTAATCCGGCATCCGCGCCTGCCTTCTCAGGCAGAGCTGCGGGAAGTGGGCGAGCGGATGGAGCGCGAACAGGAAGAGCGCAGCCGTCAGCGTGAGGAAGAGGAGTTTCTGCGCCAGATCGGATACTTCAAGCCCTCGGCTATTGAAGGCCACTGGGTTTGCCCGTCGTGCGCGGCCATCGTGCATAGCCGTGAGGCCCATCAGCTTTTCCATAACCGGCTGCAAGAAGTCGCAAACCAAGCGCGCTCCGCTGACATGTGGAACCGGCCAATCGGCTAGGACCCGCCAAGGGGTGGGAGGCGTGACGCGCTTCCCACCCAGTTTGTTATTCACATCGTGCCAACGCTATAATTGCTTCTAGTGAAGACAATCATTTCCCGGCTGAACCGCCGCGCGTCCTCGGTATCGGCCGCGGCCATTATCATTTCCCTATCGTATCTGGCGAGCCGCCTGCTGGGTTTGCTGCGTGACCGCTTACTGGTATCGCATTTTGGAATCGGCCCGGAAACGGATGCCTACACGGCGGCGTTCAGGTTGCCTGAGCTATTATTTACGCTGCTGGTTTCCGGCGCTTTTGCCGTAGCCTTCATTCCGGTATTTACCAACCGGATGACCAAAGATGAGCAGCAAAAAGCCTGGGACCTGGCATCAACGCTGCTCAACCTGTTGATGCTGGGGACGCTAGTGCTGGGTGTGCTGGCCTTCATCTTTGCCGATCCCATAACCACCATGCTGGTTCCGGGCTTTGACCCCGTCCGCCATGAACTGACGGTGGCGCTGACCCAAATCATGCTGATTACGCCTTTCATGTTTGCCATATCCTCGCTATGGGGCAGCATCGCGCAGTCATTCAACCGTTTTGTCATCTTTGCGTTGGCCAGTGTGTTTTACAATCTGGGTATTATTTTTGGCATCGTGTTTCTCAGTCCTAGCCAAGGGATTTTTGGGGTGGCCTACGGCGTGGTCATTGGCGCCGCCCTTCAGGCGTTGCTGCAAATCCTGGGCCTGCTGGGACTGGGCTTCCGCTACAGCCCCAAGGTCAACGTTAAAAACCCGGATGTCCGGCGCGTGATTGGCCTGATGATCCCGCGGTCGATTGACCAGGGTATTGACCAGATTGCCTACACCATCGAGACGATTATCGGTTCGCGCCTGGCCACAGGAAGCCTGAGCGCCCTTTACTATGCCAACAACCTTAAGAACGTGCCCATTGCCTTAATTGGTAACTCAATCGCTACGGCGGCTTTTCCGCGGATGGCGGCCAGGGCGGCCCACGGCGCCATCGACAAGTTGGTGGCCGAATTTGTGTCCAATGCGCGCCTGATCCTGTTCTTTGTAGTGCCGGCGGTAGTGATTACGGTGATCATGCGTGGATACATCGTGCGCTTGCTATATGGATTTGGTGACCCAGTTACGGCTAACACGCTGGGGTGGTTTGCGGGCGTAATCTTGTTCCAGGCGCTATTCTTCTTGGTGGCGCGGGTGTTTTATGCATTGCAGGATACGCGGACGCCGCTTTATATCAGCCTGACGGCTTTGATCATCAACGTCGGACTGAGTTTCTGGTTGTCTGAACTCTACGGTGTAATTGGCTTGGCCATGGCACACTCAATAGTAATGGGTTTTGAGACCATTGTGATGATCGCCTTGCTGCAGCGAAAGCTGGGCCACATTGGCTTGCGGGACATCTGGATGGGGACGTACCGGATGATAATGGCGGCGGCCGTAATGGGCGGCGTGGTGTACTGGCTGGTGTCGCGGGTGTTGCCTCTCTACCGGGCGGACGTTGGATTTGGCGTGGTTGGCCCCAAGTTCTTCACGATAGTAGCGGTGGCGGCCGTGGCCTATCTGGTACCTTGTTATCTTCTTAACTTGCGCGAAGCCCGGCAATTCTACCGCAAATTTAAGGCCCAGGTACTGCGGCCGTTTAACCTTACTTAGATGGCCAGCGGCCCCCGCTTATGACGGGGGCCGGTTGTGCACGATTTGCGTCATGCGCACGAGAATGTCCGGGTTAATCTCGGTGAAAGAGGTGCAGATGCCCGTTGAGACCAGGACGGCATCGACGTACTTCAGCTGTTCGGTGACGTTTCCCAAATCAACGCCGCTGGCCGTGGCCAGGGGCGCTTTGCCGATTGACCGGCGAATCCCATCCAGCTTTTCCAGGTGGGCCGGCCGTCCGGTGCCAGCGCCGCTGGTGGTAATGATGTCCACGTGCGGGAGCGCCTGCTGGGCTGCATCAAAGTTCAGCGGCTGGAGCTGGTACTTGAAGGCAAAGCCGCCAAAGAACAGCAGTCCGTTGGTCCGCGCCGGCGGAGGCGAGCCGTCGCTGGTACGCATCCAGTTGTCGGCCCATAGGCCATCCAAGCCAAGTGAAGTCGCCAGGTCCAGTGCCTCGTCAACCGGCACGCCAAGGAAGTTGGCACCCAGCCAGAGGCCGTGGGGCTTGCCTGGCTTGACCAGACGCCTGATGATGGCCACCAGGTCTCTGGCGTCGCCGGTGTGCATGATCAGGAAGGCGCCGTCGGTGCCGCACTCCGTGCAGACGGCAAGGTTGCGGGCGGCCTGGGCGTAGTCCTCGACGTGGATGACGGGGAAGATGGCGGGCCCGGGAAACTGCTGCCGGTAATTCAAAGGGGCTCCTGTATCCGGGATCAGGACGCCTGAATGATACACTAGAGGCGATGAAACAGTCCAATATCCGTAATTTTTGCATTATCGCCCACATTGACCACGGTAAGTCCACGCTGGCTGACCGGATGCTTGAGCTTACCGGCACGGTGGCCATACGGGAGATGCAGGCCCAGCTGCTCGATTCCATGGACCTGGAGCGTGAAAAAGGCATCACTATCAAGTTGCAGCCGGTGCAGATGCGCTGGGAACATGATGGCGAGTACCAGCTGAACTTGATTGATACTCCCGGGCACGTTGACTTCAGCTACGAAGTCAGCCGTAGCCTGGCGGCCTGTGAGGGCGCCGTGCTAGTGGTGGACGCTTCGCAGGGCATCCAGGCTCAAACGTTGGCCAACGTCTACCTAGCCATTGAGGCGGGCCTGGAAATTATCCCGGTCCTCAACAAAATCGACTTGCCGGCGGCTGACCCGGAACGGGTAGCCGGGGAAGTGTGTTCACTCTTAGGCTGCAAGCCGGAGGACGTCTTACGTGTTTCCGCCAAAGATGGCGATGGGGTGCCTGAAGTGCTTGACCGGATTGTGCGCGACGTACCCGCCCCCAAAGGAGCGCCAGAGGCACCGCTAAGGGCACTGATATTTGATTCAATCTACGACGAGTACCGCGGTGTCATCCTCTTCCTGCGGATCATCGATGGGGAAATGAAGCGGCAAGACCATCTAAGGCTGATGGCGTCGCGGTCGGCCGCCCTGGCGGTTGACACCGGCATATTCAAGCCCAAGCAAGTCAGCGCACCCACGCTGACTACCGGCCAGATCGGCTATGTGGTAACCAACCTTAAATCGATTGCCGAGGCGCGGGTTGGCGACACCGTGACGCAAGCGGCCAATCCGGCGGCGGAAGCCCTTCCCGGTTACCTGGCGGTCAAGCCGTTTGTGTTTGCCGGCTTCTTTACGGCCAGCGCCGAGCAGTACCCTGACCTGAAGGACGCGCTGGAGAAGCTGAAGCTGAATGACGCCGCCTTGGTTTACGAGCCGGAGAGCTCTCAGGTACTGGGCTTTGGTTACCGGGTAGGATTCTTGGGACTGCTCCACATGGAAATAATCAAAGAGCGCTTGGAACGCGAGTACGGCCTGGACATGGTGGTCACTACGCCATCGACCGATTACATCGTGCGGACGACAGACGGCGGCGAGTTCAGCGTCCGGTCAGCGGCGGAGCTGCCCGATGCCAGCCGGGTTGCCAGTATCAGCGAGCCGTGGATTACGGGCGAAGTGGTAGTGCCCTGCGATTACGTGGGCGCGGTCATCCAGCTGGTTAACCGTATCCGCGGAATGCAAAAGAATATGAGTTACTTAGATGAACAATTGGCGCTAATAACTTTTGAGGCGCCCCTGGCCAACGTCCTGACCAACTTCTACGATTCTTTGAAGTCCATAACCAGCGGTTACGGCTCTTTTAACTACGAGCTGGCCGATTACCGGGTGGAGGATCTAGTGAGGCTAGATATCTTGGTGGGCGGCGAGCTGGTTGACTCGCTGAGTTCAATTACGCACCGCGACGAAGCCTACGGCAAAGGCAAGGCGGTCGTGGAAAAGCTGAAGGACGTGGTGCCGCGGCAACTATTTGAAGTCAGTTTGCAGGCGGCCATTGGGGGCAAGATCATTGCCCGCGAGAACATCAAGGCGATGGGGAAGAACGTGACCGCCAAGCTATATGGCGGCGATGTCACGCGTAAGAACAAGCTACTGCAGAAGCAAAAGGCCGGCAAGAAGCGGATGAAGATGGTAGGGAAGGTTGAGATACCTTCTGAAGCCTTTATGGTGCTGGTTAAAGCGGATTAGGGCGTTGGGGCGGCCTCCATGGAAGGAGGCCGCCAAAATCACTACTCGGGCGGCATGGCGGCCAGGACCTCCTCCATGGCCGACGGGTGCTCGGCGAGGTCGCCGATGACGTCCAGGCGCTGGACGTGGATGGGCTTGCCCAGCTGGCGCGCTAGCGGCAGGTATGCGTGGGCGATGCGCCAGGCCTTATCGGGTAGGCCAGCATGAACGTAGACGCGTGCCAAGTGGATGGCGTGATACAGCTCTGGCCGGCGATCCGGGCCTGTCGAGGACGACAGATACTCCCTGAACCTTTCTGCCGCCGCTTCCCCCAGCCTGGCTGCGTATTGCCATTCGCCCTGGGATGCGGCGACGCGTGAACGAAAGCCGATGGCGATGGCCTGGTTGGCCGTGGTCCCATCGCGGGCTTCAAAGATGTCCAGCGCCTCCTGCAGCTGCAAGTCGGCCGCGGTGTGGTTGCCGAGCATCCGGTTGGCGTCGGCCAGGTCGCAGAGGATGCGGCCGCGCGTGGCCGGATCGATGTCCTTCAGCGCGAGCAGGTTGTCCAGCGTCAGTTGCGCATCCTGGTACTGGCGCATGACCCGCAGGCAGACGCCAAGCATGTGGGTGGCGTCAACGTAGTGCTCGTGCCAGGGGCCACTGACGCGCAGGTAGTCGCGGAAAAGGCGTATCGCCTTGGCGCAGCTGCCGGATTCCTGCTCCGCCTTGCCGCGCTGGTAAAGCTGGGTTTCCACTGGTGCCTCCCGGTTGTCTTGGGAACGGCATCAAAATACAACATCCATAGCCAATCCACAAACTGTAACGCTTACGATTAACGCTTGAGGGAGCCATTTGTTACACTGGAATATACGTAATGAAAGGCGTCAGCATGGCATACCAACCCCCGCAAGCAGTCCTGGAGAAATACGCTGACGTCTTAGTGAATTTTGCCTTGGGCCACGGCAAAGGCATCAAAAAAGGCGACGTAGTACGCGTTTCGGCCAAGGAGTGTGCCAAGCCGCTCTACGCCGAGGTATGCCGGGCGGTCTGGCGCGCCGGAGGAAACGTCATTTCCGCCTACCAGCCGGATAACGATTCGGCGATCAATATAACCAAGAGCTTCTTTGACATTGCCACCGACGAGCAACTGGACTACTTTGCGCAGTCGTACTGGAGGTCGCAGGTGGACGAGGCCGACCATTGGTTGGCCATCCTAGGAGAGGCAGACCCGCGCGCCTTGGAAGGGGCAGACCCCAAAAAGATCATGCGCAGCGGCCTAAAAATGCAAAAGGTCTGGGAGTGGCGGTCGGAAAAGGAAAACCGAAATGCCTTCAGTTGGACACTAGGCTTATATGGCACGCCGGCCATGGCCAAGGAAGCCGGGCTGGATTTGGAGGAGTATTGGCAGCAGATAACCAATGCCTGCTACCTGGATATGGATGACCCATTGGCCAAGTGGCGCGAGACGACGGACCAGATACAGGAGCTTGCCGCCAAAATGACGGCACTGCCTATCGACAAGCTGCATGTGACCGGGGAGGACGCGGGCCTATGGATCACCTTGGGAGAAAAGCGCGCCTGGCGGGGCGGCAGCGGGGCCAATATACCCAGTTTTGAGATATTCACCAGCCCCGACTGGCGGGGAACAAACGGATGGATCAGGTTTAACCAACCGCTGTACCGCTATGGCAACCTAGTTGAGGGTATCCGGCTGGAATTCAAAGACGGACTGGTGACCAAGGCGAGCGCCACTAAAAATGAGGCGGTGCTTACGGAAATGGTGGCGGCACCCAACGCCGACAAAGTGGGCGAGTT
>CBDTXE010000044.1:0-9808 GCA_965364395.1 uncultured bacterium | reverse complement strand
GGCCTTCACCTGCCACTGCGGAGCTGATGGATTTCCTTATCGACCGCGCCGTTCCAGCGATCATGTTTTTTCAAGGATCAGCGATTGAGAGTTACTTTGAGCATGCAGTCCAGGCTGTTAAAAGGGGGTTTGTCGTCGGCAACCACTCGTTTTCGCATCCTTTATTTCATTCGATCGACATAGCGCGGGCAAAAACAGAAATATCCAGTACGGATGTCCTGATCGATAAGGTTTATGCGGCTGCCGGCATGCCCCGGCGCTATCGTTTTTTTCGTTTTCCATACGGCGACAAGGGCGACAACACCATGCCGACAGGAAAAGGTGATTCAGCGATGACGGACCACCGGCGCGCACTGCAGCACATTTTGGCGGATTTGGGCTACGCGCAGCCACAAATTGGAGTGGACGGCGGCCTATACGGCTCCGCGGGTTTTGCCGCTGACAACGACTGGTACTGGACGTATGATTGCGCGGAATGGGTGCTGAGTGAGCCCTCCGCCTACCCTCACTTTCAAATTCAAACCCTTAGCGACGTGCTTGCGCGCATGGATAACCCCACTCCGCCACAAGGGTGGCAGCGCGGTACCGAGGGATCGCCGGATATAGTACTGTTGCACGATCATGGCTATCCGCTGAATGCTTTTAAGGCTTGCATAGACCGGCTGGTACAGCGAGGAGTCAGGTTTAAGTCCATCAAATAGAAGCAGCCCCCGGCATGGCCGGGGGCTAGGGTGCCGCGATCAGGCGGCGGTGAGCGCCCGCTCGGGGTAGCGCTCAAACGTCGTGCGGGTGAGCACCTCGCCGATGCCGGTCTCGCGGTTGTAGCCCGCGCGCCTCGTGATGACCGTCTCGGAACTGAGGGTGATGCCGTCGGAGCGGGCATCGTAGTGGGCGAAGACGTTCTCCAGCGTCAGCGGCACCACCGTGCCGCCGTCGCCCGTCACCATCTCGGTGATGGAACACTCCAGGAGCGCGCGCTCCGGCGCGCAGCCGGCGATGGCCAGCTTGACGTAGTTCATGTCGCCGATGCCAAACAGCACCCGCTTGTGAGCGCTGTCGAGAAACAGCTGCATGGCTTCGTCGCCCTTGGCCAGGTGGAAGCCGCCCGACTCGCTCCTGATGAACGGACCCACGATGAAGCGCCGGTCGTCGCTATGCATTTTGATAAACTCCCGTGTGTGTTGGGGGATCAAAGCCCATACGATACCATAAGTACTACTATCTGCAAGTAATCTGGATCACACCAGATAGTAGCAGCAGGGCTCAACAAAAAACGCCGCTACGGCGGCGTTTTGAGTTAGTAATTCGTGAAAGTTACTTGGCGGCTTTGGCTTTTTCTACTACAGCCTTGAAGGCGGCGGGCTGGCGGACGGCCAACTCGGCCAAGATCTTGCGGTCCAAATCTATGCCGGATTTCTTTAGAGCGCTAATGAAGCGACTGTAGGACAGGTTATGCTCCGTCAAAGCGGCATTGATCCGGACAATCCAGACGCCGCGCAGATCGCGCTTCTTGTTGCGGCGGTCGCGGTAGGCGTAAGACAGCGCCTTGAGAACGGCCTGGCGCGCCATCCGGACGCTGGCCCGGCGCATGTGGCCCATGCCCTTGGTCTGGGCGCGCAACTTCTTGTGGCGGGCGTGGGTGGTTACTCCTCGTTTGACTCTCATTTGTAGGTCCCCAGCATTTTCTTGATGTTGGCAGCGTCACCTGACGAAACCTCAAACTCTTGTACGTAGGTCCGCTTGGTCTTGGTTTGCTTGTGTGCCAGCAAATGATTGCGGTACGCCTTGCGCCGCAGCATCTTGCCGCCGGCACTCAGCTTGATCCGCTTGGCCATTCCTTTATGAGTTTTCAGCTTCGGCATTGCGTTTCACTTCTTTCTTAACAGCTAATAGCATGGTCATTTCGCGACCGGAGAGTATTGGCTCCTGCTCGCGGTTGGCGATGTCTTCAACGGTATCGTAGAACCGCATCAGCACGCCGCGGCCCAGATCGGGGTGGGTGACTTCGCGTCCGCGGAAGCGGAGTTTGACTTGCACCTTATGGCCTTCATCCAGGAAGCGCCGGGCATGCTTGGCCTTGACTTCCAAGTCGTGCTGGCCAATTTTCAGGCCCAGCCGGACTTGTTTAACTTCCTGGTTCCGCTGGTTTTTGCGGTTTTTCTGGATCTGCTTGGTCTGCTCGTACCGGAACTTGCCCCAGTCGAGAATCTTAACCACCGGCGGGTTGGCGCCAGGTGCAATCTCTACCAGGTCGTAGCCGGCCGTAGCGGCCTGCTCCAAGGCGGCTGCAATCGACACCACGCCAACTTGCTCGCCATCGTAGCCGATTAACCGTACTTGTGGTGCGGTTATCTCACGGTTCAGGCGGGTTTTTGGTTGGGCGATTGCTTAACTCTCCTTACAGCTTCGGCATAATGTTATCAGGTTATGGTACTGCGGTCAACAGATTGTGGCTCAGGAGAGCGGCTATTTCTGCTTAAAGCTGGTTTGCTGCTTCTCGGTTATAAACCGGATCTGCCGCTCGGTCAGCCGGATTGCAATTGGCGTCCGCCCCGCCACTTTGCCGTCTATCATCAGTCCGGTGGCGGGTGTGGTTTCAATCACCACGCGCTTGGCCATGAACCGCGTCACGCCGTCCTCCAGCTTGTCCCGCTTCAACATCGTCCATAATTGCGTTGTCATTTGCCGCCGCGACGGCTTGTCAATCAGCGTCACTTGCAGCCGGTTGGCGGCCAGCGGGTTGTCAAATTTCTGGTTGGTTACGCTCAGTGAAAACACCGGCGCCTCCAGCTGCAAATTGCCGTCAATGGTGATCCGGCAGGCCAGGGGATCGTAGCCGCTGGCCTGGCCCCATCCGCGTACAAACTTACCGATGCGCGATCCGGTGGTGCTGTCCGGATCGGTATCAACCTGCTTATCCAGGTCCGTCTCAAAGCCCAGCGTCAGCGTTGATAAAAAGAAATTTTGGCCGGCCGCAATCAACCCAAAGCTGGTTAGGCGGCGGGCCGCCAGCACCTCGCAGGCGTGTTGCCAGCCGGTGATGCCCAGGCGGCTCGCCAGCAAGTTAGAGGCGCCCACCGGCACGATGCCAACCGCGGCCGTCTCCTTGGTTACGCCGTTGACCACCTCGTTGACCGTGCCGTCGCCTCCCACCGCCACAATGGTGTTGTAGCCGCGCTCGATTGCCAGCTTGGTCATCTTGGTGGCGTCGCCGGGACCGGTGGTCTTGGCAAATTCGCCATCAATACCCAGCTCGCGCAGCCGCCCGCGGAGCTTTTCTTGGAGGCGGTTGACGCTGCCTTTGCCGGCAGCCGGGTTAAGGACGTAGTAGTACATAGTGCAGGTTTTACAACGCTCCGCGGTCTGCCAGCTCGGTAGCCTCGGGAGCCTTCATCTTACTGGTGCCAATAAATACGCCGCCCATGGCAATCTCCAGCCTGGTTGCGTCAATATCGCCCCGTACCTGGCCGGTCGCCATAATCGTGGCCGAGTCCAGCGCCTTAATCCCGCCTTCCAGCTGGCCCGCTACCGTCACACTGGTTGCCACGATTTCGCCGGTAATCTGCGCATTGGGCCCAATGCTGACCTCGCCGCCGCTTTTAATATTGCCGACCATCTTGGCGTCAACGCTGATGTCGCCGTCGCTGCTTAGGTTGCCCTTCAGTTTCACGGAGGAGCCAATTACCGTATCGGTGCCAGCTCCGCCAAATACCTCGGTCTTCTTCTTTGCCATGGTGCTCCTTACTTAGGTACGCGCTTAGCTGCCTGCGCCAGCGCCTGCTTTTCTTCGGCCGACAGGGGATATTTGCTCTTGCCCTCATCTACCGGTTTGACGTACACCCGCGTGCCTTCGCGGCCATGGATGCTGGTCAGGACGTAGCCGGAGTCGTGCGCATCCAATACTGCCAGTACAAAGCTCTGGTCGCCGCCAGTATCACCAAACGGGTTGAATCGCACGATGGAGATTTTCTGCGAAGCCAAGCTGCCGGTTGCCGCCAGTCGGCGGTAGGCGTCGTCCAGCTGCTTCAGGTGCCGGTCAACGCGGTCGACGCGCTGCAAGTGGGAAACCAGTACGTCTTCAATGCTGTCGCCGTCGGCGTTGGAGAGGGCGGCCGTAAATCGCCGCTGCAGCCGCGTGGTGCGCCACACGCTATACCCGGCAGCCGCCAGGCTGATGACGCACGCCGCGATTAACAAGGTATTCATGCCAGAACTATTATCACGTCATTAAGTATAAGCTTCCCCGCGTACCTGTCGCAACCGCGCCTGCGCCGGCGCCCCATACGTGTGGTAGGATAAACCCATGGCGAAGAAGAAGAAAAACAACCGCAAACGCCCGGCTGCCAGGCCGCAAGGCGTCGCCGCCGAGGCTACGCCCTTGGCTGCCAATGCCGCGCAAACTCCGGATCAGCCAGCGCCCGCCGTTGCCCCTAGGGTGGCCGCCGCGGCTACCGCCACCCGGCCCGACCCGCGGTGGGGCTACGTTGGCCGTGATTTCCGCCGGATCGTCGCGATCATTACCGGCTGCATCGCTTTGGAGCTGCTCCTTTGGTATCTCTTCAGCAATACCAGCCTGGGGCCGTCTGTCTACCAGCTGATCAAGATTTAGGCCGGTATCCAATGGCTTCGGCCAAGTGCGCCGGCCCGATATTGTGGTCGCCGGCTAAGTCCGCAATGGTCCGCGCAATCCGTAGTGTCCGGAAGTAGCCGCGGCCGGATAAATGCAGGCGGTCACCCGCCTGCTGCAATAATTCCTTTGAGGCTTTGTCCAGTTGGCAGTGCCGGGTAATCTCGGCGTTGCCCATCATGGCGTTCAGCCGGCTGCGGCCCAGCCGCCGGTGCTGGCGCTGACGCGCGGCCAGCACTGCCTTAGCCAGCCCCGCGGTGTCCGTCGCGCCGCCGCGATCCGTCTGGGCGGTGTGTTCGCCGCCGGGCACATGCACGGCCACGTCAATCCGGTCCAGTAGCGGTCCGGATACGTGCCTCCCGTAGCGTTCAATGGCCGCTGCCGTACAGCGGCAGGCATGGTGGCGGTCGCCGGCGTAGCCGCACGGGCAGGGATTGCGCGCCGCCACCAGCATAAATTGGGCGGGGAAGGTTACTACGCCGGCGGCGCGCGCCACCGTCACCGTGGCGTCCTCCAGCGGTTGCCGCAGCGCGTCCAGGACCTCCCGCCGGAACTCCGGCAGCTCGTCCAAGAACAGGATGCCGTGGTGGGCCAGGCTCACCTCGCCCGGGCGGGGAGTGCGGCCGCCGCCAATCATGGCGCTGTCGCTGGCGGTATGGTGGGGCGCCCTGAACGGCCTGCCATCGGGAGTCTCCATGCGGCCGATGCCTGCCAGCCCGTGGAGCTGCAGTATTTCAATGTGCTCGTCATCATCCGGCGGCGGCAGTAACCCCAGCGTCGCCCGTGACAGCATGGTCTTGCCCGAGCCCGGCGGGCCGCTCAAGAGAACGTTGTGGCCGCCGGCCGCGGCCACAACCATGGCGCGCTTGGCTTCATCGTGGCCGCTGATGTCCCGGAAGTCGGGAATGCCTTGAGGAGCTACCCGCCGCGCCCGCCGCGGCCGCGCCTGTGGCTGCAGAATCTGCCGGCCGCATAAATGCTCATAGGCTTGCCGCAGCGAGGACAGGGGATAGGCCGCTACGCCGCGGATCATGGCGGCCTGGGCGGCGCAGTCAGCTGGTACAAATATCCGATCCAATCCTATATGCGCCGCCAACCGGGCTGCCGCCAGCACTCCCGGTACTGGCCGCACCGAAGCGTCTAGGCCTAGTTCACCCACAAACAGGCTACCGTCCACCGCGTCCTGCGGCAGCTGCTCGCTGGAGACCAGTACCGCCATTGCCATTGCCAGGTCGTAGCCCGAACCTTCCTTGGGAAGATCTGCTGGCGCCAGGTTAATGGTGATGCGCTTGGGAGGCACCATCAACCCGGCATTCTTGATCGCGCCGCGGATGCGGTCGCGCGCTTCTTCCACGGCCTTGCTGCCCAGGCCTACCACCACCAGCCCCGGCAGGCTGGCCGACATGTCGCATTCTACCTCCACCAGGCGCCCCTCCATGCCGACCTGCGCCGCCCCAAAAACCCTTGCCAGCATGCCTCAAATCCCTCCTTACCAGCCATCGTAAGGCGCTTCAAAACCGGCCGTCAAAGAATTAACCCGGCTTTCATTAAGAAGTTGTTGTCAACGGTTATTTACAAAATGCTGCCCATCTGTTATAATACGGCTCAAATGGACGAGAAACTGATTTCCCAAATTGAAGAGCTGGGTCTCAGCAACAAGGAAGCCCGGGTTTATGTTGCCAACTTAATGTTGGGAGCTGCCGGCGTCCAACAGATCGCCGATGCCAGTGGCATCAAGCGCGTTACCACCTATGTCATCCTAGAATCCTTGGTTAGCCAGGGTCTGGCCAGCCAGACCAGCAAGGGCAAAAAGACGTATTTCAACGCCGAAGCCCCGGAGAACCTTAAGCGCCTCCTGGAAAAGCGTGAGCAGTCCCTGCGCGACCAAAAGGTGCAGCTGAAAGAGCTGCTGCCGATGCTGGAAGCCCTCAAATCCCTCCCTAAGGACTCACCCGACGTGAAGTTTTACGACGGCGCCGAAGGGATACGGACGGTGTTTAAAACGTTTATTAAGGAAAGTAGGGCGGCCGGTATTACCGAGTTGTTTGGGATGTCAAATCTGGACCAGCTGTATGCCTTTTTTCCTGAAATTGAAGCAGCTAAATCAAATCCAGACCGAGTGAGTGCAGGTATTCATTCGAAAATCGTATACTGTTCGACCAAGGGCCCAATTTATTCGCATGTCGATGAAACAATGAATCGTGAAAGCAGGTTTGTGACTCCTGACAGATTTCCGATTGATGGCGACGTAACGGTTATGGGGGATAGAATTTCAATGGTTTCGCTTACAGGTCCCAAGCCTGTCGGGGTTGTTATTACCAACAAGGAACTTGCGCGCACTATGCGTACAGTATTTGAGCTGGCGTGGATAGCTGCTTCGTCAGAAGAAGCAAAAGATCAGCCCCAAAATCAGTAGTCTGACAGTTGACCTAATCTGTTATTCGATGGTATTATCTCTACGCTTCGACGGTTCGCCGTTGAGGCGTACCGTACAGTCAACCCTCCGCCCGCCATTTGGCAGAAAGGAAGGAGATGGGCAACTAATGGACATCGTCCAGGCGTGCCCGGCTTCCGACCTTGTCGTCCTTCGGGACACTGTCGTAGGCCGGGCGAAGATGCTTGGGTGGTAGCTGGTTCAGGCTGTCAAGCCCCGACGCTGGCTCAGTGCCGCCGCCCAAGAGGGGCACCGCCCGCGCGCGTGGCCGGAGTCCTGCGGGACTCCGGCCCAGCGCAGCGAATTAGGCCTGCGTGTATTGCAAGTAGCACCAAGCTTCCGGCGCCTAGCGCCCACAAATCTTCCGGAGCCACCCTGGCTCGAGCGCTCCCCAAGGCCCACCCTAGGGAATGCCAGCACTCCGGAAGCGGTCACCTCCCTGCGACCGGCCACCCCGCGGGGCGCCGCCTTGGCGCCATCACACAGCCGCTTGGCGGCGCCCCGCACCCTTCTTGGCTTCTGGCTTCCCGCCGGAAGCCATTTTCGCATTTATGACGTATTATTCCGGTAAAATGGCGGCGCGTCGGCGGGCCTCGATGGCGCTGTTGTACAGGCGCTCCAGCTGGCCGGTTTGTGCGCCGGCCGAAAATTTGGCGGCCAGGGACGCGCCGGCCTTGCCCATCGTGCGCCGCGAATCATCGTCCTGCAGCAATTGCAGAAGCTTACGCGAGAAGTCGCGCGGCGTGCTACGGGCAAAAAGGCCGTTTTCGCCCTCGCGCATGACTTGGGAAATCTCCCGGTCGGCCATCACAATGGGGAGGCAGGCGCGGGCGGCCTCGTTTAGGGCTAGCGACTGGGTGTCCGTGCGGGAGGGGAAGGCAAAGACGTGGGCGCTCTCGTAGGCGGCTCCCAGCTTGTCGTGTTCAATGAACCCGGTAAATACGGTCCGCCCGGCAATACCCAGCGATACGGCCATGCTTTCCAGCGCCTTTTGGTGCTCGTGCCGGCCCACCATGACCAGCTTGGCGTTGTCCTCGTCTTTCAGTACCAACTTGAACGCAGACAAAAGTAGTTCAAGGTTCTTTTCCGGCCCCAATCGGCCAACGTACAGCACAACTTTGTCAGTCTGGGCGATGCCGTAGCGGGTTCTGAAAGCAGTCACCGCCTGGTGAGTTGTAGTAATTTTATCTACACCGGTGGGCAAAATGCGAATTGGAGCCGTTGTGCCCCATGACCGCAGCTGCCGTTCTATTTTTTGCGACGGCGCGATGACGTAATCACAATGGTTGTGCAGCATGGTGATGCCCTTGACGACCATTTTCTTGTTCCACTTGTCCAGGCTGCGCTCGGGCCGGATGGAGGAAATCATCGTGCGCAGGTCATCTAGGCCGCCGCGCGTAATGAACGGCGCCAGCAGTGACAGCGCGATGGTACCCGGCAGCACGTGCGGGTAATGAGTGACGTATTCGTAGAGGTCGGTGTGGTAGGTGCTGATTAGCGGTATGCGGTGGCGCAGCGCGTAGTAGGCTCCCAATAGCCCAACCTGGCCGGGCGTTTGGAAGTGGACCACGTCCAGCTGTTTCTTTTTGATGCGCTGCATGGCCTCGGGAGGGAAATACAGACTGGTCAGCTGGTCGTCGTAAAAGATGCCTTTGACCGCGGGGAAGCGGGTGATGTTGGGGCTTTTTTCTTTGTAGCGGATGCCTGGGGCCGGCGCAAAAATGTAGACCGTATGCCCGCGCTTTTCCAATTCCTTCCGGAAGGACTCAATGGAATAGCAAACGCCATCGAGGCTGGGGAGGTATGAATCGCTGAATATTCCAATAGTCATGGTTGTGCTTTCTCTCCTTATCATACCAGACCGGCGCCATCGGATGTGCGATAATGTCCCTATGGAGAAGGATAATCCCGGGCACGGCCCAGACACCATCCGGGTGAACCTGGTTTCAGAGAGCGGCGCCGCCAAGGCGCAGGGGGTCCATACCGCCTACTTGCAGATGGCGCATGGGCTGCGCCGTCGCCAGGACGTACTCCTCATCAGCGGGGGATGGCAGGGCGCCGATATCGTGCATATCCATACCGTGGGCCCGTACGCCCTGGCGCGGTTATTGCTGCGCGGCCGCTCCAAGGTTGTGATCTCCGCCCACGTCACCCCCGACTCGTTTGTTGGCAGCCTGGTGGGAGCCAAACGCTGGTACGGGCTGGCACGATGGTATCTGCGATTCTTTTACAACCGCGGCCACGCCGTCCTGGCCGTCAGCAGCGAGGTTGTCACCGAACTGCAGAAGATGGGCGTGCGCCGGCCAATTGAACTGATGCCTAACACCATTGATACCGCCCTGTTTGCCGGAACCTCGGCGCAAAAGGCCACCGCCCGCCAAAAGCTGGGCTATGCGCCCGGCGAGTTTGTAGTCATCGGGGTAGGGCAGGTGCAGCCGCGCAAAGGCATTGATAGCTTTTTGCGGGTTGCCAAGGAAAACCCCGACATGCGCTTTGTTTGGGTGGGGGGCGTCCTGTTTAAGCGACTGTCGGCCGACCACGCCAAGATGGAGCGGTTGATGGCCGACCCGCCGCCCAACGTTAACTTTGCCGGCGTCATGGACCAGCAGGCCGTCGTGGACTTCTACCGGGCGTCCGACGTTTTCTGGCTGCCGTCGTACCAGGAAACCTTTGGCATCGTAATCGTGGAGGCCGCCGCCGCGGGGCTGCCGGTGCTGCTGCGCGATCTGCCGCAATACCGTGACACG
>CBDTXE010000043.1:0-10026 GCA_965364395.1 uncultured bacterium | reverse complement strand
GGTGGGTCCCGGTGACGAGCGCCAGGCGCCCGCCGTTGAGATCCAGCACCTCTATCTTGAGGTTCTGGATCGCGTCGGTGGCCTCGGAGATCAGGCGCTCGCGCACCCGCTCCTCGTCCTCGAACGTCCCACGGAGCAGCCACTCATACATCGTGGCCACCCGGTCCTCGACCGGCTTGTGGAAGTTGGACACCTCGGCCGCGATTGCGGCGACCGGCCCCACGAAATCTTCGGGGGTGCCAGCGGGGCGGTGTCCGGGCCAGGGGCCAGAGGCCTCCTTGTCGGCGGTCGCCACCAAGCCGACGCGCTCCTTCAGCCCGGGGGTCTCGAGGATTGCGTCGCCGTGAGTGGCGCGCATGGACAGGATGGCCATCGCGCCAATCGAGTCGGCGTCGGCGCGGATGGTGACGATGGTCGCGACGTGCAGGACATAGTCGGACAGGCACTCCTCGCAGAGGCCATCGTCGTTCATGCTGTCCATGCAGAGCGCACAGAACCGTTCCCCGTGGTGGGGGAGCTCGCACGCCATCGCCACCTCGATAGCCGCGGTCTGGGCGTCGCCGCCCGAGTGCTGCGGATCGAGGTTCCCCAGGCCACATGCTTGGGACAGCTTCGGAACCGTGACCTCGATGCCGAACGTGTTCGGCCCGAGCAGGGCGGTGTTATCCGCCTGCGGGCGGGGGTCGAGCGTGCCGAAGCTGTACTGGATGGTGCTGGGGCTCATGGAATCTCCTTAGAGCTCCTTGCTTGGTACTTCTTTTTCCCAAGCTGGGTTACAACCACCCCCCCCCAGAGAGGTGACTCTAATCCAGCTGGGAAATTTGGCTGTCAATGATCTGGCCTGACATTGTCAGAACCTAGAGTCTGCAAACCTTGTTTGCAAAACGTAGCTTCCGGCAACTGGCATATTGTTGGTTTCGATTGGCTAAAAATCAAATAAGCTTATCTGATTGATCGCAAGATATAATAGCATAACTGGAATAAAAAGTCAATACAAAGGCGATCAACACGAGCTTGCCGCCCGTAGCTGCAAAATGGAGCGGGTGAGGGGAATCGAACCCCTCTCTCAACCTTGGGAAGGTCGCGTTCTACCGATGAACTACACCCGCAGGATTTCAATGGAGCCGATGAGCGGATTTGAACCGCTGACCTCTGCTTTACGAAAGCATTGCTCTACCAACTGAGCTACATCGGCGCGTACCTGACACCGGATATTTAAGCAGATTACGGCTGTGTTTTCCAGCGCCCCTTGAGTACATATCAGACTCAGTCCCTGGCGTATCCAGATAGGGCGGAGTAAGCGTATACATTATTTACAGGTATTACTGCTATAATACGCCCATGAACTCAGAGACGTTGCGGGCCGGCCTCCGCAACCTGCATCCACAAGTCATCAGGCGACACCCGCTGTTTACAGATCCCATATCAGTCATCGCACTGGGCGTCAGCGTGGCCGTGAATATTGGTACGCTGTTGCTTCTGATATTCAAGCTCGAGCAGGTCGATTACCCAGTGCCCATCCACTACCTCAGTCTCGTCGGCATTGACCAGATGGGCGGCTGGTACCAGAACTACCGTCTGGTGGCGTTTTCCATCGTAGTAACCGCTGTGAACGGGGCACTGGCCGCCAAGAGCTTCCAGCGCAACCGCCTTGCCAGCTTCTTCCTGTTGATTGGCGCCGCCGTCGTTGCAGTCTTCAGTCTGGTAATCAGCCGGGCCTTCGTGGTAATCGTATGAGCGCCGCCAAGCAGGCCAAGCAGCCGTACCAGCACTTTGCCGACCGCCGGTGGTTTATCCGGCTTTTGGAGATCTTTCCCGGTGTCGTCACTTGGTCGTTCCTGATCGCGCCCATCATCCTGAGCATCTTCCAGCCGCTGCTGGTGGCTTATTTCATTATTGCGTTTGATATCTACTGGCTGCTGAAAGCTTTCCGGCTGAGCTACTTTTTAATTAGGGGCTACTCGCGCCTGCGCCTGTCGCAGCAGCTCGATTGGAGCCGCCGCCTGGACTGGCTGCGCCGCCCGGGCCACTACCTCAAAGCGGCCGAGAAGGAACTGCGCAAGCTTCCGCCGGCGTCGTTCCTTGCCCTGGGCGGCACCCGCCGCGGCCTGGCACTCCGCCACAAGGAGCTGGAGGCCGAGATCGACATTCTGCGTGATATCCAGGAGCGCCGCAGCGCCATGCTCGATCCCGATGACTTATTTCATTTGGTAATCATGGCCACCTACAATGAGTCGCGCGATATCCTGGAGCCGTCGGTCCAGGCGCTGTTGGACGTGGCTTATCCCTCGGACAGGATCATGCTGGTTATGGCGTATGAGGAAAGGGGGCCAGAGTCTACCCAGCAGACCGCCCGCGACCTGATTGACAAGTACGGCCACCACTTTGCTTATGCCGCCGCCGTTAAGCACCCTGACGGCATCGCCGGCGAGGTCAGGGGCAAGGGCGGCAATATTACCTTTGCCGGCCGCCAGACGGCCGCCGAGCTGGCCAGGAGGGGCATTGATCCAGAGCACGTCATCGTGACTACCTTTGATTCCGACCACCGGGCAGGGAAGTGGTATTTTGCCAACCTGGCGTACACCTATGCAACCGACCCCAACCGCGTCCACAAGTCCTACCAGCCGGTGCCGATGTTCTATAACAACATTTGGGACGCGCCCGCGCCCATGCGCGTGATTGCCGTCAACAACTCCTTCTGGGTATTGATTGAGACCATGCGGCCGCATCGGTTGCGGAACTTTGCCGCCCACGCCCAGAGCCTGCGGGCACTGCTGGATACCGACTTTTGGAGCGTCAGCACCATCGTGGAAGACGGCCACCAGTACTGGCGCAGCTTCTTTGCCTTTGACGGCGACCACGAGGTAGTGCCGCTCTACGCACCGGTCTTCCAGGACGCCGTGCTGGCCGAGAACTACCGCAAAACCTTTGTCGACCAGTACAAGCAGATGCAGCGCTGGGCTTGGGGCGTCTCGGATTTTCAGTTTGTGGTCCGCAATTCCATCAAGAACCATCGAATCAACACCTGGACCAAGCTGGTGCAGATTTTCCGCTTGTTTGAAGGCCACTTCAGCTGGGCGACGGCCGCCCTGACCATTGGGTACGTTGCCTGGTTGCCGCTGTTTCTTAACGAGGGCTTCCGCCAGCGCTCAGAGCTGGCCCACCAGCTGCCGATCATCGCCAGCTACCTGCAGAACATGGCGCTGCTCGCCCTGATTGTTACTGTGGCCACCAGCATGCTGTCACTACCGCCCCGGCCGCCCAAGTACGGCCGCCGCCGCAGCTTTGCCATGGTATTGCAGTGGGTGCTGCTGCCGGTAGTGGGCATTGCCTTTGGCTCGGTCTGCGCCATTGATTCCCAGACCCGCTTAATGCTGGGCCGCTATCTGGAATTTAATGTCACTGCCAAGAGCCGCAAGACCGGTATTGCGGCGGCCACTGCCGCCAAGCCATGATTTACCTGGCGGCATTTCTGGTGAGCCTGCTGCTGGCCCTGGCGCTGACGCCCGTAGTCCGGCATTTTGCCATCCGATACGGCATCATGGCGCAGCCCGGCCACCGTAAGGTGCACTTGAAGCCAGTACCGTACCTTGGCGGGCTAGCCATCTTTATTAGCTTTGTCGCGACGGTAGTTATGTTTGTGCCTTTTGGGAGGCAACTGGGAGCGCTGCTGGCCGGGTGCGCCATCCTGGCCGTCGTCGGCGCTATTGACGACATCAAGGGGCTTGGCGCCTGGACCAAGCTGGGTTGGCAGTTTGTAGCCGCCGGCGTGGCACTGGCTGGCGGCATTGGCATAGTCAGCATCGCCAATCCGTTTGGTGGAGTAATCGACCTGACCTGGGGACGCTTCGCGGTTGACCTGGGCCCCTTTGATTTCCATATAACGCCCATCGGCAACCTGCTCAGCCTTATATGGATGGTGGGAATGGTCAACGTCATCAACTTCCTAGACGGGCTCGATGGCTTGGCGGGCGGCGTGTCGGCCATTGCCGCCCTGGTACTTTTCTTGCTCTCGGTCAGCCCAGAGGTTAACCAGCCGGTGGTGGCGCTGTTGGCTATCATTCTGGCCGGCTCGGCGCTGGGCTTTCTGCCTTTTAACTCATATCCTGCGCGCATCTTCATGGGCGACTCCGGCGCATATATGCTGGGTTTGGTGCTGGCCATGCTTGCCATTTACTCGGGCGGGAAGGTGGCTACCGCCGTCCTGGTGCTGGGCTTCACGATTATTGACTCGCTGTGGGCGGCCATCCGGCGCATGCGCCGCGGGGTTCATCCCTTTAGCGCCGACCGTGAACACCTGCACCATTTGCTACTGGACGCCGGCCTGTCACAGCGCCGGGCGGTCTTTCTGCTGTACATGTTTGCCGCCATTTTTGGCATGGTTGCCCTGGCTACGGAAGGGGCGACCAAACTGGTGGCTATCATTATCCTGACGGCCGTGGTGGCGGTCCTAATTGGCGGGCTTATCAGGCTGAACGGGCGCAAGCAGCCGGTTAAATAATTACGTTGTCCGGCGGCCCCTCGCGAGGGGCCGCCGGCGGGTGGGCGGTCAGTCCGTTGGCCCCCATACCAATCGGACAAGGACACCGCAGATCGCGGCTACCGCGAGCAACACTATGAAGTAGAAGTCTTCGTTGAAGTGGATGGTGAGGTCGTCCACTCCGTTACCCGTGAGGATATCAGGGGAAGAGTACCTGCCCTTGTCGTCAACAAACCACTTTGGGTTTGATCCCGCGCCGGCCGGATCGACCAAGGCCACCGTCACCGGGTGGGACATGCTGCCGTCCCAACGCTTATAGCGAAGTTGCACCAGCCGGTAGGTCTTGCCGTAGTACCCGTGCAGCTTGGGAGCGCTGACATGATCCACAGCAACGGCAGTTGTTCGAATGTGCGCGCGCTCGTACTTTTCCCGCGCGTTGTCGCGTACTTCCGCCATGGGGAAGATGCCCACACATAGAACGATGAAAAACGCTGCAATTCCGGGCATGCCGCCAACAGTCTCCTTGAGTCGAATGACGGGAATCACATATAATTATACCACAAGACACGTCGAAAAGCAATTATTTCAGACAAAGGTCAGTGTTGCTATACGCCACCGTTTTCACCAGGTATAATACGCCTATAACAGAGGGGAGCGCCGGTGAGCCGCAAACATTTGCAAGACCTGATAAAGAACCTGCAGGAGTTCTACAAATGCCCCTCGTGCGATACCAGCTACCATTTGGACGATATCGTTTACTTGGGAGAGCTCAATAGCTACTGCTTTGTGCAGCTCAACTGCCACGAATGTTCATTGCCGGTGCTCGCCACCGTATCCATGGCGGGGAAGACCCCCAAGCGCGCCAAAACTGACCTGCAGTCGGCCGAGGAATCAAAGTTTGCCGCCATGGGAGCCATTACGGCCGATGAAATCGCCGAATTCCACCGCTATATCATGCGCCGCAAGGGTGGCTTCAGCCGCAAGCGCTAACCTGCCAAACCTTGAAGAAAACCGGTTTTTCAGGTATGCTCTGTGGAGCATAAGTTGTGACACGTTAAGGAGTTCAGATGTCCGATAAGATTGTTTTGCCTATGGTCACCCGTACGGTAACCGGCAAGGCCACCCGTAAGCTGCGCGCGCAGGGACAGACCCCGGCGGTGGTGTATGGGTCAGGCAGCGCCGCTACCGCCGTCACCGTCGATGCCAAAGTCCTGCAGCGTACTTACCAGCAGGCAGGTGTCAGCAAGATCCTGGGCATCAAGATTGACGACGCCCGCCAAAAGAATGCCTTGATCCAGGATGTCCAGGTTGACCCGGTTTCGGGCAACCTGATGCACGTCGATTTTTATCTGGTGAAGATGAATGAGAAACTCAAGACTGAGATTCCGCTGCAGTTTACCGGCGAATCAACCGCCGTATACCAGCAAGAGGGTATTCTCATTCGCCCGCTGGAAACCATCGAGATTGAGGCGCTGCCGGGCGACTTGCCGGAAAGCTTTGTCGTGGATATTTCTATCCTGGATGACTTTGAAAAAACCATCACCGTGGCTGATCTAACCGTGCCGGAAGGCGTAGAAATCCTGACACCGGCCGAGGAGCTGGTAGCCAAGGTGGAAGCCCCGGTTAGCGAAGAAGAGCTGGAAGCCGATCTGGCCGCCCCGATTGATGAAGCCGCCGAGATGCCTGAGGGCGCACTAGAAGAGTCGGAAGTTATCGACTCACCCGAGCAAGGGCAGCGCGAGGAGCAGAACAAGGCAGCCGGAGCCGATCCAGGCGCCACCAAGTAACTGAGCCACTAAATTACAATAAGCCGGCCGCAGGGCCGGTTTTTTGGTGTTCGCAATTTATGCCAACCCACGCAAGCGTGGGTCATTAGGTTAACCCACAGTATTGTGGGTAGCGCCGAAGGTTCGGCAACAGGAGATCAACAGCTCACAACCTGGCAAAGTGGGTATGGTTAATACTTTTTCAGCTCTTTCCGTAGCTGGGCTTCGTTGGCTGGGCTGGACTGGTAGGCCAGGAAACGCATGAATGCCGGCGTGTTGAAGTGCTTAAGGGTGCTGAGCACAATCCTGGCGATCTCTTCTGAGGGCACCTCGGGCTGCTTCAAATCGAGGATCTTGCCCTCGATGGTATCGGTCACGGCGTCGACTGTGGTCTCCTTGGCGGGGATCGATAAGAATGCCCCATAAATGCCGGAATATAGTTTGGCCCGGGAGTAGCGCTGCTTTTTTCCGGTTTTTTTGACGACTTTGATAAAACCTAAGTCTGGCTGCTCATATGTGGTGAACGACTCTCGGCACTCTAGGCAGCGACGACGGCGCCAAATCTGAGTACCAAACTTCGTCGGCCTGGTATTGAATACGTCCGTGGTCTCAGCCCGGCAGAAAGGGCATTTCATTATTTGTTCACCTTTCTAGCCACTACGTCACCCCATATAACAAACAGCTCCCGGAGAAGGCGGTAACTGTAACCGCGTCCGAGAGCCATTCTCTATAAATTACTCTCTAGTTGCGAGAGCTTCCTTACCACAAGAGTTATTGTAGGCGCGTGCGCCCGCGATGTAAACACTTTTTTAAAACTTATGACTACATGTTGTCATGTGACTATTAAATACACAGGTGGATAACTGCCGTGGGGTGGGGAAAAGCCCGGGCGCCATCTATTGCCGCTATCTGGAACATGGTCGTATATGGCTCTATGATTAGCTTTGCTAAGCCATTACTTTTGAATCGTCCCCAATGGGAGGTACCAGCTACATGCAGCGTTATGTTGGTGTGACGGGTGTCACTCGTCCACAGGAAGTATCGGCAATCCGGCGGATCTTGGACGCATTGGACTGGCCGCCGGACGTGAAGTATATGAATGGCGTATTGGCCAGCCGCAAGACGTTTGGTGGGATGCGTCCGGATAATCCGGCCCAATACCGCCCGCTATGCAAGCTGCCGGGGTTGTTTTGCAGCGACCCACGGTTTATTAACGTCGTCCACTTCAATAGCCGTGAGCCTCGGTTGGCGCGTGACCTGCGGCGGCTGGCGGGCTTGTCTGGCAAGATTGACGCTATCCAGCTGAACATCGCCTGGCCGGACAAGCTTGAGCTGGCCGCCTTCCAGCAATGGCTGGATAGGCAGGACAGGAATTTGGGGATCATTCTTCAGATCAGCGCCGCCGCGTATGCCGCTATTGGACGGTGTCCGTCGACGCTACAGGAGTGTGTCAGAAGCTACACGTTTGTCCGTAACCTGTCCGTGTTGGTCGATCCCAGCGGCGGTTTAGGGCTGCGCTTTGATGCCAGGCAGGTAGCGTCCGCCCTGGAGGCGGTGGCGGGCCTGGGGGTGGGCGTTGGCGTGGCCGGTGGCCTGGATGCGCGCGACGTCGCCCGGAGGCTGCCGGAATTGGTGCAGGCGTTTCCATCGCTCTCATGGGATGCACAGACCCAGCTGCGGGTCGGCTCCAGGTATGAGCGCGATGCCAGTGGCCGGATAACGGCTAACCGGCCACTGCCGGCGGCCGGTGGCGCGGGGAAGGACTGGGACTTGTTGGACATGGGCCGCGTGGAGGCGTTTCTCAGGGCTAGCCGGGAGCTGTTGTAGTTAAACTAATGCCGGACCCTCGGTGGGTCCGGCATTAACATCGTCTTGCTGTACTAATAACTACGTTTACATCTGTAGCATTAGCTCCGGCGAGCCATTACCAAAGCATCGGCGGCGCTGATTTGGGCCAGTTTTTGGCGTGCATTCTGTTGGTTTTTGTAGTACCGGATGAGACCCCATGCCTGCCTGGTGATGCCGTCGCACTCCACTCGCAAACTATCGGTGTTTCCATAACCCTGGCTGGAATGCTTCGCTAGTAGGTTCTTGAGTCGGTCGGCCTCGACCCTAACTAAGTGTATGGCCTCCAGTTTAAGGCTGAGGCTGGCTCGCCTGTGGGCCTCGCTGATGTAGTGCGCCACGGCGGCGCTGCTTCGCCGCAGGTCATTGCCGAGTACGTAAAACTGGTCGCGGGGGAGCCGTTTAACCAGCTCGTAGACGTTGTCTTCCAATTGGCGGCCGGCCTGATAGATTCTAAGCCGTTCAATTGCCCCGCTATTGTGTGAATATTTTGCCATTTGAACCCCCTCATCTTAGAAGTATCTCCCTTGCATCGAGAATACCGAACAAATAGCGAACAGTCAAGACGCCAAAAAGGCCGCTTTCGCGCGGCCTTTTCTAAGAATCGATAGGGTTGGTTTTGGGAGCATTGCGCATTGGGTTTTGCGCGTCCTCATTCAGCTTGTGGATGTCATCTTCACTGAGTGACGGTGTCTTTTCGTAGCTGTTGTTGCTCCGCTCCAAACTGGTGTCGTTTGGGAGCTTGCTGTTTTCAATTTTTTCGTAGAACAGTGCGAAATGTTCAAGGCTGTTTCGCTTTGTCATACTCCTCACCTTTAAATTAGTCGTCTGCTTGAGCCATTCACATAGCCCATTTGAAAATCACGTAACACAATATACCTTCGCGGAGCCAAAATGTCAAACCCGCGACTGCCCAAAATAACTCAGCTGACGGCGCCAAGTTTTTGTCAGATGGGCTAAAGGCTTTAACCTGGCGATCATCTTCATCGTGTTGAATGTCCAGGTATGGGGCGCTTTTCTTACGCATTAGTAGTTTTCGCAACCGCCATGGCCGGCGTCTGGCCGTATGGCGCTAGCGCATCGGCTTCATCGGTGGCCTTTGCCGGCCGGACCGTGGGCATGGTTGCAGCCAGTCGTCATTTCCCTGGGCAGGCGGCCGCGGTGGTTGACGGGCGGCTACATCTGACGCGCGATGGTCTGTTGTGGTCCGCGCCCGCCTTTGACCGGCCGGTACGTGCGGTAGTGTTTGACCCGGTGGCCGCGGGCGTAGTCCATGTTGGCACGGACACGGGCGTATTCACTAGCCGCGACCTTGGCGTCTACTGGCGGCAGCTTGATCCGCCGGCGACCGGCCGTAAAATCGTGGCCGGCCTAACGGCCACCCGTGGAACGGTAATCGCGGGGATGCACGACGGCGCGGGTACGCCGTACCAAATCTATCGGTTTGACGGCGCGGGCGTCGCCACACTGGCGTCATACGCCGGAGGCGCCATTGGCGGCATGGCGGCCGATGACGCGTCTGGCACCGTCTATGCCGCCACGGCCGGCGGCGTGCAGGCTAGCGCTGACGGTCTACGGTGGTCGCCATTGGGAAGCGGCAGTGGTCGTCTGGGGTTGGCCACGTCCACCACGGCGGACGCACTATGGGAAACAGCCGATGACGGGGTTTACCGGTCGCTGGACCACGGCGCTACCTGGAGCCGGCTGGCCCGGCCGGGAGACATAGACGGCGGGTTCCACGGCAATGGCTACCGCGTTGCGGGGCTGGCCGCCAGCGGGGAGGGCGGCTATTACCTGACCGGCGCAGCGCCCGGCGCGCGGACACTGGTCCGCATTGGCAGTTCCGGTATGCCCGCTAAACTCCTCACCGGCGCTTTGAGCGACGTGGCGGTTGCTGGCGGACGCGTATACGTAGCCGCGGCGGACGGCCTCGCG
>CBDTXE010000042.1:0-10091 GCA_965364395.1 uncultured bacterium | reverse complement strand
AAGCGGAGAACGTGCCCCAGCTTAGGGGCATCAGTATTGGAAATGCCCTTTTGGGTGCAAGCGATGGTATTTCCCACCGCCGGCAACACCGTCCCTGATACGCAGTTGGTTGACGCAAACAGCATGTGGTCGATGCGGCCAGCTTTGAGCTCTTGGGCGCGGATCAGCCCCGCCAGGCTCCCCCACGTGGCCGCCACGGCGCCAGAACCCAACCCGTCACCGTCAACACTTGTCACACCTCCTCCTCCAAACACAATCCTCCCGTTGCCAATCGACTGGACAAACCACATGTCGTATACCTTTTTTGTAGCCTGGTCAACAATGGTCATGTGGCGGTCGAGGGTCGGATGCGTTGATACCTGGCCCCAACCGGCCGGCCTGGCTCCCGCCGGCAACCTGACCTGCATCCCGCTCATGCCCGGTTCACAATATCCCCCACCGGAAATTTCCGGCCCGTCACCATTGCACACTAAGGTATACAACGGATCACCGGCTTGCGGATAGTATATTGGCTTGGCGTAGTCGTAGAGCGTATCACCGACCCCCACCGGAGGCATAGCTGGAAGGCCCCATCCCAACATCTTGGCGACAATGGCCGATGAGTTACTAGCCAGACGGGGGCTGGCCGGCAATTGGCGGTTGAAAACGCTGTCATCTGCATACGG
The DNA here is from genome assembly GCA_965364395.1 of uncultured bacterium. Classification (GTDB taxonomy): domain Bacteria; phylum Patescibacteriota; class Saccharimonadia; order UBA4664; family SCTI01; genus CBDTXE01. The sequence goes on along the minus strand of CBDTXE010000042.1, from coordinate 9,426 downwards.
GCGCCAGCTACCGCTAGGCCAGTTGCCTACCTTGAACGTTCCAAACCCGGAAGTCCACGACTGGCTATTTACCGGGGGCGCGCTTTTCCCATAATTGCTCAACAAAATACTCAAATCAGTGATGTTTACGACGTCATCGCCGTTGACGTCCCCCGTCGGCACGCTTTTGCCGTAGTTACTCAGGACGATGCTGAGGTCGGTGATATCGACTTTGCCATCATTATTCAGGTCCGCCGGCAACACGGTCGAGGCGCGGGTGCTAATAATAACCGGAACGGCGGCAGCGGCTACTAATGGCAGCAACCACCACCGCATGCGCTTGGCGATATTTGCGGGGGGATTCATGCTCTCTAGTCTGAAGTAACGCTTATGCTATTTCAACAGCCAGCTTTAGCTAAGCCCGCACTACGCTTCCATCGTGTACGGCGGACCTCAGCCGCTCAACCAGCCCGTCGTCCAGTGCCACCGACTGCGGCAATCGGATTTTTTTGGGCGGATCGCCCGGCATTACCAGGAACGCGGCCTTGTTTCCCGGCGCCGACTCCAGCACCTTCTTAATTTCGCCCAGCACGGCCGGTGACGCCACCGCGCCCAACCGGATCACCAGCGAATCGCCAGCCGCCGGTGCCGGAGATACCGGAGCCGAATGCGTCGCCCGCAACTTGCTTGGGGTATTTTGCGGCTTGGCCTTGGCGCCTCCGCGGTTGAACTGGGGCCGCGCGGCGCCGCCTTTCTGTCCCGGCTTATAGTACTTAGCCATGTCGTAGTCGATGATCTTGGCCTCATCCACAATCACCTTGATTTCCGAGGTCAAGTTCCCGTCCCTATCCTTGGTATTGACGGTGCCGCGCACCTCAATTACTTTGTCCGGCTCCCACAAGGTTGGGTTCATTTGGTATGCCTTGGGAAACACGATCAGCTCCAGATTATTTGTCCTAGCGTCCTGCGTGTCGGTTGCTGGGATGGTTGGGCTTTTATCCTCCAAGCCCACAAATGCCATCAAGTCGCCCTTCTTGGTATTGATTTTTCTCACCGTCGTGACCATGCCCGCCAGCGTGACCTGGCGGCCCTCATTGCGCGGGGTGATAGAGGTAATCGGCGTACTGATGTCATTCACATATGTCTCGTACTCATCCAACGGGTGCGATGAGATGTACAAACCCAGCAGTTCACGCTCCCAAGCCAGCTGTTCACGGTTAGTCACCTTGGTTGGCGGCGTATCCAGCTTGAGCCCCGGCATGCTATCTTCAACCCCCATCGAGCCAAAAATATCTATCTGCCCGCTGAGCGCGTTCTTTTGGGCCTTGGACGCATAACCCGTAATGACGTCGAGGTTGAAGAGCAACGTGTTACGGTCGCCAAAACTGTCCATGGCGCCGCATTTGATCAGCGCCTCCCATACTTTGCGGTTACATTCCTGGGCACTAACCCGCTTGGCAAAATCCTCAACGCTACTGAACGTGCCGCCAATCTTGCGCGCCTCCACGATGGCCTCAATCGCCCCCATTCCGACGTTCTTAACGGCGCTAAGCCCAAAGCGGATGTTGCCGGTTTCCGGCACCACCGCAAATTCCAAAAAGCTTTCATTTACGTCAGGCGGCAGCACCTGGATGCCCATGCGCTGGGTCTCGGCGACCTCCATGGAAATCTTCTCAATGTTGTCGTAATTGCTCGTCATCAGCGCAGCCATGAACGCCGCCGGATAGTTGGCTTTAAGATAGGCGGTCTGCACCGCAATCAGGGCATAGCAGGCGGAATGGCTCTTGTTGAAACAGTAATCGGCAAAGGCCTCAAGCTGGCTCCAAAACGTCTCGGCAAAAGATCTTTGGACCTTTGATTGCTCAACCATTCCGTCAATGAAGGCTGTTTTCATCTTGGCCATGGTCTCGCGCTGCTTCTTGCCGATGGCTTTACGCAGAGTGTCGGCCTGGCCGCCGGTAAAGCCGCACATGTCCTTACTGATCTGCATGAACTGCTCTTGGTAGACAAGGATGCCGTAGGTATTGCCTAGCGCCGCCTCCATGCCGGGATGCTCATAAACAATTTCCTTGCGCCCGTGCTTGCGGTCAATAAAGTCGTCTATGAACTGCATTGGACCCGGGCGGTACAGGGCGACCATGGCCACGATGTCGTCAAACTTACTGGGTTTGAGCTCGCGCAGATACCGCTTCATGCCGGCAGACTCCAGCTGAAAAACACCGGTAGTGTCACCGTGGCTAAACAACTCGTAGGTCTTGGCGTCGTCCAGGGGGATATCGGCCATATCGATGCTCTTGCCGTAAACTTTACGGATGATGCGCAGGGCATTATTGATGATGCTGAGGTTGGACAGCCCCAGGAAGTCCATCTTCAGCAGGCCAAGCTGCTCCACCGGGTTCATGGAATACTGCGTGCAAATGCCGCCCTTTTGGGCGCGCTGCAGCGGAATATACTTTACGATTTCTTCCGGTGCAATCACCACGCCAGCCGCATGTACTCCGTTGCTCCGGATAGTACCTTCAAGTTTCTGTGCCAAGTCAATCAAATTCTTGGCCCTGGGGTTGCTGTTGTATTCCTGGCGCAGTTCTGGGTCGTCAACAATGGACTTGGCCAGCGGGATATGCCTGCCCTGTACTGGCGCCGGCACCTTCTTGGCAATGGCGTCAACTTCTTGGTAGCTCATGCCCAGTGCCCTGCCGGTATCTCGGACGGCATTGCGGGCGGCCATCGTGCCAAAGGTGATAATTTGGGCCACCCTATCCTGTCCGTACTTTTCCGTCACATAGTCAATCACCTCGCCGCGGCGGGTGTCCTGAATATCGATGTCGATATCCGGCATGGAAATGCGGTCCGGGTTAAGGAAGCGCTCAAACAGCAAGTCGTAGGGGATAGGATCGAGGTCGGTAATGTTCATGACGTAGGCCACGATCGAGCCCGCCGCGCTGCCGCGGCCGGGACCAAATATTATTCCCTGCTTTTTGCCCCAGTTTATAAAGTCGGCGACGATCAGAAAGTAACCTTCATAGCCCATCTTACCGATAACATCCAACTCATAGTCCAGCCGTTGGACCAGTTTTTCATTTAGCACCTTGCGGGCTTTGTCTTCCGTCTGCAGGTGCATGTCTTCTTTGGCGATTTCCCCATAGCGCCACATCATGCCCTGCCAACAAAGCTGGTGGAGGTATTCCTTTTCCGTCTTGCCTTCCGGCGTATCAAAGGTTGGGATTAGAATTTTCCCCAGTTCAATCTCCACGTTGCACTGGTCAGCTATCTTCTGGGTATTGCTGACGGCCTCCGGCAGATGTGTCCAGCGGCTGGCGACCTCCTCGCCGGAGGTAATATACAGCCCCATGTCCATTTCCATGCGGTCGGTATCGCCGATAGTCTTTCCGGTCTGGACGCAGAGCAGGATTTCATGGGCTTCCCGGTCATTCTTCTCTGAATAATGCGAGTCGGCGCAGACAACCATGGGTACACCGGTAGACTTACTGAGCTCAATCAAGCCGGCGTTGATCCGGATCTGCGGTTCCCATTCTTCATGGTCCTGCAGTTCGAGGTAATAATTGCCCTCGCCAAAGGTGTCGCGATACCACTCTATGACGGCCTTGGCTTCTTCCATCGCGCCATTAAGGATATGCCGGGCAACCTCGCCGGACGCGCAGCCCGACAGGGCGATAATGCCCTCGTGATACTTAGAAACGAGTTCCCGGTCAATCCGCGGCTTGTAATAAAAACCCTCAAGCTGCGCCTTGGTGGATAGCTTCATCAGGTTCTGGTAGCCGGTATTGTTTTTGGCCAGGAAAGTGATGTGGTAGGGGTTGGCGTCGATCTTGCCGGCCTTGTCGGTCATCCGCCGAGGAGAAACGTACCCTTCCATGCCGATAATCGGTTTGATGCCCATCTTCTTGGCGGCATTGTAAAACTCGATCGTCCCGCCCATGGTGCCATGGTCGGTTATGGCAACGGCATCCATGCCTAGCAGCTTCACCCGCTCAAGCATTTGTGGAACCTTCTGCAGGCCATCAAGCAAGCTGTAGTGGCAGTGGTTGTGCAAATGGACAAACTTGGGCGGCGATGCCAGCCCAGCCGGCGCCGCTTCAGCAGTGGTGCTCAAAGTATCTCCCCTTTTCTTAACTCCATTCTACCAGCGCACCATAAGCACTAATAGTCTTGAAATTTAATTATGCATTGCTTCGGACATACTTGACTAATCATTAAATACTTGGCATGCTATCACAGTCACTCGGACAAGGAGACGCCATGGGCGACTTGCAAGAGATGGTCATCGACCTTTCCCGGGCAGTTGAACTGGAAGACTATGGCGCCGCTGAGCGCATTCTGCGTGAGCTGACGGTGGAGGCGGCAAGGCACCAGTTGGAAGAGATTGCCGAACTGCTGCAAGGTCAGCTTTTTAACCGCAACGTCACTGGCATCCTGGCAAGCTGCCGCGCGTTGGCCGCAAGAGCCGCGGCTATTGACAAGCGCAACCATGATCCGTTTGGCGCCGGATTTCTCCGGGCACATGAGCTCGGCCTCGCCGCCGCCTACGCCTACGAGAACCGCAATTGACACTACAGGCCGGGCCGTCAGGTCCGGCCTTCTCGTACTTATACTTATTTGGTGATCGCGTCGCCGGCACCCTTGAGGTAATCGCCAATAAAGGGCAGTCCGCCCAGCAGCCCGAGAATCCAAATCACCAGCGCTACCACCAGGGTTGCGCCAACCACCGTGCCAAAGCCGGTGGCAACGCCGCGGAGAAAGCCGCTGACCATTTGTTTACGGGTATTACCTAGCAGGTTGATGTAGTCGTTAATGAGCGCGGCTTCAATGGCGCGTCCCAGTTTTTCATAGTCGCGCGGGGTGACGTTATCTTTTTTCATTGTCGGTTTTGGATTCCTTCTCCTCTTTGCGGCCCGGCTTGTTTGCCATGATGCGCTTGGTCATCCGCTCGAGCTCTTCCATGACGGCGCTACCTTCACCAACGAGCCTTTTTGCATCGGTCATAAATTCGTTTTTAGTTACTTTTCCATTTTTGGCCATTCGGCTGGCCGAATCTTGCAGGTCGTTTTTTAGTATCTCCGCGCGCGTAATCAGCCGCTGGCTTTCTTCGTATGCCTCTCCCCGCAGTTCTTTGGCGGCCATTTTGAGATTATCGATGCGGCCTTCCAGCTCGCTCTCCATCTCAAACAGGCGCTCATCGGCGTCCTTGACCATTTTCTTGGCCGTGCGCTTGAGATCCGCCTGGGTCTCTTTGCCCGCCTTAGGAGCCAGCAGCAAAGCCGCCACCGCGCCGATTGCCGCTCCAATGAGCGTGCCCTTCATGAATCCCTTAGTGTGCTTCTTCACCGGTTTCTCCTTGCCCATGACTTATAATTCTCCCCGCCGTTTACTTTTTGCGTTTAAAGCCGGATTTAAACTGCCGTAGCAACACCGAAACCACGGCCGATGCCGCCGCCGGGCCCACCTTGCGTCCCATATACTTGGCCAGTTCCCCGACGTTCTGGCTGGTTTCATCCAGCCGCTCGGTGACGTGGCGGACGTTTTTCAGAATTTTAAAGAGCACAAACAACGCCGCGATCCCGACCGCCAGAAAGACGATAAATCCGATGCTAAGGATGACGGCAATCACGGCCAGCGCGACTTGCAGGACTTCGTTCATAACTTTTCCTGATTACAGTCAATATTATCGGACTGGGCGCCCCTTGGCGCAACCCTATTATTAGGCTTGGGCAAGCGAAACGCGCGCTAGGTGTCGGTACGGTGGCGTTTCTTGGTTATTAAGATAAATTCTTTGCGCTCAATGACCGAGTTGGGAATGCTATGGATATTCCCGTCGGAGTCCTTGATGCGCGTCCGGCGCATATCCATGCTCATTATCTCGCCTTCCACCTGGGTCTCGCCCGCTTTGACAATGTCTCCAACCGAGAAATCGCGGTCGCGTGCCAGGTAAATGCCCCCCAGTATGTCTTGCACCAAAGCCGCCGAGCCGTTACCAAGAGCCAGGCCAATGGCGGCAATTGACGCCGAAAATACGAGCGCAAGATTGTTGAGCCCTAATGCCTGCAAGAACACGATGATCAGAAACACCGTCAGAACAGCATCAACCAGCGAAATTATTATGCCCTTGAGGCCTTTTGGCATCCGGAAGAAGCCCAGAATCCAGTGGATAACCCAAGAAATAACCCGGATTACGACGATGCCTGCCAGCAATGTCACCAGCGCGTTGGGCAGGTTCTGCGCGACCGTGTTAAGGTTCTCCGTCAGCTTGTCAAACATGTGGCCGCTAGATAAATCCAGCGCCGGCTTGGGCACGGTGGGAGTTGTCGGTGTCATACGCCCAGTATATCACTAAGCAAAAGCGATTTACCCGAGCTTGTCTTTTAAAATTTGGTTGGCCATGGGCGGATTTGCCTGGCCTTTTGAAGCCTTCATAACTTGGCCCACCAGGAAGCCAAGGGCCTTGGTCTCGCCTGCCCGGTAGTCCGCTACCGGCTTGGGATTGGCGGCGATGACCTCGTCGACGATTTTTTCGATAGCGCCAGTATCCGAAACCTGCAGCAGGTTGTGTTGCTTGGCCACCTCCTCGGGATCGGCCGAAGTGCTGAAAATGTGCGACAGCACGATACTCTTGGCATTTGTCGAACTGATTTTGTTGTCTTCAACCATTTGCGACAACTTAAGCAAGTTCTTTGGCGCAGGCACGATGTCTCCTTCCGGTGTGTCACCGGATTGGAGCTTGCCCATCACCTCATTGACCAACCAGTTGGACACGCGCTTGGCGTGTTTCTTATCCGCTGCCTGCATGGCTTGCTGGAAGCGGTTAGCCAGCACTGAATTTGCCACCAGTATTTCTGTGTCGGATTCCTTTATGCCAACTGCCGCCAATTCGCGGCGAATATCGTTTGGCATCATGGCCGGCATGCCGGACTTGGCCTCTTCAACCATGGCCTCGGTTATAACCAGCGGCGGCAAGTCGGGTTCAGGGAAATAGCGGTAGTCGTGGGCCTCTTCTTTGGACCGCTGGCTAAACGTGCGTCCCTTGTTCTCATCCCAGCCGCGGGTCTCCTGAACAACCTTATCGCCGCGCTCTAGCACCTCCGCCTGGCGCTTGGCTTCATACTCGACTACGCCATACACGGCGCGAAATGAGTTGAGGTTCTTGCTTTCCGTACGGATGCCAAACTCTTGGCTACCAGATGGCCGCAAGGAGACATTGACGTCAAAGCGCATATTGCCGTAATACAGGTCGGCATCGCTAACGCCGGCATAGCGCATCAAGTTATATAGCTCCTGGGCGTAGGCCTTGGCCTCCTCAGCGCTGCGGATATCCGGCTCGGACACGATCTCCAATAGCGGCGTCTCGGCTCGGTTCAGGTCAACCAGCGAATAGTTGGCGCCTGCCGGATGCACCAGCTTGCCGGCGTCCCCTTCCAGATGAGCCCGGGTAATGCCAACCCGCTTGGTCTTGCCATTAACCGGAAACTCCACATAGCCCGGGCCAATGATCGGCTCGTCAAACTGGGTGATCTGGTAATTCTTGGGGCTGTCCGGATAGAAGTAGTTCTTGCGGTCAAACTTACTATGGAATTCATTGAAATCATCATAGGCGTTCAGAGCCAGTCCTGCCTTGAGTGCCAATTTGACCGCGGCCCCGTTCAAAACCGGCAGGGCGCCCGGCATACCGGTACAGACCGGACAGACGTGGCTGTTGGGCTTGGCCTCGCGCGAATCGTTGTCGCAAGCGCAAAAAAGTTTGCTCTTAGTCGCCAGCTGCACATGGGTCTCAATACCCACAACTACTTCATATTTGCTCATAGCGCCCCCAAATCCAATGACCTGATTTGTCGCCGCAAACCATCATTGTCTTGCCAGCGGAAACTAATATGGGCCATATCAGGAACGTACGTATAGCCTACCGTATTCCTTACGGCGGCCACGATAGGCTTATGTTTGGCAATACAATATCCGACTTCCATTATCATGCCTTCGCTTTTGTTGTCCGACGTTTGTACGACAAACAACAAATCTGAATCGTCTATCTTACGGAAGGCATGAACCATTATTTCTTTCGCGCTCATGGACTTATCCTGGAATTCCAAATCGTCAAAGAAAGTACTGTATGCCTCCACGCCCCTGTCATTAAAGGCTTCAATAATTGATCTGAGCATTGGCTCAAGCTGCTGTGGGTCTTCGCCGGTGAAGCGATATGCAATGAACACCTTCACAGCGCCCCCAGATCTTTCAGCCCCTGCCGGAAAGTGGCTATTGCCTCGCGGGCGTGCGACGGCACCACATCAAAATCAGCCTCGTGCGCGATGGCGTTGCGCAACTTATGGGCATCCCAAATGGCATTGATATCGCTAAAATGGCCCCGCGAATTCTTCAGGCGCTCCCCCATGGTCTCGCCGCGGACGCCCGAGTTTTTCAGGACATAATCCACCAGCTTGTCGGCCTCGCTGACGGCGCTACGCAGCGCCCCGCCGCCGCTGGCGCTCATTGCTTCGATATCGCTCCACTTCCGAGCTACAAATTCCCGGTCCACCCGGCCAGTCCTGCCGCCCTTTTTTGAACCGCGCCCCTTGCCACCGGAATGGGTAGTCACAACGGCCAAGACTAGTACGCCAGCGACTAAAATGATTAACAAAAATTCAATCACGCCAGCAACTCCTCGGCTGCTTTGGCTACGGACAGAGCCATCCGCTCGCCGCGCTGCGGGCCTATTACCTGCAGGCCAATGGGTAACCCGTTATCCTTGCCGCAAGGAATGCTAATCCCACAGATGCCCGCCAGGTTTACGGCCACCGTGTCGATATCGCTGAGATACATGGCCAAGGGGTCCTGGCTTTTTTCTCCAAGCCTAAAGGCAGTGGTGGGAGTAGTAGGGCTAACCAGCACGTCAAAATCAGCAAACGCCTTATCAAATTCGCGGATTAGCAGGGTCCTTACTTTCTGGGCGCGCTTGTAGTACGCGTCGTAGTAACCGCTTGATAGGACATACGTGCCTATCATGATGCGGCGCTTGGCCTCGTCGCCAAAGCCTTCATTGCGGCTCATGAGGTAGGTTTCTGCCAGCGTCGCAGCCGACCCCGAGCTGTGTCCGTAGCGGATGCCATCGTGCCTGGCCAAATTAGAGCTAAGTTCCGCCGGAATGAGGATGTAGTAGCAGGCAAGCGCCAGGCCCACGCTTGGCAGAGAAACCCGTCCTACCTTGGCGCCGGCCGCTTCCAGCTTGTCGGTAGCTTTTAAGACCGCCGCCTTGACCGCGGGATCGTTGCCTTGGCCATAGTACTCGTTTACCAGGCCAATCCGCACGCCTTTTACATTGGCTTTCAGCTGTGCGTAAGGTTGCGCGTCGCGCTCAATCGTGGTGGCGTCGCTCGGGTCCTTGCCGGCCATTACGTCAAGGACCAGCGCCGCATCGTCAACCCGGTTGGCTAGCGGGCCAAT
>CBDTXE010000041.1:0-10106 GCA_965364395.1 uncultured bacterium | reverse complement strand
GCGCTCGGCTACCACCTCTCGCAGCTTGCCTTCCAGGCGGCTGTGGTACGGGCCGGCCAGGCCGCGGTCACTGCCAATAACAACGATGCGGGTTACTTTGGCGGCTGACGGCTGCATCAGCGGATGGCGCTGCCAGTCTTTGTTACTTGCGGCGTAGGCCAGCATCTGCTCAACCTGGGTCAAGTAGCCGGCCGTGGCCCTGGCTGTATCGGTGGCGGTGCGCATTTTGCTGGCGGCCACCAGCTGCATCGCCTTGGTGATTTGGCGCGTTGAAGAAACCGAGCGGATCCGGCGGCGGATAGCAACGGTATCAGCCACGCGCGTTCTCCCCGGCGGTACGGTAAGGCGCCGACAGCTTTTCTGCCATCTTCATGAGGGCGGCGCGGTCGGCGTCTCCCAGTTTTCCTGACTTATTAAGCTCCGCCATGCCCTTCTTGTGGTGTTCATTTAGGTTACTGAGGAGCAGGCTGACGACGGTAGGGACATCGGCCAGGGGCACCTCATCCAGCAATCCTTCCCCGGCCGCCAGCAAAAGCAGAGCCTGCTCGGCCACGCTGAGCGGAGCGTACTGGGGCTGTTTGAGGATACTAGTCAGCCGCTCGCCGCGCGTCAGCTGACGCTTGGTGGCGTCGTCTAGGTCGGCCGAGAACTGGCCAAAGGCGGCTACTTCCCGGTACTGGGCCAGGCTGATACGCAGACTGCCGGCCAGTTTCTTGATAACCGGCACCTGAGCGGCTCCACCCACGCGCGAGACGCTGGTGCCGACGTTGATAGCCGGCCGCACCCCCTGGTAGAACAGGTCGGTGTCCAGGAAAATTTGGCCGTCGGTAATGGAAATGACATTGGTAGGAATATAGGCGCTGATGTCGCCGGCCTGCGTCTCAATTACGGGCAGGGCGGTCAGGCTGCCGCCGCCCTTGGCGTCGCTGAGCTTGGCCGCGCGCTCCAGCAGGCGCGAATGCAAATAGAAGACGTCGCCCGGAAAGGCCTCACGGCCGGGCGGACGGCGCAGCAGCAGCGACAGCTGGCGGTACGCCTGGGCGTGGCGCGTCAGGTCATCGTGGATGATCAGGGCATGGCCGCCGTTGTCGCGGATATGCTCGGCCATGGCGGTGGCGGCGTAGGGGGCCAGATACTGCAAGGCGGCAGCGTCAGAAGAGCTGGTTGACACGATGATGCTGCGCTCTAAGGCGCCGGACTGGCGGAGTTTCTCAACTAGGCGGGCTACTTTGGCGGCCTTCTGGCCGATGGCCACGTAAACGCTGACCACGCCGCTGTCCTGCTTGGTCTGGTTGATGATGGTGTCAATGGCGATGGCCGTTTTGCCGGTACCGCGGTCACCAATGAGCAGCTGGCGCTGGCCAAGGCCAATGGGCGTGACGGCGTCAACCGCCAGCACACCCGTAGCTAGCGGCTGGTGGACGGACTTGCGGCTCATCACGTCGGGTGCGGGGCCTTCAACCGGACGGCGCTCGGCCGATTTGATCTCCGGGCCGCCATCCAGCGGGCGCCCCAAGGGGTCGACCACGCGCCCCAGCAGGCCATCGCCCACCGGAACGCTGAGCAGCCGGCCGCTAGCGGTGACGCGGGCCCCGGCCTTAATGGCGCGGTCGTCGGCCAGGACTACCGCGCCGGCGTCGTCTTCCATTAGGTTCAGGACTAAGGCGGGCACGTTGCCCGTTGGCGTTTCCACGTCAACAACCTCCCCCATCATCTGGTTTGGCAAGCCTTGGTAAGTCACAATGCCCTCGCCTACCCTGACCACCACGCCCTCTTCTTTAGGCCGCGCCGGGGCCGACAGCCCGTGGGCCGCCGCCAGTAATGCTTCCTTGATTTCTTTGACGTTGATGTCAGGTGTGGAGTTAGCCATGAATGCCCTGTTGTAATCCCTTTAATCGATATTGAATGCTGTTGTGGATTGCTAGTTGCCCGGCCCTGGCCTCGTAGCCGCCGAGCAGCTGCGGGTCAACCCGGTGGTCAACGCTGTAGCTTTGGGCACCGGCGGCCTTGGCAACTTCTGACGCTAGCTGGTCAAGCTGGCCGCTGCTGACGTCGTGCGCCGTGGTCAGTTCAATGTGGACGGCGCCGTGCCCTGCCAGTAACGCCTGCTCTACGGCGGCGGTCAGCGCCGGTAGGTCTCCCGGGCCGTACCCGGCTTCCCTGGCGGCAGCCATCAGCGCCTCGCTGGCCGGACCTGCGTTGGCGTCCGTCAGGACGTCAACGTAACGCTCCGCCAGCTGCCGCAGCGTTACCTTTGCCATGCCCCTGCTTCCTCAAGGGCGCGGGCCACTACCTGCGAGTCGGCTTCCGGCGTAACTGCCTGGGCGGTGACGGCGGCGGTGGCGGCGGCAACCACTTGCCCCAGCTCGGCCGTCAGTTCGCGCCGGGCCTTCTGTTGCTCATTGGTTATCCGGGCGCGGGCCTGCTCCACCGAGGCATTGGCCGATTCCTGTGCTTCGGCCACAATGCGGGCCGCCTCGGATTGGGCCTCGCTGCGGGCGGCGGCCACCAGTGCGGCGGCTTCTTCCCGGGCGTCTTTTAAGACTTGCTTGCGCTGGTCTTCCGCCTTCATCCGGGCCGTCCGGGCCGCTTCAGCATCGTGCAGGCCCTGCTCAATCCGTTTGCGGCGGTTTTCCAGTAAGCGGACGATAACCGGGAACACCCATTTGCTGAGCACCCAGTACACAATGACAAAGTTGATCAGCTGGAATAGCAGCGAGGGCACATTTAGCCCCAGCGCCGCCAGTCCGCCGGCCGACTTTTCTTCTGCAGCTAGCAGGAAATGCATATATGCTCCTTCCCTCTCCTACAAGAACCGGATGATGAACGCGAACAGCAAGGCAAAGATTGCCAGCGCCTCGGTGAAGGCAATACCCAAGATCATCATTTGCTGGATCTTGCCTTGCGCTTCCGGGTTGCGGCCAATTGCCTCAACGGCGCGCGCGGCAATTAGGCCAATGCCGATGCCCGGGCCGATCGTACCGACGGCAATCGTCAAACCGGCTCCGATACTTTTAATTACTCCTACGTCCAAACCTTCCATGGGGTCTCCTCTTATTTCTTACCGTTTTACTATTAATGGCCCGCTTCCGGCACTCCGGGATCAATGGCCATGGCAATAAACGCCATGGTCAACATGGTGAACACCAGTGCCTGGATGAAAGCCACAAAAATCTCCATCGCCCAGAACGGGCTTGGCCCCAGAATCGGCAGCAACGCCGAGATGACTACCAGCAGTACCTCTCCTGCAAAGATATTACCAAACAGACGGAATGAAAATGAAATGACGCGGGTAAGTTCCAATATGATCTCCAGCAAGCCCAGAAGAAACCCGTGCGCAAAATAGCGCTTGATGTTCTTGAAGGCCCCCAGTTTACGGATGGCATAAACTTGCGTCAGCACGACGGATACCAGCGCTAAGGCGATTGTGGCGTTAAGGTCGGTTGTCACCGGGCGCAGTAGCGGAGCGCCATTCCATGTAATAGTGTTAAAACCCGGAATTAACCCGATGAGGTTATTCACCAGAATGAATATGAACAGGGTCGCAAGTAGCGGGAAATACTTTAGCGCGGCCTCTCGGCTGCCATAGGCGGCTTCTGCCTGTCCCAACACGGCTTCGCTGATGGCTTCAGTGGTGCCGCCTACGCCGCCCGCCGGTCTCAAGCTGAGCCGCCGTGCAGCGACCACTAATACGCCCAACACCAGCAGGGTCGTTAATAATGCGGTCAACATTGAGTTGGTTACCGCAATTGGGCCAACATGAAAAAGCGCCTCTGGCGCCAGGCTCACGTGCATATGCGTCCTTTATAGCACAGATTGCGGAATAAGGCTTTGCGTTCGATCATTACGCCGGTTTACACCTGGCAATTGTGATAGCATAAGCATAACTATGAAGCACGTGCGGCCAGGCCGACTCCCTAAGTATGCCCTATTGGCTCTCTTTGTCGCGGGCGTCGCGCGGTCCTTTTTGAGTAGTACGCTGGCGGCGCCTAATCCCGCATTGCAAGGAGACTTAAACAATAGTAGCCACGTAGACATTACGGACCTGTCGATCCTGCTCAGCCGCTATGGAACGACCAATGCCGACGCCGACATCAATGGTGACGGGCAGGTCAACATTACCGACCTCTCCATCCTTCTCACCCATTTTGGCCAAGCCGTCTCCGGCGACACCAACGGCGCCCCGGCCGCGCCCACGGGCGTGTCTGCCACCGGCGGCGACCGGCAAGTGGTCCTTAATTGGAATGACAATGTTGAACCCGATTTTAGTTATTACGCCGTGCGGCGGTCAACGCAATCCGATCCTAATATGGGGACATGGACCCGTTTGCCTGGAAACCTGCAGGTTTCCAGCGCAACCGACGCCGACGTGGCATTAGCCAACAGCACAACTTATTACTATTACGTCACGGCCGTAGACATCTACGGCAACGTCAGTGCGCGCTCTGCCATAACGGAGGCAAACACCCAGGGAAGCGCCTCCACATCTGATTGCGGCAATCCGGCCACACTGTGGTGCGGCGACTTTGACACCGCTGATTACTCCCAGTTCACGCAGCTACTGGGACAACCCTCAACGCGCATCACATTCCCCGCTAGCCCACGGCTGGGCGGCAGCAACAGCCTCCGTGTCGAGCTGCGGCCGGGCGACCTGTGGACAGACAGTACCAGCCGGATGCAGCTGCGCAAAGCCGGCCCTACGTGGGGCGAGGGTGCGGATCTGTACTTCCACATAGACTTCTACATCGATCCAACGATGACCATCGGGGGCAATTTCAGCAACCCATGGCGGGGCATATTTTCCTGGCCGACAACCGAGGACGGCGCCTGTTCGGTAGGCGGCTTTGGCATATACAATGGCGACTCATCCGGCTCAGCCAGCCCATCGGGCACGCCGATGATTGGGATGAACGGCGACGGCGGCGACTGCGGCGCCTGGGACAGCAACTACTGGAAGCTGGCCAACCCAGTAAAAGGCGGCTGGTACAGCATGGTCTACCATCGCAAGTTTTCCTTTAATCCGTCTATCGGCTTCTTTGAGTTTTGGATGAAAAAACCCGGTGAGAACAGTTACACCAAGCAAACTTTCAATGATAGTTCTCAGCGGATGTACATGAACACGCTGGGATGCTCCGGCTGCCACAACAATATGCGAGTCGGTCTTTACCGCAACACCGGCTTTGCAACGACAGATATCATGTACTACGACAACATCCGCGCCACCAGTACCTTTGAATCCGCCCAGTAGCCAAAGAGCTCTGTTGACTGCCAGTCAGATGTAAGCTATAGTATCGGGGTTATGAAAAGTGGAATTCACCCGCAATTATTTGACACCAAGGTGCACTGCAACGGCTGCAACACCGAGTTTGTGACGCGCGCCACCGTGGAATCAATCACGGTGGAAATCTGCTCCAACTGCCATCCGTTCTACACCGGCAAGCAGAAGCTGGTTGACACGGCCGGACGCGTTGAGAAGTATGAGGCCCGCCGCAAAGCCGCCCAGGCCGCCAAAGCAACCCTTGATAAGCGCGCTGCTGCCAAGGCGGACCGCGAAGCTACCGAGGCTACCAAGAATGATCCGGAAATGAAAGAGATTGCCGAGGAGCTCAAGGAAGAGACCGTCGATACCGACCCCAAGTAAGTCCTCCATACTGCCCACCAATGTAGCACGCCACACGAGGCGTGCTACTTGCTTTTGTTCTTGTTTATGGTACAAATATCTTGGTGACCCCATCTTAAGGAGGCGTTATGCAGTGGCTTCGGCGCAACGCGCCCTGGCTGGCTCTGCCGGCGATAGTCGTAGTTGCCATGCTGGTTTTCCAGATGGCCGCAGACCGTTCGCGATCATCACAGCCAGCAGCTTGTAAGGAGACCGATACGCTGGTCTGCAACGAGGACGACTTGGAATCAGCCGCCATCTACGTCGGCCTGAAGCAGGTGGACAAGCTGCGCCAGTGGCAACTCTGCTCCGCCGAGCTGAACGCCATGGCCCGCTCACTGGAAGCCGAGGCCGCCGACTTTCTCCGCGAGGAATCCGGCGAGGGCAAAGAGCCGCCGGCGGACGTCAAGGAAGAGGCGCGCTGGTTCCAGCAGGACGCCGCCCGGTACCGCCGGGCAGCCAATCTGGCCAAGTCTGCACGTGTACCCTGTTTTCCTGCCGGAAAGCCGTCGTACCAGCCCAACTTTGCCAGCGTGATGGTGACGCTGCAAAAGGACGGCCGGCGCGAGCAACGCAATGTCCGCCTGGCCGATGCGGCCGTGCTACAGGATTACCTCAACCCGGTGGAATACTCCCGAGCTGACGGCATCTGCAGCAAGCAGCTACGCGGGCAGGCGCAGCGCGAGATGTGGCTGCAACAAGGCAGCACCTGGGGCGGCGCCGACGAGACTGAAGAGGCAAACATGGCGGCGGCCATCCTGCGGGAGCAAGCCAACATGCTGGATGCCGCTGGGGTGAAGTGCCCCAAGCGGTAACGCTTGCAGAGGCCGCCGCGACTACGCGTCGCGGCGGCCTTTCCCTTTCTGGTATCATAAGATCTGACCATGACTGAAACTCACACCGACCCAACTGAACAAAAAATCCGCGCCGAATACGCCGACCTCCAACAAAAACTGATGGACAGTTCCCTGTTTGGCACGCCGGAATACGTCAAGCACGCCAAACGCCAAACGGAGCTACAGCCATTGGTTGAACTGTACGACAAGCGCGCCCAAGTGCAGGACGACTTAAAAGCGCTGGATGACCCAGAAATGGCCGACATGGCCGCCGAGGAGCGTCCCATTTTGCAGGCGGAGTTTGAAACCGTGCAGGAAAAACTGCGTCTGGCCCTCGTGCCCAAAGACCCCAACGACGGCAAGGACGTCATCGTGGAAATCCGTGCCGGTGCCGGCGGCGATGAATCTACCCTGTTTGCGGCTGAACTGTACCGGATGTATGCCCGTTATGCGGAGGTTAAGCGCTGGAAACTGGAAATTGATACTGAAAGCCCTAGCGACGTCGGCGGCTACAAGGAAATCGTCTTTGAGATCCATGGCGACAACGTCTACTCGGAAATGAAATATGAATCCGGCGTCCACCGCGTGCAGCGGGTGCCTGCCACCGAATCGCAAGGCCGGGTACACACGTCAACCGTAACGGTGGCCGTTTTACCGGAAGCCGAAGAAACCGAGTTGGAAATCAACCCAAACGACCTGCGCATTGATGTCTACCGCTCCGGCGGGCACGGCGGCCAGAGCGTCAACACCACCGACTCGGCCGTGCGTATCACCCACTTGCCCACTGGCACCGTCGTGGCCATCCAGGACGAGAAAAGCCAGCTGAAGAACAAGGAAAAGGCCATGGGCGTTCTGCGATCCCGCCTCCTGGCGGCCAAGCTGGAGGAAGAGATGCAGGCAGGGCGCGAGGCCCGGCTGGCCCAGATAGGCACCGGCGACCGCAGTGAAAAAATCCGCACCTATAATTTTGCTCAGGACCGTATCACTGACCACCGGATCGGCCGTACCCAGCACGGACTGCCGCAATACATGGCCGGCGAAATCGGCAACATGATAGAGTCGCTGCAGGCTGAAGATTTGAAGCGCAAGCTGGAGATCGCGCAGGCTTGAGCGCGATACTTGTTACGGGCTCCGCTGGCTCCGGTAAGTCAACACTGTGCGCTAACCTAATGAAAGCAGGCTACCAGTCATACGACATGGATGTTGCCGATATCAACTACCGAGTTGATGCCGATGGACGAGAAGTAACCGATATTGATAAGAGCCAGCCAGGCTGGAGACAGCGTTATCCCAGAAAATGGCGCTTGCAGAAATTACAGCCACTAATTGAGGCTGCGCGGAACTCTGACCTGCCCGTATTTTTTTGTGGCGCTCTGCGCTGTCAAGCAGACTATTACTATCTTTTTGACCGCATTGCACTATTACGCATTACTCCTGACGCAATGATCCACCGAATAAACACGCGGGTTGGAAATGACTACGGAAAGGATGAAGACACCCAGCAAGGGTTATTGCGAAATCTAAAGGAATGGCAAGACGAAATCAGCAATCGTTCTGGCGTAATAATCTTAGATGCTAATCGTTCAGCCGCTGATGTCATGGGCGACTTGTTAGAGCGAGTGTCATGACGGTGCAGGAAGCCTTGCACTTGGGCGAACGTGCACTTCACCGAGCCGGCATTGAGAGCAAGCGCATCGATGCGTCACTGCTACTGGCGCATGTAATGGAAAAGCCGCGGCCGTGGCTGTTCGCACATCCGGAAGACCCAGTTAATGAAGAAACGGGCCGGCGCTTCATGGAACTCATTAATGAACGCCGAAAACACCGGCCACTGGTCCACCTCACCAACCACCGGGAGTTCTACGGGCTGAATTTATACATCGATGAACGGGTGCTGACGCCCCGTATAGAAACCGAAAAAATGGTCGAGTGGGCGCTGAAGTACGCACCCAAGAACTCGCGGCTGATTGATATGGGCGCCGGTAGCGGCGCCTTGGCCGTCGCCATCAAAAAGCACCGCCCAGACCTAGAGGTTTGGGCGACGGACGTCAGCGATGAGGCGCTGGAGGTGGCCGAGAAAAACGCCGACGCCCACGGTGTCAGCCTGTCGCTGGTGCGCAGCGACCTGTGGGAACACGTCGATGGCCAGTTCCGCACAATCGTGACCAACCTGCCCTATCTGCAAGACGACGCCGACCTGATGCCGGAAGTCCGGCACGAACCAAGTGTGGCGCTTTTTGGCGGACCGGATGGCTTAGATCTGTACCGCCGCTTCCTTTACGACCTGCCAACCCACTTGGACGATGGCGGCTTTCTGTTTACGGAATGCGACCCTTGGCAGCACGAGGCGCTAAAAGCCGAGGCCGCGGACATCGGCCTGCAGCTGATTGAAGAGGACTACTTTATCCTTGGATTCCGGTTCCATCCCCCGGAAGATGACTGAGCGTCACGTTGCCAGTTGGGCTGATTACCAGTTCCTCGTATCCGGACTGGGGGTTAACCGCCCTGGTAAATTGCAGGCCGTCCAGCAACCCAACTACCAGCTCCACGGTATTGCGCACAATGCAGCCGTTCATCAGATGGCCTCCAAACGTCGTGCCGTCCTCGTTGGCAAACGACATATGGACGTGGATGCCTGCCTTTGAGACGGTGCCGGTCAACGACACTATCTCCAGGTCGGCCTCGGCTTCACGGGAACGCACCGCATCCGGCGTACTGGGAAAGCGGACGTGGGCTTTTTTTAGCCCTCCCACACCGCTTAGAATGACGCCGGCGGGGATGTCGTAGTCCCCGCCTAGCCGGATTAGCTCTTGCTTCAGGTCTACTCCGTCTTTTAGACGGACGGCTATGCTGCGCACTATCTCCACTCCCTATTAACAGTTATTTTCATTTTACGCCGATAGGCTTGTTCAAGATCAATTTCCAGTTTATTGGCAAGGTTCAAAACATAATTAAAAACATCGGCCAACTCACCTTCAAGGTCAGGTTCGCGCGATGCGCCTGCCTCGATATGCATACGTTCGTGGCGGCGGATTTCTTTGGCCAGTTCGCCTACCTCCTCCACAAACATCAGGTACTCATCACTAAGCGAGTTGCGGTCCCAACCGCGTTCCTTGACCAACCGAGCCATATCGGCCTGCAGATCGGCGAGCGTGGGACGCAGCGGCAGTTCAGCCACCTACTGCACCTGCGGCGCTTCTTGCAGCGTCACCTCTGTGCTCTCCTCTTTACCGTCGCGCAAGTACTTGATCCTGATTTTGTCGCCAACCTTCTTTTGCCCCACCACGCTGCTCAGCGGGTGGCTCTCGTCCAGCTTCTGGCCGTCAATTTCCGTCACGATATCGTTCTCACGCAAACCAGCGGCCGCGGCCGGGCTACCCTCAACCACCGCGGGGCTGCCGGCGTCACCGGCCAGAAAGGCGCCGTAGTTCACCGGTAGCGAATTGCGGGCCGCCAGCTCTTTGGTCACGGGCACGAATCGCACGCCTAAATAGGGCTTAATGATCCGACCCTGCGACTTAACCGTATCCAACTGCCCCTTTGCCTGGTTGATCGGTATGGCAAAGCCAATGCCCTGGAAGCCGCCGCTGCGGCTGGCGATGGCGGTGTTG
>CBDTXE010000040.1:0-10304 GCA_965364395.1 uncultured bacterium | reverse complement strand
ACACCGAGGACGACCGGGCCGTGAGCACGCAGGTGGCGGCAGCGCTCAGGCAGCAACCTTAACGTCAGCGGCTGTAAACCTGTCTACTCCTGTGCCCAGCGCTACCAGTGTGACCTACAGCCTGGTCTTCAGCGGCCAAACTACCGCCACCACCATCCGCTGCATCAAAGAGCGTTTTGCCACCACTCCAACCGGAGCGCTGAAGCCAAATAACATGGCTACCGCCAGCGGCATTTCTATTGACGGCGCGACGGACTTCCTCGCCTCAACTACCGGCTGGAACCGTGGCGGCAGCGATACTGACGGTACCGTGACTTACACCAACGGCACCGGCGCCACTCCGCAAGCCGGCGCCGGACGCAAGTGGGTACTCAGCGGTTTTACCAATGCCGACGTAGCCAACACCGGTTTCTACCTCCAGTTCTCCACCTACACCAACTCGGACTGCACTACCGGACTGACGGACAACGTCACCGTTGGGTTTATTCTGACTAACGGCTCCACCTTGAGCCTGACCGTCGACCCTACGCTTAGTTTCACCGTAAACGCGGTGGGCGATGGCGAAAGCTGCGCCGGATCAACCACTACCGAGGCCAGTACGTCCACCACCATTCCGTTTGGCACCGTGACTACGGCCGGCAACTCCATCGTCTGCCAAGACCTAGCCGTTGCTACCAACTCTGATAGCGGCTACACCGTCTTTCTGCGCTATACCGGAAAACCTGCCAACGGCCTGGGCGATGACATCAACGACCACGGCGGCGGCAGCAATGGCAACTCAAACCCGGTAGCCTTCTCTGCGGCTGGCACCGAGGCCTACGGCTACTCTACCAATGACACAACGTTGCAAGCCGTAACCCAAAACCGCTTCAATGGCAACTTGTATGCCTCGGCCAGTACTACCAACGAGGAAGTGGCCTACAACGGCACAGGTGTCACCAGTGAAACCACCCGTATTGCCCACCAAGCTGGCATATCGTCAACCACCCAGCCGGGAACCTACACCACCACCGTGATCTACACCTGCACCCCGGTGTACTAGACCAATACTGATTGAACCATTACAATCTTCAACAATGACTGTGAGACTCCTTTTGGCCGTAGCGGCCGCCCTGACCCTTGCCGGATTGTCCGGCTCTTCCGCCCAGGCAGCCACTGCCAGCACCGCGGCCGGCTTCTCCATCTCTCCGCCCGTCCACACCTTTTCTGCTGACCGCGGTAAGAGCATCAACGGTACGATAAAAGTTACCAACCTGACCGACCAGCCGATAAGCTTGGTAGTTGAGAAGTCCAACTTTGCCGCCCGCGGCGAAGAAGGGGAAGTAGAATTGCAGGAATCTAACCCGCGCTACTCGCTGGCTCCCTGGTTCCGCATCTCAACCCCCACCTTGGAGATCCCAGCCAAAAAGACGTCGGAACTCAAATTCTCGGTTGACGTACCTGCGGATGCCGAACCCGGCGGGCGCTACGGCTCAATCCTGGTGCGCACATCGCCAAACAGGCTGCCTAGCGGCCAGTCGGGTGCCGCCGTCCAGCAGCAGCTAGCCAGCCTAATCTTCCTCCGAATCAACGGCACGGCCAATGAAAAGCTGGAAATTGCCAGCTTTGGGTCGGACAAGTCCAACTACGAATACGGGCCGGTGAAGCTCAATACCCGAATCAAGAACGTCGGCAACGTCCACGAGAAGCCCAGTGGCACGATTGAAATTAAGAACGTCCTTGGGATGAAGGTAGCCACCTTGCCCCTGGAGGACAAATTTGTCATCCCGGATTCCGTCCGTAAATTGACCAACGAGTGGAAGCCCGGCCCATGGCTGGTAGGGCCATTCACCGCCAACTTGACAGTCAACGGGCCCAACAGCGCCAAGCTTACCGCCAAAGCGACATTCATTGTCTTTCCTTGGAAGGTCGCCCTGGTAGTCCTCATCATTCTGATCGCCCTCTTCCTCTTCCTGCGCCGCGGCCGCAAGCGCCTGGGCCGCTCTCTCCGCGTCCTGTTTGGCCGCGACTAACATCACTGGCACACAGCCATCCCATCTGGCATAATAGCGGTAATGCTTACTGTGAGGCATCTTGGGTTGGCCGTTGCGGCCGCATTGTTTCCGGCTGCTTCCTACGCGGCGGTCTTGCAGAGCCCGCACTTCCGGCTAGACCCCAACGTGGCGGGTGCCTTTGGCGGTACCAGCGCGTCGGGCAGCTATAAGCTGCAGGACATCGGCGGCGAGACGGTTGTGGGCGCTGGCTCATCGGCCAGTTACAAATTGGTGCAGGGCTATGTGGCACAGCTCCAGCAGTCAATCCAGCTGACGGTCCTGCCCAGCGGCGTGACGGCTTACTACCCCCTGGATTCCGTAGACGGGGCCAGCGCCTATGACGTCAGCCAGAACCAAAACAACGGTCTGCTAAAAGGCACACCCGCCTGGACGGGCGGCAAAATTGACAATGCCCTGGCCTTTGATGACGCCGCCGATTACGTCACCACAACTTCGCCGGTCAGCGGCCCTTCAGCTTACACCATCGAGCTCTGGGTCAAGACCGGTACCGCTAATGGCGGGCGCATCATCGGTCTGGGCAACGCCCAGACGGGAGCCAGTACGTCATATGACCGCCATGTTTACATGTCCAACGACGGCAGGTTGCACTTTGGCGCCGGTGCAAACCAAGTAGCCAGTTCTACCGCCGCTTACAACAACAATGCTTGGCACCACGTCGCTGCCACAATGGGAGCCGGTGGCATGTCGCTCTACGTTGACGGCATCAAGGTCGGCATTAACTCAAACACTACCAGCCAGAACTACACCGGCTATTGGCGCCTGGCGCAGGATAACCTGACCGGCTGGCCCAGCGCGCCCACCGGAACGTACTTCAACGGCACGGTCGATGAGGTCAAAATTTACAACCGGATGATCAACCAGTCGGAAGTTGCCAATGCTTTCTCAGCCGGAAGCGTTGGCCTCCGCCAGGCATTCACTATCCCCAACGTCACACCGGGCCAGTCCCAGACCTACCTGGCCGACGCAATTGTGCGCACCGATGCGGGCGGCTATGATCTCTCCCTGGTCCAAGACCACCCTTTGCGCCATACCGATGGCAGCACTACCATTGGGCCGGTCAGCGGCAACATTACGGCGCCGGCGCCTTGGGTTGAAGGCACCACTAAAGGTCTGGGCTTCACCCTGACGGCCGGCACGGGCATCGACGGCAAGTGGGGTAGCGACCCGGCTTACAGTTACGCCGCCGTTCCTTCTACCCTGACCAACTTCCATTCCCGTACCGGGCTGACCGGCGGCTCGCCGGAAAAGACCACCATGCAGTACCGCGTGGACGTTCAGGCCAGCCAGAAGCAGGGCATCTATTCCAATAACGTCGTCTATACGGCCACAATGAAGCCATGAAAAGCCTTAGGCGCATCAGCTGCATCCTCGTGCTAGCAACCGCCATTCTCCTGGCGTCCGCCGGATCGGCCGCCGCCTCGGCGCCGGCGCTGAAAGTGGCGCCGCTGATGTACCGCCAAACTATCCAGGACAACACTCCCAAGATCGGCTATGTGGATGTCAGCAACCCCACCGACGGGCCGCTGACCATCAATACCCAGGTCCAGGCCTTCCGCCAGATAAACCTGTCCGGCAACCTGGAATACTACGACGATCCGGCCATTGCCAAGGGTATCAAGTTTGGCTTGATGCAATTTACGCTGGGACCGCGCGAGGCCTACCGCGTCGCCTTCACCGTTGACCCCCGTGAACTGCCCAAGGGCGGGGTTTACGCGGCGCTGTTCTTCCAAACCGTGCCGCCGCCCCAGAACGGCGGCGTCAGCTTCATTGCCGAGAGCGCCAAAGTTGGCAGCCTGCTGGTTATCACCAATGGCAACGGCGAGCGCAGCGGCACGATTACCGGCGCCCCAGGGCCGTTCCAATTTGGCAGCGGCATCACCGGTACGCTGGCCTACCGCAATGATGGGCAGCCGCCCATGGGCGTTGCCTACAACCCCCAGCTAAGCATCAAGGCCGGTCCCTTTGGAGAGCCCGCCGAGTACAATGGACCGCTGATCTTCCCCGGCAATACCCGCAGCATGGACTACCAGCGGCCGGGTGACTACTTTGGCATCTTCCCCCTTGTGGTTGAAGACCGCGTTACCGGTAAGACCTCCTACCACTGGATGCTGGTAGTCACGGGCAACTGGCGCCCGGCCCTAGCCTTCCTGGTGCCACTGCTGGCTTTCCTGTTTTGGCGTCACCGCCACCGCCTGCGCCATCCTCGCCGGCGCCGCGGTAAGCGCGGCAGCTCCCAGACCGCCGCCAGCCACGAGGTTACCCACGCCATACCAATCACCCACATCACCAAAAAGCAGCTCAAAATCCACGTGGAAGACAAGGGCGAATAATCTCCATTTCCATCTGGATAAAGCATAAGCTTAATGCTATAATTCCTCCTGTAGACGTATGGTGGAGAAGCGAAACAAACGCCGCTTCTGGCTGTTAGCATTAGCACTGGTGCTGTTAGCGCCATTATTCCTGGCGTCCCCGGCCTCTGCCGCGCAGTCGATCCCCTACAAAATCAACTTCCAAGGCCGCCTCACCGACAACAGTGGCAACGTCCTGCCGGACGGCTCTTATAACATCAAGTTTCGGCTGTATAACGCGCTGGAAAACGGCACCTCCCAATGGAATGAAGACCGCGTAGCCGGCGCGCCCGACCGCCGCGTCCAGATTACAGGCGGCCTCTTCAATATCCAGTTTGGCGACGTATCGCCGCTCCCGCCATCGCTCTTCAATAATGCCTCGGCGCTTTTCCTTGAGGTAGAACTGCCAACGCCCGCCAGCGCCACTTGTGGTACCGCCGCCTGCGCCGTATTTTCCGAGGGCCCCATGACTCCGCGCCAGCCCCTGGCCGCCGCCGCTTACGCATTCAATGCCGACACCATTGACGGCATTGACGGCGCCTCCCTGGTGCAGCTCAGCCCTGGCAGTCCCCAAAGCGGCTCTATCAGCGTGGACGGTACTATTGCCACCACCGGCCAAGTCCAGGGCTCAACCGCGGTTCTTAGCGGCGCCACATCCCTGACGCTGGGCTCCAACACCAATACCGGCAGCATTGTTATTCGCGACGGGACAAACAATAACCGCTCAGTTACCCTCAACGTGGCGGCGCTGGGTAGCGGCTACTCGCTCACCTTGCCAACTAATGCGCCGGGCGTTTCTCAGTGCCTACAGACTACCGCCGGCTCCGCCAGCCAACTGGCATTTGACTCGTGCGACGGCAGTGTCAACCTGCAGACCGCCTTTGATAACGCCGGCACCATCCAAACGGCGGCAACCGGCTCCGCCGCCAACTTCCAGGTGACGCTGCGCGACTCAACCGGCACTGATGCCAGCATGCTGGTCAACGCCGCCACCGGCTCCACCGGCAAATTTGCCGTACAGTACAACGGCGCCGACACTTTCAGCATCTCCAACGCCTCCGGAGCGCAAGGAGCGGCTACTTTCAAAAACGCCGCGGATAGCACTGCCGCATTGTCCATCCAAGCCGCCGGCGTTTCCGGAGACGAGCTTTTCCGAGCCGACACTACCAATAACCGGATCTACGTAGGCAACAGCACCGCTGCAGCGGGTTCGGACACTACGTTGTTCGTGATCGATTCCTACACCGGCACCAATATCGGAACGGCAGTTGACGGCGCTATGGCTTATGACTCCAGCAACCACAAATTCAAGTGCGCGGTTAACGGATCATGGACGGACTGCAGTGCCAGCGGGGGCGGCCAGAAGATTATGCAGTCATACAACGCCTACAGCATCAACCAGGGAGCCACTGCCACTACGGCGCAGGGTTTGCTGCTACCCACAACCGCCACGGCTTTCAGCATCGCACTGGCTGGCACCACCGAGTTCCGCGCCGCCGCCGCCGGAAGCTTCCGCGCCTGCACCATCATGAGTTCGGCCGCCGTCACCAGCGGATCGGTCAGCGTCCGCTTCCGCAAGAACGGCGCCAACGTCAGTGCCAACGATTACTGTACTCTTAACGCGGCCACCCCCCGTACCAACGCGCAAGAAATAGCCAGCGGCGTCCAAACCTTTGTGGCGGGCGACACCATTGGCGTCGCCCTGGTATCAAACACCTTGGCTCCGATTACCCTCGAATTCTTTACCAGCTTTGTCATCGAGTATGGCGCCGGCGCGGTCAACACTGTCACCTCGCTGCAGGATGCATATGCCAACGGCAATACACTAAGTACAACCAGCGGCCGGGACCTGGCCGTAACCTTGGCCGACTCCGCAACCGACTCAAACATGACCGTCAATGTGGAATCCGGCTCCACCTCCAAGTTTGCCGTCCAGTACAACGGCGCCGATACGTTCAGTATTTCCAACGCCGCCAGTGCCCAGGGGTCGGCTCTCTTTAAGAATGCAGCCGACAACACGGCAGCCTTTATGATCCAGAATTCTGCAGGGCTTACGCTCTTGAGCGTTGATACCGCCAACGGATATGTCATTGACAACGGGGTGGGATCGCCCGGCAACCTACTGGTAAATCCAAGTTTTGAGGCCGGCCTAACCGATGCCGATTCTGGTTGGAGGCTGAACGCTGGAGGCAACCCCATCGCCATCATTAACGATCCGGCCAACGCACGCAGTGGTAATAAGGCATTACGAATAACTCCCACCGGGGGGTCATCGACCGCGTATTCCAAGCTGTACGAGGTAACTCCTGGCGACATGCTTTACCTTGAAGGCTATGCTAAAAGCGCGGTTGGCACCAATGGCGGCGGCGGGCTGGAAATGCAGTTCTACGACAAAGATCGAGGCTTGCTGACATTTGAAGATTCGGGCGTGACGCCGGGGGTAAACTCTTATGTGCTAAGTTCCGTGACGGCAACGGTGCCAGCCAATGCCAAATACGTCGAGGTATACCCGTGGGTAGACACCACTTCCACTACTGGTACATGGTATTTTGACGACCTGTACTTTAAGCGCACCACGGAGCAGGCGCCAATGGTGTTCCAAAATTCTGTCGACTCCGCGTCTGCTTTTCAGGTATTACGTGCACCAGGCACGGCCGATGTCCTCTTCCGCGTCGACACCTCAGGAAACCAAGTTCACGTTGGCAACAACACCGCTGCCGCCGCGGCCGATACCACGCTGTTCGTGGTCGACACCTACACCGGCAGCAACGTACAGGCAGCCGTCAATGGCGCCATCGTCTACGACGACACTAATGACCGGTTCATGTGCGGCGTCAACGGCGGCTGGGTTGCCTGTGACACCACCGGCAGCGGCGGCCTAGCTAAAAACGCCACAGACACCTCATCGGCGGCGGCCGGAGCCGGTTTCCTTTACGCTTTCACCAATTCGTCGGCCGCCCTGGCCGGGGGCGTCCTGCAGCTTAATAACGGCAGCAACACCGGCTCGGCGCTGCAAGTCGTGGGAACGGGAGTTCCAGGTGCGGGCAA
Organism: uncultured bacterium; assembly: GCA_965364395.1. Lineage (GTDB taxonomy): Bacteria > Patescibacteriota > Saccharimonadia > UBA4664 > SCTI01 > CBDTXE01. The sequence goes on along the minus strand of CBDTXE010000040.1, from coordinate 2,854 downwards.
CGCCATAATCTTTGCGTCGCTGACTAACGCCTCTACCGGCGCCACCCTGCTCGACCTCCAAGCCGGGTCGTCGCCCACGTCAAAGTTCAGCGTGAACTCAGCTGGCAACGTCACTGCTGCCGGAACATACAATTCCAACACCTTTGACAACAATTCGCTGACCTTTGGTGGTGCCAGTGCCGCTGATATTTCCAGCGCCGCCTCGCAGTCACTTTCGGTTACGGGCGCCAATGGGCTGACTCTGCAAGCCGCGGCCGGCAACGTCGCTATCACCAGTGCCGCGTCCACCCAAATTAATATCGGTAACAACGCCGTCAACAGCACTATCAACATAGGTAAAACAAATGGCACCGCCAACACAACGGCCGTCAACATTGCTACGGCCACCGGCGCCGCCCAAACCATCCAAGTCGGCGGAACTGGTACTGGAGCAGCCACCTCCCACGCGTCCACCACCGTCAACCTTCAGGCGGGCGCCACCATCGCGGCCGTCAGCAACGCCGGGGTCACCGTCCGCACTTTCACTAACTCTACTACCGCCTTCCAAATTCAGAACGCCAGTGTCACACCTGACGTTTTATTTGGCGCGGATACCACCGCCAACCATGTCCATATTGGCAACGGCACCTCCGCGGTTGCCGCCGACACCACGCTGCTTGTGGTTGATACCTATACCGGTACCAACGTCGGCGCCGCGGTCAACGGCGCCATCGTCTATGACGACACCAATGACAAGTTTAAGTGCGGCGTCAACAACGCGTGGGTGGACTGTGATACCACCGGCGGATCGTCCACCACTACGCTCCAGGACGCATACACAAACGACGCCACCGGCGAAGCCGACATCCTTACCAGCGCAGCCGGTAAAACGGTCCTAATCCGGGCCGGTGCCGGCGCCGATTCCGCCACGCTCTTCCACGTCCAAAGCTCAGGCGGCGTTGACATCTTCAAGGTTGACAGTGAGACAGCTACCGACGTGCTTGAGGTGCAGATAGGCGATACCACCGACGATGGTAGCTTTGTCACCTTGGGCCTGGACGTGGAAAATGCCGTGGCAGAATCGGTTGGCTGCACCGCTTCAATCTACGGCTCGGTATATTACAACGGCGGTACCAATGCCGTCCGCGCCTGCGTCAACGGCGCTTGGGAAGACCTGGTGTCAACGGCGGCCCTTGGATTGCAGTTATTTGGCGTCGTTCCCGACTCTGGGCCTAGTGGAGAAGAAGGCGACCTGGGAAGCCTGGTTACGGCCGCCCAATCCGGCCCCTGCAAGGTCTCCAGGTCAGGGGCGGCCACCGTCAATATCCGCGCCTGCACCGCCTATTCCGGCGGCCGCAAGATTGTCTTTGCCGGCGCCACTAACTTGGCGATTCCGCTAACCAACACCAATGACTGGGTCCATGTTTGTTTTGACTCTTCAGGAAACATTACCACCAACGCGTCTGCAGGTGCCACGGACGACTCAAACTTACCGGCGTGGAACCGAATAGCACCATTGCTCTGCCTGGCCGACATCACTAACGGCGGTACCGGTACCAGCATTGTCCGTATGTATGATGTCAGGACATTTACCACCACCATGAAAGAATATGCCACCGTCAACGCCGCCATGGGCCTGGGTCGCATTGTCACCCAAAGCGCTACCGTCGGCCTGGTGCAAAACCCCGCTGCCACGGCGGGTTTAATTGGCGTCCGTGGCATAGTTGTGGCCTCCAGCGGCGTGGCATCGGCCACGGCGCGCAACGTGGTCATCGCCACCCAGGGACCGCAGTTCATCAAAGGAGCTGGTACATCAACGGTCAACCAGTTTGCCCAAACCTCCGCGACCACGGCCAGCTACACCTCCAGCACCGCCACAGCCGACGCCGACGGTTACGCCAATATCGGCCTCAACCAACGAACAATCGACACCGCCTGCACGCTGGCGACCAACTGCCAGTACTCACAGCTTGTTAATATATCTTTGAGATGATTATTAGGCGACATTGGAAGGCCGTACTTTTGGCACTGTTGGCGCTTGGCTGCATGGCGGGAATTATCTACGCCATATTGAACCGGCCAGAGCCCGTTGTCTCGCCGCAAATCAGCAAGCAGGCAAACTTTAAAATCTACCTGCCCGAACCCGACCAAGAAGAATACACCGTCTTCCGTGACTCTGTCCGCTACGACGACAAGGCCGGCGTCTTGCATCTGCGCATCGGCACGTCAGGGCGACGGGTCAACGTGGCCCAACAAGCTACACCGGAAAGCTTCTCGCAGGTGACCAACGGCTACCAAAAGATGCTTGAGACGATGAAGCAATACAAGGAAATAAAGACGCGCATTGGTAGCGTGACGCTAACCCATCCGGAAGAACTCAAGGGCGCCACCGTCGCCGTTACCCACACCCAGGGCACGCTGGTCTTTGCTCGCGCTGATGAAGACTTGACAGAAAGCCAGTGGGAGAGTCTTTTCAACTCCCTGTCATTCAATACTGATGATTAGCGTTACTCGTCGGCTTCCGCCGCGTCGGCCTCGGCCTTGGTTTTGTGGACCGTGCCATCGGCGTGGTGGGGCGGCGAGTAGGTAGTGACAATTTTCATCGGCGATTCACCGTCGGCCATGAAATTATGGGATGCGCCAGCCGGAACCAAAACCATGTCGCCTTCTTCAAAGTTAAGCTCCTCGCCGTCAACCACGGCGGTTCCATAGCCTTCTATTAACAGCAGTAGTTGGTCGTTGTCGGCGTGGACTTCTTCGCCAATCTCACCGCCGGCGGGAATACACATTAGTACTACTTGCGTATGCTCGCCGGTTGCCACCACCCGGCGGAAGTCTTCATTGCGTTCGGCCTGTTCGTAGACGTTATCAATTT
>CBDTXE010000039.1:0-10370 GCA_965364395.1 uncultured bacterium | reverse complement strand
TCACCTGCGGGCGTTTTACCGTGGCAAGCTCCACTTTGTCGCTGGTCACCGCCGTAATGTCGCGCTTGGCCAAGTACTTCAAAAAGTTGCGCAGGGCAATCAGGTGGTAGTTCTGGGTGGTTTTGCCAATGGCGTCGCCGTGCTGGTCGGGGAGGCGGTTCAGCCAGACCCGCCACTTGCGGATCATGTCGCCGTCTAGCTGCCGGATCTCAACGTCGCCGGCAAACTGGGATAGGCGCTGCAAGTAGCGGTCGTAGTTTTCAATGGTTTTCTGCGACCGGTTCTGTTCAATTTCCAGGTATTCCAGGTAGTCCGTAATCAAATCCGATAGCTGGTGGCTCATACCGCTATTGTATATCAACGGCGGCCTTAACAGCGGGCCAACATCACGCAATCTTTTAATACGCTTATGCTATTGATAGTATGGCGTTAAGCATATGAAACGGTATTTGGGTATGGAAACGGCGCAAGCCTGGCGGCTAACGGCGGGCATGATGGCGCTAGCGGCTGTAGCCGTCTCCTTTTACGTACTCGGCACCTCCCGCGCCGCCGTCCTGCCAGGCGATATAAACTCCGATGCCAGAGTGGATGTGGTAGACCTCAGCATTTTGCTCAGTAACTACGGCAAGCCCGCGGCGCAGGCTACCAACCCGGCCGCCGACGTCAACGCCAGCGGCACCGTGGACATTACCGACCTCAGTATCTTGCTATCCAACTTTGGCAAGACCGGCACCGTGGAAATCGTGGAAAAAGCCCAGGGCCGCCCGGTCACGGCCTCGTCAACGGAGGCTTCCGATGTCGCGCCCCAGTTTGCCAACGACGGTGACTTATCTACTCGCTGGAGCTCCGAGTACGCCAACAACCAATGGTGGCAGGTTGACCTGGGCACCAGCACCGCCGTGGAGCGGCTAGAGATTACTTGGGAAGGAGCGTTTGCGGCCAGTTATCAAATCCAGGGTTCCGCGGACGGCGCCACATTCACGACGCTCGCTACTGATTCGGCCACGCAAGAAGGCCTGAAAACTACCAGCTTCAGCCGCGCCAGCACTCGCTATTTACGTGTGAATTTGCTGACCCGGGGTACCCAGTTTGGCTTTTCCTTCTATGAGTTTAAGGCCTTTGGCCCCGGAGTGGCTGGCGCTACGCCCACGCCCATTCCCAGCCCGTCGCCGCAGCCAGTGGCTTGCAGCTTGTATGTCGCAACGAGTGGTAACGATGGCAACCCCGGAACCCTGGCCAGCCCCAAGCGAACCCTTACCAATGCCTCCAGCGCCGCCAGTGCCGGCCAGACAGTCTGCGTCCGCGGGGGAACCTACGCCCACGAGCGCGTCACCGTCACCAAAGGCGGCACGTCCGGCAGCCCCATAACCCTCCGGAATTACCCAGGGGAAACCGTGGTTTACGACGGCCAAACCGATACCGTTAATGCATCTAATCTTTGGTACAGCGATAACGGCCTCATTTCCGTCCATGCGCCCTGGGTCACAATTGAGGGATTTGAGGTCAAGAACTCGGCCACCCACTGCATCTGGAACCAGGGAGAGAATGGCGCCGTTGTCCGCAACAACAAGACGCACCATTGCTACATGAACGGTATTGATGTGCAGTCCAGTAACGCACTCATCGAGGGCAATGAACTATATTCCACGGCGATGAACAACTACAACAACCGCGCAAGCACATGGGCTGGCGGCTTATCGGCTGGTCCATCCAGGGTGGGCGTGATCGCAAATAACGTAACCGTGCAGAACAATTATATTCACGAGATATGGGGAGAGGGGATATTCGCTAATCGGTTGGACGGCTTCAAAATCCAAAACAACCGTATCCGCAACGCCCACTCGGTCAGCATTGTCACCGAGTCGGTCAACGGCCTGATTGACCGCAACTTCATCTGGTAGGATGGCACGTTTGTGACCATCCGCAAGCCGGCCGGGTGGTTTTTTGGCTACGAGCCCCATTGGACATACCCGCAGGGCACGCAGGAGATTCGCGATATCACTTTCAGCAACAATATCCTGGTCAATACGGAGACCAGCCGCTTCTTGCGGGCCGAGGGAACCCTGACCTATAGCCGAATGAAAATCATCGGCAATACGTTTCACAATACCGGCATCGATTACGGCCCCATGATCAACGGTACCGGCTCAGGCAATGAAATGCGCAACAACATCCTCACCAGCGTCGCGCTAGCGGATAGGGGAACCTGGACGATCTCACACAACGATTACCCAAATGGCAATCCGTCTGGGCAAGGTCTTGGCAACGGCCCAGGAAATATCCAGGTTAATCCCATGTATGCCAGTCCTGGCGCCTTCATGCCGGAAAGTTATAAGCTGCAGTCCGGCAGCCCGCTCGCGGGGAAGGGGACTGCCGTCAGCGGTTTCCTAACTGATTACTTTGGCGCCGCCCGCAAAAACCCACCGACCATCGGGGCGCATGAGTTGTAAAACTGTTATGGTACGCTATTGTCATGAAGCGGCGATTTATAAAAATCAATAAACTCGTAGTTGGTGGCGCCATCGTGGCTGCCATCTCACTTGTTGCCAGCGTTAGTTTTTTTGCGCCCAAGGTTTCTATGGCGGCAGTGACCGCCGACATAAACTCCGACGGCAAGGTGGACGTCATTGATTTGTCGATTCTGCTCTCAAACTACGCCAAGACGGCTGCGCAGTCTTCAAATCCGGCCGCCGACGTCAACGCTAGCGGCATAATTGACATCACTGATCTTTCCATTCTCCTGACAAACTTTGGACACGCTAGCAATTCGCTCACCATTACGGGCGTAACCAACGGCGCCACCGTGTCCGGGTCAGCGGCATCGCTGGGAGCGTCAACTGGTGGGGCAGCTGTCGCCAAAGTCGAGCTGTATTTGGACGGTGCGCTCCTTAGGACTGAGGCCGCCGCGCCGTATTGTTTTGGTAGCGAGCTAGGGGCGGCATGCGGGCCGTGGGACTCCACGGCTGTTGCCAACGGCACCCACTCCGTATTTGCCAAATCCTATGATGCCGGCAATGTTCTGTTGGCGACTGCGGCAACCGTTACCTTCACCGTCAACAACTCCTCAGGCGGGGGAACAGGGGACCCGGCCGGCACCGGCAGTGGCACGCATTACTACGTGGACGCGGCCACGGGCAATGACGCCAGCGCCGGCACTAGCTCCGGTACCGCCTGGAAGACCATCGCCAAAATCAACGGCCGCACTTTTGCCGCTGGCGACGTCGTGCATATGAATGGAACTTTTAGCGGCACGATTGACGACAACGGTAACGGCACCAGCAACGCGCCGATTCTTTACACTGGCACCGGTTCGCTTGGCGGCAAGGCCGGCCTCACCGGCATCACGCTGTCGGCTAGCCAGAACATCATATTTCGCAATCTGGACTTAAGCAATCCTGGCACGATGGCCATCCGCACGCCTTATAACGGTGGCGGGCTAGTGCAATACATTAAGTTTGACGCCGTCAAAGTCCATGATTCCAAGATTGGCGTTTATATTGGTGGCACAAACCACAAGGACATTACCTTTACCAATAGCGACATCACCAACATCACAGAAGACGGCATTTTGCTCGACGATCCGGCGGGCGACCGGTTCTCGTATATCGGCGGCTACATTCGCAACACTGGACAAGTCCGTCCGGGCGACGGGCACGGCGTGCATGGCGTCTATTCTTCTGGCGGTACCAGCCACCTGTATGCCGGTATTTCATTCTCAAACAACCTAAACGGCGACGCCCTCAGTCTGCGCCGCGGCGGCATGAACGTACGTGACTGTACTTTCACCGGACCAAATGAAGAGCATATCGGGTTTTACAATGAAGATGAGGCCGGCGGCGTCAACGAGTACACCGGGTCGCCCAGTACAGGGCTGGTTACCCGCATTTACCGCAATAAGTTCAATGGCGGTATCCTGTGGCACGGCGATAACAACGATGCCGGCATCAATAACCCTGGCAATTCCTGGGACATTTTCAACAACACGTTCAACGGCACAAACGTCGCCCTTTATAGTACCCAGTCCTCCTACTACACAAAGTACATCCGCAACAACGTATTTGTAGGCGGCAATTTGCAGACTCCCACGATGGCTTCAGGTAAAACACTCATCATTGACCATAACGGTTTTTCCGGCCTGACTGCCAAGGGTACCAATGCCCTTACCAGCAGCCCCGCGTTGGACGGCTCGATGAATGTGACGGCAGCCGCATACGTCAACGCCGGCGTTGCGGCTATCAGTCCCGCCACAACGCTCTCCGGCACATATCCCGGTGCGCCACTTGGGTATGTTGGTGCCGCGCCAGACATTGGCGCCACCGAGAGGTAAGCGGCCCAGCGATCCATCCCCTTGAGGTTACGGCGTCATAAGCGGTACAATCGGTGGGGTTTCACCTTGCACCTATCCATCCAATAGAGGAGCAACTGTGTCCGTCCAAATTGGTCCGCGTGGCACGGAAGTCAGGCACGTGCTCAGCGTCAACGACTTCGATCCCGACTTCATCGGCGAGCTGTTTGGGCGCGTCAACTACATGAAGGGCGTCGTCCAGTCCCGCGAGTGGTTCCGCGTCTCCAACACGCTGCGGGAGTGCCTGCTGCTCTCGCTGTTCTACGAGGCATCGTCCCGCACGCGCGTGTCGTTTGAGGCGGCCGCGCACCGTCTGGGCGCCCGGGTCATCGCCAGCGAGAACGCCGGCGAGTTCTCGTCGCGGTCCAAGGGGGAGTCCGACCTTGACGCCCTGCGCGTCTTTGCCGGCTACGCCCCAGACGCGATCGTGGTCCGGCACGACGAGAGCGACCAGCTGGCCGCGGTGGCGCCCTTCATTGACGTGCCCATCCTCAACGCCGGCACCTCCGGAGACGAGCATCCCACGCAAGCACTGCTCGATCTGTTCACGATCCTCGACGAGATCGGCAGGGTCAGTGGCATTACCGTGGCCATGGTCGGTGACGCCGCCAACGGCCGCACGATCAGGTCGCTGGTCAGGTTGCTCTCCAAGTACGCGGGCAACCGCTTCATCTTCGTTACGCCGGACGAGCTGCGCATGAAGGCCGACATCCTTTCCGAGCTCGATCCGGACCAGTACGAGGAGACGCAGGATCTTCACTACGCCATGCAGGCGGCGGACGTGGTCTACGTCACGCGCATCCAGGCCGAGCGCGGGATGACCCCGGAGTCGTACCGGCGGGTGGCCGGCCAGTTCCGGGTGACCCCGCGCGAGATGGCCTTGCTGCGCTGCCATGCCATTGTCATGCATCCGTTGCCGCGCGTGCAGGATGGCTTCATCCAGCGCGTGAAGCTGGCGACGGGCACTGTGAAGATTCCGCTGGTCAACGAGCTCGACCCGGCATGCGATGACCATCCGCGCGCCGCGTACTTCCGTCAGGCGCACAACGGCATGCCCGTGAGGATGGCTCTGCTGGAGTGGGCAGTCAAGGGCTGGAGCGCCTGAACGCCATGGGGGCGGCCGCACAACGCGGCCGCCCCCACTCACTTTTAGCGCTTATGCTACGATGGCAATAAGCCATGTCCAAAATATTTACCCACGATGCTATTCATAAACGTCTGCCAATTGTCGTGGTTGCTGCTGCTGCCGCCGCCGCGTCAGTTTGGCTGCTGGCGTCCACATACGCTGCGGCATTTCCGGGAGACGTCAACAGCGACGGCAAAGTGGACGTTGTCGACCTCAGCATCTTGCTTTCTAATTACGGCCGATCGGCCACTGCCGCCCAAGGCGACCTCAATGCCAGTGGCGCCGTGGACATCACCGACTTGAGTATCCTGCTATCCAACTTTGGCCGCGTCAGTACGCCGTCTCCCACCCCTAGCCCGTCTCCAACCAGTTATTGGCGCGCCGACTTTGAAAACGGTACCGCCAACGTGGGAACGCCGGAACAGACTGCCTCGGAAAACTTCTTTGTGCAGCGCATGATCAATCTTTCCACCGGCGTTATCAAACGGCCGCAAAACGGATTTCCCACGCCGGAATACGCCCGAGCTGGCCTGCGGTCAATGAAATCGCTGCTCAAGGCACCGGAAGAGCGCGATGATAGCCAGCCAAACACGCGCCGCCTCCACGTCATCCAAAACACCGATGCCGGACGGGTGCTTTACGGGCAGGAGCGCTACTTGGGGTTAAGCGTGCTTTTTCCAAGCAGCTACCAGCTTCCGCCCGCCAGCTCGGGAAACGAGTGGCACCTGTTTTATGAGCTTAAGCACAGCGTAGATGAGTGGTCGCCGCCAATCAGCCTGATTGCCTACCCAAACAACGGGGGAGAGATTGGCTTCCGCTTTGACCCGTTCCGTGGCGACCCCGCATCCAACACGGCCACCGCCAGCCAGGGCTACTCCATACTGCGTCGGATCCCGTTGCAGCGCGGCAAGTGGCTGGATGTGGTCATCCGTACCAAAGCCTCCATGTATAACAGCGGCCCAAACGCCGGATTTGTGGAGTATTGGTATCGCTGGGTGGATAACACTGTGGCCGCCAAGGCTAACCCGCCAGCATATACCCGGCTGACTTTCCAGAGTGAGGGAATCGCTTTCTCCGGCCAGACAGCTTATGGGGGAACCGTCATTGGCGGCACCGGGTTCCTGCGCCATATCATCGGATCATATAGCCCCCACGTTGCCGCCAACAGTATCGTCTACCCCGAGTTTGTGCACTACACGGACACCGTCCGGACGGGGCCGACGTTTGAGTCGGTGACGCCATGAACTTCAGGCGGCGACACTTGATTTTGCTTGTCGCAACCGCCGCGTTGGTATCGGCCTGGCTGCTGGCCGCATCGAGCGCGGCCGCCCTTACCGGGGACATTAACAGCGACGGCAAAGTAGACGTTACCGATCTGAGCATTCTTCTAACCAATTACGGCAAGCCGGCATCGCAGGCGGCAAATCCCCAGGCAGACATCAACGGCAATGGCACGGTGGATATCCTGGACCTGAGCCAGCTGCTGACAAACTTTGGGAGGACCGGTACGCCCACGCCCAGCCCGGCGCCTTCGACCCGTTTCTTCGAACACTCTTCACCTTTCAATACGCCGGCCAGTGGCGCCGTTGATACGGCTTCAGCCACGATGGTGGGTGCGCTCAATGCTTCTACTGACTCCATCTTGCTTTCCTGGTCGGAATGGTCAGTCCCGCTGTATATGGCTACCAATGCCACGCCTAAGGTGACTGTGACTGTGCGCAATGATTGGGGCGGGGTAGGCACCAAACTGTCAGGAGTACCTTGGCCGGCCGGCGTCGCCCAGGATTCTGAAGGCGATGGGCACCTGTCAATTCTTAATAGCGATACCGGTTGCCTGTACGACTTCTGGCAGATGAATTCGGCCACCAAGACGGCGTCGTGGGGCAATCGCGACTATATCAGCGGGGCCCAGGGCGACGGCGTCTTTACCGGCGGCGTCAGTGCGCGGGGGTCGGGATTCAACCTAGTGGCCGGCATGATGCGTCCGGATGAGTTTGGGCCTGGGCGCAGCATCGACCACGCCTTAGTCGCTACCTTCCCGGACGGCATGGTCAAGGGTGGCGGGCCGGTCCGTCCGGCCACGGAGAGCGACGGGCGCAGCAGCACCACTGGCGCAATTCCGGAGGGCGCGAGGCTGCGCCTGAAAGCGTCATACGACCTGTCGGGACTGCCTGACTGGCAGCGCCGCATTGGCCAGGCGCTAAAGACCTATGGCTTAATTGTTGGAGACCGTGGAGGTAGCGGCCGCCATGTTGGGTTGTTTGGGCTCAACACGACCAAGTCTGGGGCTTACGGCTATGGCCAGTCCTATCCCTGGGGCAGTAACGCCTATCCGGCAGTACCAGCGGCATTCATCGATAACTTGGAGGTGATGGCTCTGCCGCCGCAACAAGCTGCCGTCAATAACGTGCCCGCCAGTCACCCCTGCGGCAATTTCAGCCGCTAAAAGCCGGGTTCGCGCCAGTCCGTTAGTAAATTATGCTTATGCTACGATGGCAGTAAGCCATGGCCAAACAGTTTACGCACAATGCAATCCATAAACGACTGCCGATTGTCGTGGTGGCTGCTGCCGCCGCCCTAATCTCGGTCTGGCTGCTGGCCTCGTCACGCGCCGCTACCTTGCCTGGCGATATCAATACCGACGGCAAAGTAGACGTGGTGGACCTTAGCATCCTCTTATCCAATTACGGCCGATCGGCCACTGCCGCCCAAGGCGACCTCAACGCCAGCGGCGCCGTGGACATCACCGACCTGAGTATTCTGCTCTCCAACTTTGGCAAAACGGGTAGCGCCCATTCCATAAACTTAACTGCCCCCGCTGAAGCCGCCACCGTAACCGGCAACGTACCAAATATCCAGGCGGTGGCTATGGGCTTCACGCCCGCCAAGGTCGAATTTGTTCTGGATGGCAATGTGGTCCGCAGTGAGGCCAGCCCGCCTTACTGCCTGGCGGGGGACGACGGCACCTGCTTTGCCTGGGATTCATCGTCGGTTGCCAATGGGCAGCACACCCTAGTAGTAAAAGGCTATGATGCCGCGGGCGCCGTCGTCGCCACCAGCCCAACCCGCCGGTTTGCCGTCTCCAACACCACCACCAGCAACCCGCCGCTGTGGCAGGACCGTCCGGACAGCCCAGTGGGTTTTGTGGTCGCCACCGGCAACACCTACGGCGGCAACTTGGCCAACTGGAGCGATACGCCTTGGAATATTTATGGCGGAGCCACCGTCAGTATTGTGGCTGACGCGTCCAAAGGGAAGGCAATCCGTTCATATGGGTCGCCGGGCGGAGGTGCGCAGCACGATGGCGCCACTTCGCAGCGAGGCGAGATAGAGCCAGGCCGCAACACCTATCGTGAAGGCGACACTATTTGGATGGGCTTCGACTTTTGGGTCAGTGCCGACTCGGGGGTATCAAATACGTGGTCGTCTGCCATGCAGGCCCATAACAGCCACTTGAACAGCCCCAACTGGGGAGTGGGCGTCAACGGAAATGGCCAGAGACGGCTGGTTATTACCGAGCCAGGCGGGTCCTCGGGTAACCCCGAATACCAATTGGGGCCAACGCCTAGCGGCCAGTGGACACGGATTCTGATTGGTGAAAAACTGGCTGGAGCTCCCGGTACGGGATGGGTTGAAGCCTGGCGCGACGGCCAAAACGTCCTGCCTCGCAAGCCCTGGAATTCTTACCAGCAGTACGGGCCCAATACCGGCCAGCGGGGCAGCACCCTGTTTCCTGGAGCCACGCGGTATTACAAGTTTGGGGTCTATCGCGGTGCCCATCCGTCGGTCATGGACTTGCGCTACGCCAACGTCAAACTTGGCACTACCAAGGAGAGCGTCCAGTAGCGCTATAATGCGGTCATGAAGCCGCTACTGGTCATCGTGGGGTTATGCGCGGCCATCGTGCCTTGGATGGGTGGCGGGCGCGATGCCACAGCGCTACTGATAAGCTCATTTGGGCTGGTGCTGGCAGCATTTCTGCTTGTGCGGAGCCCGGCGAGCCTAGGGAGCCAGGCCGCTGGTAGCCGGCTACTGGCAATCGCGCTGTCTGCCTGGCTGGGATGGATGGTGCTGTCCCTGGCTTGGACCGTCAACCGGTACCAGACTTGGATGTGGATCCTGGGTTTCCTGCTGACCCTCGGCGCCGGCATGGTGGTGGCGCGGCTGCCAGACAATCGTCGCCGCCAATTAATTTCCGGCTACGTCTGGCTGGCCGCCGTCGCAGTAATTGTCGGCATCGCCATGTATTGGACAGGCGAGTACGGCCGCCTGACCATAGGCTTTTATTGGGCCAACCCGGCCGCCTCATATCTGATGCCCGCCCTCATCATTGCGGCCTGGCAGTGGGCCAATAGCCATCGCCACCGCGACGCCGCTATTGCAGCGCTTCTCGCAACCGGCTTTCTGCTGACCGATTCGCGCGGGGCAACGCTGGTTTTGGCCGCCGTCACCGTTGTACTGATGGCCGCTGTCCCGGCCGTCCGCCGCAACTGGTGGCGCTGGCTGGCCATTGGCCTGGCGGGCTTCATCCTGGCCGCGCTGGCCGGCTGGATTAAAAGTGACATCTTCCATACCGGCCAGGGGGTGGCTCCCGGCTCTCGCTATGCGGAAGCGGCCCAGGGTGAGTCGTCCAGCGGCCGCGACCGGCTTTCTTACCTGGGCGCCGCCCTGCGGATATGGGCTGATAACCCGGTTTCAGGTACGGGTCCAGGAACCTTTGGCGCCGTCCATCCCCAGTATCAGCGGCGGGTGACGGCGGCCGGCAGTGATCCGCACAACGCTTACGTCCAGGTGCTGGCCGAGCAGGGAACCGTCGGTTTCTTGCTGATGTCCTGGGTGCTTGCGCTGCTGTTATGGGGCGTAATCCGCGGCTTGTACCGGAACGGGGCCCCGCCAGCC
>CBDTXE010000038.1:0-10390 GCA_965364395.1 uncultured bacterium | reverse complement strand
CTCCGGGCAAACGCCTCTGACCACCCTGCACGATTTTGCCGGCCGGTACCTGAAAGGCGCTGCCGACACCGTCCATATCTTGCCGTTCTATCCCTATACCTCCGACGACGGCTTCAGTGCGGTTGATTATGGCGCCGTTAAGCCGGACATAGGGACCTGGGACGACGTCACCGCCCTCAGCCGGGACTTCCGTCTGATGTTTGACCTGGTTCTAAACCATATATCGGCGTCTTCCAAGTGGTTCCAGGGATTCTTGGCCGGTGATCCCAAGTACGCCGATTACTTCATCGTGGTTGATCCCAGCGCCGACCTGTCGCAGGTGGTCCGTCCGCGGACCACGCCGCTCCTGACACCTTTTGAGACGGCCGGCGGCACCAAACACGTTTGGACTACCTTCAGCGCCGACCAGATAGACCTCAACTACGGCAATCCGGAAGTATTGCTGGAGATGTGCGGCATCATCCTTGATTACGTGGCCCGCGGAGCCGACTTGATCCGGCTGGACGCCGCCAATTACGTCTGGAAGCGCATTGGTACCAGCTGCGTCCACCTGCCGGAAACCCATACCGTGTTGCAGTTATTCCGCGATCTGCTGGACGCCGCGGCCCCCTGGGTGCGCCTGGTCAGCGAAACCAATGTTCCGCACGCCGAGAATGTCTCATATTTTGGCGACGGCCAGAACGAGGCCCAGATGGTGTACAACTTCTCGTTGCCGCCGCTTATGCTGCATACCATGCAGACCGGCAACACCAAGGCATTGGCGAGCTGGATCGGCGACCTCAAAACGCCCTCCCATAGCACGACGTTTTTCAACTTCACCGCCTCGCACGACGGCATTGGCATACGCGGCGCCACCGGCTACCTGGATCCCGACCAACTCGCGGCCGTGGTTCAGGGCGTCCAGGACGCCGGCGGACGGGTATCGTTTAAGAACAATCCGGACGGCAGCAGCAGCCCCTACGAACTTAATATCACCTACTTTGACGCCGTTACCCGACAGGAAGACCCGGAGGTGCGCTCAATCGATAGGTTTATCGCCTCCCAGTCCGTCATGCTGGCACTGGCCGGAGTGCCGGGGGTGTATTTACCAAGTCTGTGGGGGTCGACCAGCTGGTTGCCGGGCCTCAAGACGCCTACGGGTAACCGCGGCATCAACCGCCAGAAATTTGACCTGGGCAAAGGTGACGCCTCGCTGCCCGCCGACCTTGATAGCCCGGAAAGCCGGCGGGGCAGGGTGTACGCCCGCTACTGCCAGCTCCTGCGCATCCGGCGCTCCCACGCCGCCTTCCATCCGCAGGGCTCGCAGAAGGTGTTGGAACTTCCTGGTGGCGTACTGGGGCTGGAACGCGTGTCTCCGGGCGGCGACGAGCGGATATGGGCCATTGCCGGCCTGCACGATGGCCACAGCGCGCTCAAGTTACCGGGCGGCCAATGGCAGGACCTGGTGTCTCGGCAAGCATGCGCCGATACCCTTAAATTGCAGCCGTTCCAAGTGGCTTGGCTCAAACAAACCGCTTAAGCAAAATTTCAGGTTTCTCTCATACACTGGGTTTGTGGCTATGAGCGCCACCGGTATGTCGCGATGCCGGTTGCCACGGCCACGTTCAGTGACTCTTTGGTACCAAACTGCGGTATCTCAATGAGCCGGTCGCAGGCCGCCATGACGCCCTGGGGCAGCCCTTTGGTCTCACTGCCAACTACCAGCGCGGCGGGCGAGGCGGGGGAAAAGCGCAGGGCGTTTTCGGCCCGCGGCGACTGTTCCAGTCCAAATACTGTCATCCCTTGGCGGCGGCATTCCGCGATAGCCATAAGCGGATCATCAATGTGTTCAACGCGGACGGACACCTCCGCGCCTAGGGCGCACTTGGCAATGGCGGCATGGTTGCGGTTGATTACTACCGGATCACGGCTGTCGCCGGCAAGCCATGGATAAGGAGTGATGCCGCAGCAAATGACCAGTTGGACACCGGCGGAATCGGCCGTGCGGAGGATAGATCCTACGTTGGCGGCGCTGCGGACGTCGGCAAGGATTAGAGTCAGTTGAACCATTACGGTATTCAATTATAGGGGAGGGTGGAAGTACTTAAAAATACGCATACAAAATAAGCACAAAAGTTATTGACAACGTAAGCATAATATGATAATGTACTTAACACCGATACCACTTATGATGGTTTCACCAAAAGAACGAAGAGTACACCTCAAGCGCTTTTGGGGGAACAACTAAAGCGGTTCAGTGTCTGGAATGACACAATTGAAGCATTAAGGAGACAGCACCATGGCAGGAACTCGACGTGGAGGACGCAAAGCTGCGGCCACCAACAAGCAGCGCTACGGCGCTAACTTTTACGAGACCATCGGCCGCATGGGCGGACGCAAGAGCCGCGGCGGCGGTTTCGCAAAGAATCCCGAACTGGCTCGCGTAGCCGGACAACGGGGTGGCCGTGCCTCTCGGCGCCGCAAGGCGACCTCCGAGGCCTAAAGCCTTCGTTAGCAGCCAACTAGACTAAAAAGCAGCCCCTTTGTAGGGGTCTTTTTAGTATTTTGGGCTGCCGTGTCCGCGTTAGCGACGCTCGGCAAACTGGGTAACGCTCAGGAGGGGATGCTCGTAGCGCTCCACGATGCGCCGGGTAACACGCCGGTCTTTGCGCCAGTTGACCTGCCAGACTGAACCGCAGGCAAAGCACCCATACTCGTCCCGGGCGCGCTGCAAGCTGAAGTTCTGGCAGTCCGGACAGGTAGCCCTTTTGGTCAGCCACTGGTCGTAGGAGTCAACGCAGCGGGCAATGTGGTCTTCATCAACCTTTAAGCCATACTTGGCGGCCAGGCGCCGGGCGACGTCCCAGGCGTCCATTTCCATCTGGATGAGCTGCATATCAAACTTATAAATGCGGTGTCCCAGCAGGGCATGGCCAATTTCGTGAACCAAGGCTACCAGGCCGTCGTTGCCTTTGACGCGGCGGGTGTCGTAATGGATGGCTTTGTTGTGGGGAGACCATACAAAGAATCTTCCGGGGATGAACGTAAACTGCGGAAAATCCTTGATGATCTCGTTCAAACTGCCCTCCTTGCACCCTTACTAAAAACCACTATACGCGGGCGCTCTGCAGCCAAGCAAGCATAACCACCATACATCTGTAAGCCGTCAAAATTCATATTGCTTCAAACCTGTTGGAGAATCGACATTACCATAAAATAATTGTTATGCTGTAATCGTGAAACAGCAGCTGCAGCGTCTCGCCGCCTTCATATTAATTACTGGTGTCTTAACCGCCGGCGCCGCGGTTTGGCAGGCCCAAGCCGCCGGCAGTCCTGACATTAACCGCGATGGCCGCGTGGACGTAGTTGACCTCAGCATGCTGCTATCCAATTACGGAAAGACGGGCTTGGCGCTGCCGGGCGACATTGACTCTAGCGGCAGCGTTGGCATCATTGACCTAAGCATGCTGCTCAGTGGTTTTGGCAGCACCCCCTCCCCGGGCACCGCTTATAACGCCGTTACCCAAGTGGCAACCCCAAACACCTATTACGCGACATTCCAAAGCCACAACCAGCGGGTAGTAGCCAATAGCCACGGCATCTTCATGTCCTGGTTGCAGACGTGGAGCGGCGCTGGCAGCGAGAATGGCATCGTGCGCGTAGCCAGGAGTACCGACGGCGGTAAGACCTTCCAGACGCTGTTGGACCAGCCTATCATCGGCCATTATCCGGGTACCGTGGAGACGGACAACGCCGGCAACGTGTACGTCTTTATCACCAGTCTGGATTGGAAGAATGCCAGCGGTTATGCCAACGCCCGCATGTTCAAATTTACTCCCGAGGCCAACTTTTTAAATCCCACGTATGCCACGCTCAGCGGCGGCGGCAGCGACAAGTTTACCTCGGCCTACGATGCCGAACGCAACCAGTTGTATTACGTCCAAGGCGATGCCTCGCTCAACGGCGTCAACAAGTTCTTTACAATCTCAACCGCAGGTACGGTCACGTCCGTCAAGGATGTTACCAAGACGGGGCAGGTTGCCTACCCGCATTATCCGCACCTGCAGGCCGCCGACGGCAAGCTGCTGCTTGCCTGGACCAACACCGCCCTGGCTAACAGCTCCGGCTACTACGACGTGCGTTTCTTGGTCTCTCAGGACGGCGGGCAGACTTGGTTGGGCCGCAGCGGTCCCGTCGCCTTGCCCGTGGTGGCAGATGAGAACGGGCCGTCGTTTGCCGTCTTGGACGCCGCGGAAAGGACGGTGGGCGGCTACCGCTGGCTGGCGGGCATCCATGTCCAAGCCGGGAAGCTGCACTTCACTTACGGCTCGCAGTCGCAGATGTGGTACAAGCGGTTTGATTGGGCGGCCAAAGCCATGGACCGCACAGTGGGGCCGGGAGTCACGGGCGGTACGACCACCCTGCAGATGACGTCCTCGTTCTTTACCGGCAGCGGGACGCCCGGCGCCCGCATATTCCTTACCAGCGGGACAACCGGCAACCGCATTGGCACGCTGCAAAGCGACGACAACGGCACCACTTGGAAGCATTATGCGCTGAGCGACGCCTACCAGCCGGCGGGTTACCTGTATGCCATCGCCGGCGGCCGTCGCCCGGCGCCAGACGGTTCCGTTATTGGAGCAGTCACCGACCAAGGCGCGACAAATCGGCTGATGTTTATTAAGTCCGGTTGGCGTTAGCGCAGGCGGGCGGCTAGCAGCAGAGCGCCGTGGGCCACGGCTGTTTCCACGTGTTTGGCCGGCACGATGGGCGGCGTAGGGTAGAGGGGGTGGAGCGCCTTCAGATGCGCCAGCAGGAAGCGATGGAAGCGCTGGAAGTGGACTCCCACGCCGCCGCCAATGACGACGATTTCCGGCGACACTACGGTGATCAGGTCGTGCAGGCCGACGGCCAGGTCCTTGGCAAACAAGTTCCAGGTTTCAGTGTCGTGGATCTCATAACCGTACTTGCCAAACCGCCGCTTGAGCGCCTTTCCGCTGGCGGCGCGCTCAAACTCTTCCGTACGCCCCTCGGCGGGAATGTCGATGTGGCCGCCCTCGGGGTCGTGGGCGCCGTGGTAAATCTCGCCGTCAATCACGATGCCGGTGCCGATCCCCGTTGAGACCGTCACGTACAGCACGTAGCGCTTGCCTTTGGCGGCGCCCATGACCGTCTCGCTCAAGGCGGCCGCGTTGGCATCTTTCTCCAGGCCTACCGGGACGCCGAAGTGGTTTTTTAGCCGCGCCACAATATCTACCGGCTCCCAGTCCATGTTGGGTGTCCTGAGGATGCGGCCGCGGCGGCGGTCAATCGGGCCGGGGGAGGCCACAAATATCGTGCCAATACGGTCGTCGCCGGCGACTTGCTCCACCAAGTGCACGATTTCCGCAACGCCTTGGTCCGCCGTATCCGGTGTTTCTATCTTCTGGCTGCGGGTAATTTGGCCGTCATCACTCCCGGCCACAACCAGGATTTTGGAGCCTCCAATGTCCACACCGATGTTCATGCCTGAAGTATAGCGCTTATGGTGTCAAATAACCAAGCATAACAGGAGTGAATTAGTTGACAATCACACTTCACGATGGTACTATCCCCGCGTTCCCGCTGGTAGGCTGAGATGGGGCCCAATGTGCGAGATGTATGAGTGCTCACCTCCTTGTATGTTCTTGGCATCTGGTGCCCCATCTGAGCGTATCAGTCGGAATTGATTGCAGATCAGGAGTAACGCTCCTATACTGCGAGGTATAAAGGCACTGGCGGCGTAATCAGGAGAGAACGCACATGCGGAAAGATGTTATTACAACTGTGGGTGGACTTCTATTGGTAGCCGGTGTTGTCGTGGCGACATTCCTGTATGGCAACCAGCAGCGCGAGAACCAGGAGAAGCGGGACCAGCAGGTCCGCCTGGAGCAAGAGCGCAAACAGGAAGAGGAGCGCAAGCAGGTAGCTACCGCCAATACCGGCCAGACGGCGGAGCAGAAGGCCGCTGAAGAAAAGAAGGCCGCGGACCAGCGCGCCGCGGAGCAAAAGGCCGCCGACGAGAAGAAAGCCGCCGAACAAAAGGCCGCGGATGACAAGGCTGCCGCCGAGCGCCAGCAAGCCGCTGCCGCCGAGCAGCAAAAGGCCGATGAAGCCCGCAAGCAGGCCGAAGCCGCCGAGCAAAAGCGCATCGCTGATGCCCAGGCCGCCCAAAGCGCTGCCGCCCAGCAGCAACAAAAGACCGCCCAGGCTGGCGCTGCGGCCGCCGCCACCCCTGCGCCAACTACCCCTGAACAGCCCGCAACCACTCCCAAGACAGGAGGCGAAGCCTTCTGGATCCTGGGCATGATGGTGACCGCTTGGTTCATCCGCGAACACCGCCGCAGCCGCCGGGCGCTGGACCAGGCCCTGCGCGCCTAACTGCCAGCCCTTGTCTCCTTTACTCTAAGCCAAAAATACGGTACATTAGTACCAATCACTCTGACTGCTCCAGTAGCGGGACGGGTGAAATCTTTTTGAGGAGGCTGGGTTTGCCCACAAATACTACAACTAAACAACCGACGATGGACGAGCTGCTCGCTGAGCACCAGGTACCCGCGATGGCCGCGGGCGACGTGGTGGAAGGCACCGTCATCGCCGCAGATAAGCATGAAATATGGCTGGACCTGGGACCGCGCGGTACCGGACTTGTTATCGGCCGGGAAATTGACCAGGCCGGCGGCATAAAGCCGGGTGACACGATCAGTGCCGGCGTTATGGAAGTTGAGAGCGACGAAGGCCACGCCATCCTGAGCCTGAAGAAAGTCGCCAAGGAAAAAGGCTGGGAAGCCTTGCAGCAGCGCTTTGACGGCGGCGAAGTCTTTAGCACCACGCCGTTTGACGCCAACAAGGGAGGCCTCCTGGTGGAGGTTGAAGGCATCCGCGGATTCCTGCCCGTATCGCAGTTGAGCGCAGAAAATTACCCCCGCGTATCCGGCGCCGACAAGGACGAGATCCTGCACCGGCTCACCAACTTGGTGGGCAAGCCGCTGAACGTCCGCGTCCTGGACCTTAACCGCCGCGACAACAAGCTGATCGTTTCCGAGAAAGCCGCCCGCCGCGAGGACACCGAGAGCAAGGTCGCCCAGATGAAAGTCGGCCAAGTGGTCAAGGGTGTCGTCACCGGCGTCGTGGACTTTGGCATCTTTGTCAACGTTGAGGGTATTGAAGGCCTGGTCCACATCTCCGAGATCGCCTGGGACCGCGTAGACAGCCCTGCCAAGTACGTCAAGGTTGGCCAGCAGATCGACGCTAAGATTATCGCCATTGACCGCGACAAGCTGAGCCTCAGCATGAAGCAGTTGCAGCCCGACCCCTGGCTGGGAGAGGTCAAAGACCTCAAAGTCGGCCAGGAAGTAGAAGGCACCATCACCCGGATCACGCCGTTTGGCGCCTTTGTCCAGGTGACCCCCGTAGTGGAGGCGCTGGTCCACATCTCCGAGCTCAGCACCGAGCACGTTGATGATCCGACCAAGCTGGTCAAGATGGGCGAGAAGAAGAAATTCCGGATAATCGCCATCGACCCTGAGGCCCATAAGCTCAGCCTGAGCCTCAAGCCGCCCAAGCGTAAAGCTGAAGCCGGCGACAAGGAGTAGGCAAGCCATGGTGCGGGTGAGCGCAAACCGGCACGTGCCCCTGCGGCGCTGCCGGGTTTGCCGGACCCAGCACCCTAAGGCGGATTTGCAGCGCTGGGTCCAGTCACCCGGCGGCCCAGTGGCAGATCCCGGGCAGCGCTTGCCCGGACGCGGCTTTTACGCCTGCGGACCGGAATGCGCCGCCAAGTTAACTGCTAACTGGCAGAAGGCAGCCGCCGTCAAACGCGGCCGCCAGGCATCATAAAACACCTAAACAGTCAGGAAGTCCCATGGCAGAAGCCACATCAAAGCAGGCAGTCCAAGTCGCACCGGTCATCGGCGTAGGCGAGTTCGCCCAGTCGCTGGGCGTTCCGGTAACCAAGGTGATTGCCGAGCTCATGAAAAACGGCGTCATGGCAACGATTAATGAGCAGATTGACTACGACACCGCGGCCATCATCGGCAGCGACCTCGGCTATGACATCGTCCCGCAGGAGACTACGGACGAACTGGCGGCCATGAAGCACCACGCGGGTGACGGCGGGGGCGGTGCGCCGCGGCCTCCCGTGGTGGCCGTCATGGGCCACGTTGACCACGGCAAGACCTCGCTGCTGGATGCGATCCGTGAAACCAACGTCGTGGCCAAGGAAGCCGGCGGCATCACCCAGCATATCGGTGCCTACCAGGTAAAGCGCAAAGAGCGCTGGATCACCTTCCTGGATACGCCAGGGCACGCGGCGTTCTCGGCCATCCGCGCCCACGGCGCCCGGCTGACCGACGTGGCCGTCATCGTGGTAGCCGCCGACGACGGCGTCAAGCCGCAGACCAAGGAGGCAATCCGATATGCCCGTGAAGCCGGCGTCCAGATGGTCATTGCCATCAACAAGATCGACAAGGAAGGCGCCGACCCCAACCGCGTCCGGCAAGAGCTTAGCGAGCTGGAGCTGGTGCCGGAAGAATGGGGCGGCAACACCGTCATGGTTGACGTCTCCGCCAAGTCCCAGCAAAACATCGACAAGCTCCTGGACATGGTGCTACTGGTGGCTGACCTGGAGGAGCTGCGCGCCCGGCCCACCGGCCCGGCGGAAGGAGTCATTATTGAGTCGCACATGGAGTCCGGACGCGGCCCGGTGGCCACCGTCCTGATCCAGAACGGCATCCTGGCGGTTGGCGCCTACATTGCCGCCGGGGGGACCTACGCCAAGATTCGCAGCTTGGAGGACTACCGCGGCCGCCGCATAAAGGAGGCCCATCCTGGCATGCCGGCCGTGGTCAGCGGCTTCAAGGCCGTGCCGGCCTTTGGCGACGTCTTTTACGCCGTCGACTCGGAGAAGGCCGCCCGCGACCGCTCTGTCTCGTCGCAGCGACAAGCGTCCATTAAGAGCATGGTCAAAGTGAAGAAGATTGAAGCCAGCGATCTGGCGGCCGCCATCAGCGCCGGCCAGGTGAAGGAGCTGAACGTCGTGGTCAAAGCCGACGTCCAAGGCTCCTTGGAGTCGCTGATGGACGCCCTGGGCGAGCTGCGCAATGAAGAAGTTGCCATCAAGGTGGTCTCGCACGGCATCGGCGACATCAGCGAGTCTGACGTTAATTTTGCCCAGACGGCCGGCGCCTGGCTGGTAGGCTTCAACGTCTCCATGGGCTCGGCGGTAAAACAGCTGGCCACCCGCTCCAAGGTCCAGATCCGCTTGTATAAGGTTATCTATGAATTATTGGACGACATGCGCGAGGCGCTCAGCCACATGCTGGCGCCGGAAGTAGTGGAAGTGCCCGTTGGCAAACTCAATATCCTGGGCGTCTTCAAGACCACCAAGACGGCCGTAATCTGCGGCGGGGAAGTCACCGAGGGCAAGGCCGAGCCGGGCGCTGACGTCCGCGTCATGCGCGGCAAGACCGAGGTGGGCGTAGGCAAGGTCAATACCGTCCAGAAGGAGCAAAACCAGGTTAAAGAAGCCGTCGAGGGCGAGCAGTGCGGCCTCAACCTGGCATTTACCCACGCTATTGAGATCGGTGACAAACTGGAGTTCTTCCGCACCGAAACCCGCCAGCGTTCCCTGTAGGCCGCCGCAATGAGCCAGCGCACGGAAAAAGCCGCCAGCCTGATTAAGCAGATAGCCGCCGCCAGCTTGCGCGATGAGCTGGGGAACGCCGCCGTGACTGTGACGGCGGCTGAGGTTTCTCCAGACATGCGCAGCGCCACCGTTTGGGTGGGTATCCTGGCCGACAATGAGGCGCACCGCCAGGAGCAGTTTAAGGAAATTGAGGCAGTGCGACACCAAGTCCAGCGCCAGATTGCCCAGCAGTTTTCCAGCAAGTTTGTGCCCCGGGTGATGTTCCGCATTGATACCAGCGGGGAATACGCCGACCACATCAGCCGCATCATTGGTGGTTTGAAGTAGCGCCCAAACAGGGGCATAGCCCTTACGGTTATTGTTGACATTTACGTGATTTTATGATATATTCTTTGATTACTGTGAAAACGGCGCCAAACCGCTGTTGCCAGATGGAGATTGACAATTTGGTTTAGCAGTCATGGGTTATGAAACCCATGACCCGTGCTACAAACGATGCGTGACCCCGTCCTGGAAGGACGCTGACATGCCCGCAGGGACGCGGCCCAATCACTTGGCGGCGCCGACCATTCGGGCAACAACCACTACCATTCCCGGAGGTCACCGCATGGTGAAATTCGTGCTGACTCGGGACTCGTTGCCCGACGACAAGCGCCACGGCTGTAAGCTGTTTGCCCGGGCCTTTGGCATTCCGGTGCCAGTCCTGGAGCAGCTGATGGAGCGGCGGGGCAAGAAGTTGCCCCGCGA
>CBDTXE010000037.1:0-10937 GCA_965364395.1 uncultured bacterium | reverse complement strand
GGCGGACAGGTCGGTAATATCCACCACGCCGCTGGAGTCTATATCACCAGACCCCGCCTGGCCGTATTGGCTAAGCAGCATGGACAGGTCTGTGACGTCCACCTTGCCGTCTTTATTGAGATCGGTTTGGGTGACGGTGGCGGCCATCGTGCTAAAAAGTATGAAAAGCCCCAATAGCGCAGCTGCCGCAACCAACACTAGACCTCCGGTGGGTCTGAATTGCGACAGATTGAATTGTTTGAAAGCTTTTGTTTTTATGGAGGCCATAAAAGACCTTAATTGCTTATGGTTACTTTACCATAATCTGTCCGTAAGGAGAACTTAGCGCCGCTTTTTCTTCTTTTTGGTCGCCGTACTACCCGTCCAGGCTCCGCTATGCGTCTTGGCGGCACGGCGGGCGGCGCGGTTTAATCCACCGGCGCCGTCCCCTTCTTCGCCCGCCTGGCTACTGCTAGACACAGCCTGGGCCTGCTCGGCGGCCCGGGTGACGGCGGTTTCAAAGGGCGCCTCCGTCGGGGGCTCCTGGGTAATGGAAGACCGCAACACGGTCCCGGCGATTTCCGAATCCATGATTGAAAGGAGCCGTTTAAACAAACGGTAACCTTCGCTCTTGTACTCTACCAGTGGGTCGCGTTGTCCGATGGCGCGCAGCCCAATGCCCTCGCGCAGGTGTTCCATGGCTTCCAAATGTTCAATCCACAACCGGTCCATGACCTGCAGGTAAACCAGTCGCTCCAGTAGGCGCATACCCTGGGGGCCAAACTGCTGCTCGCGGGCGTCGTACAGCTTTGCCGAGTAGTCGGTCAGGATATCGGCCACGTCGCGCGGGTCGGCTTTTTTGAGCTGCTCAACCACGGGCTCCTCCAGCGGCATCATGGAGGCCGCCGTTTCCAGCACTTTCTCAATGTCGATGATGCCGGTGCGGGCGTCGGTATGGACCGTCATCAGGGTCTGGAACTCGCCTTTCAGCATCTCCTCAATCTGGGGGCGGAGATTTTCGTTCTTTAGGGCCTTGCGGCGGCGAGAATAGACTACTTCGCGGTGCTTGTTCATGACGTCGTCGTACTCAACCACCTGCTTGCGGATGTCAAAGTTATGCCCTTCAACTTTCTTCTGGGCGCTTTCCAGGCTGCGGCTGACCACTGGGTTTTCCAGCGGCATGTCGTCGTCCAGGCCAAGGGTCTTCATCAGGTTCGCCACCCGCTCGCCGCCAAAGATGCGCATGAGGTCGTCTTCCAGGGAAACATAGAAGCGCGACGAGCCCGGATCGCCCTGGCGGCCGGCGCGGCCGCGCAGCTGGTTGTCGATACGGCGGCTCTCGTTGCGCTC
Source organism: uncultured bacterium (assembly GCA_965364395.1). GTDB lineage: Bacteria > Patescibacteriota > Saccharimonadia > UBA4664 > SCTI01 > CBDTXE01. The sequence continues at coordinate 9,608 of CBDTXE010000037.1, read as the reverse complement.
GGTACCAATGACATGCAGGCCGCCGACGCCAGTTACGCCGTCTCCCAGCACGATGTCAGTTCCGCGGCCGGCGATGTTGGTGGCCAGGGTCACAGCGCCTGGCTGGCCGGCTTGGGCTACAATGTGCGCCTCGCGTTCGTTATTCTTGGCGTTGAGGATTTCATGCGGGACGCCGGCTTCCGCCAGGAGCTGGCTCATTACCTCGTTCTTGGCGATGGAGGCCGTTCCCAGCAGTACCGGCTGGCCGGCCTCGTGGCGCTCTTTCACCTCGGCTGCCACGGCGCGGAACTTGCCAAGCTCGGTACGGTAGATGCGGTCGGGGTGGTCCAGGCGGACCATCGGGCGGTGCGTGGGAATTAGAACTACGTCCAGGCGGTAAATCTTCCAAAACTCCTCTTTTTCGGTTTCGGCGGTACCGGTCATACCGGCCAGCTTGTCGTAAAGACGGAAGTAGTTTTGGAAGGTGATAGTGGCCAGCGTCAGGCTTTCCTGGCGGATTTGGACGCCCTCTTTGGCCTCAATGGCCTGATGTAGCCCCTCGCTATAGCGGCGGCCGTGCATCAGGCGGCCGGTAAACTCGTCCACGATGATAATCTCGCCGTCGCGCACCACATAATCGCGGTCGCGCTGGAACAAGGCCTCGGCTTTGACGCTCTGTTCAACGTGGTGGACGTCCTCAATCATGCCGGCCTCGTAGACGTTGTCCACGCCCAACCAACCCTCCAGGCGGGTAATGCCTTCATCGGTCAGACTGACTGCCTTCTGCTTTTCGTCGATGATATAGTCTTCATCTTTTTTGAGGCGGCGGGCGAGGCCGGCAAATGTCAGGTACTTATCGGTGCTCTCTTCGGCCGGGGCGCTGATGATCAGCGGCGTGCGGGCCTCGTCAATCAGGATGGAGTCGACCTCGTCGACGATGGCGTAGTTCAGGTCGCGCTGGACCATTTGGGAGGCATCGGAAACCATGTTGTCGCGCAGGTAATCAAAGCCAAACTCGTTGTTGGTGCCGTAGGTGATATCGGCCTGGTAGGCTTCCCGGCGGCTGACCGGACGCAGATGGCGCAAACGCACGTCTTCCTGGTCTTCTGCTTCGTATTCGGGATCATAAAGGTAAGCCGGCACGCCAAAGGTGGGCTCGGGCACGATGACACCCACGCTCAGCCCTAAATGCTGGTAGATCCGCCCCATCCAGCCGGCGTCGCGCCGCGCCAGGTAATCGTTTACGGTGACCACGTGGACGCCGCGCCCGCTGAGGGCATTAAGATAGGTTGGCGCCGTGGCGACCAGGGTTTTTCCTTCACCGGTGCGCATCTCGGCAATATCGCCGCCGTGGAGAACCAGGCCGCCGATTAGCTGGACGTCGTAGTGGCGCTGGCCGATAGCGCGGCGGGCGCCTTCCCTGACAACCGCAAAGGCCTCGTGCAGGATGCCATCAAGTCCAGCGGCCAGTTCCTTACCGGCCAGCGGCTGCCCGTCTTTATCTTGCAGCTTCAGCCTCAGTTGGGCGGTGCGCTCGCGCAGCTGCTCATCGGTCAGCTTCTCAATTTCGGGCTCAAGGGCGTTGATTTGCTCAACGCGGCGGCGGGCTTTGGTGACCTCTCGGGCGCTGTTGTCGCCAAACAGCTTGTCCAGGCGTTTTCGGATATCCATAACCTGGTTATTTTACCATAGGGCACGCCTGGGACGTCGGCTTAGCGTTCGCTACGGCCGATGTCCGGAGCGGCACCGACAAATGGGAACGGCCCCGTGGTTCCGGCTGTCAGCGTGAGGTAAGGGCTGATAGCGGCCGCGCCAGCGTTGGCGTAGGCGGCGGCGGTGACGTTGAACGCGCCGTCCAGGGCCGGACTGCTGGTCAGGTTGTTTGTGCCCTGGGGAGAGACGCCAAACCAGCCGTTGTGCGTAAGGAGGGCAACTTTACCGGGCGCCGGGGTCTTTAAGGCGACGCTGCCCCCATTAAATACGTTGTTTTTAATGTAGATGTCAAAGTTTAAAGAAATGCTAGTGGAGCCTGTAAACCCGATGGCGGGAGAACCGCTGGCAAAGGTGTTATTGAAGATTTCCCAGCGGTTTCCGGGTGCTGCCGTGCCTTCATCGTTGGTGCCGCCTTGGTAGATGGCATAGTGGGATCCGGAATTAAACGTATTGTGGTAAACCTGGATGGCAAGACCGGTATTGCCAGTCCCGGTAAACGGATTGATGCCGCCGGCTTCATCTTCGCTCCAGAAACCAATTCCTTGGTTGGTGCTGGGAAAATTACAGTTCCGGATGATGACACCGGCCCGCCGCGGACTGATGGAATTTGAATCGCTGGTTCCCGTCAGATTGCTTAAGAAGGTAATGCCGTCAAAGACATGCCCCGTGCCGCCCGAGGCATAGATGCCGTGCCTTCCGGACGTGGACGCGGCGCGGCCGGTGTTCTTTATGCTGCCTCCAACGTACTTAAAGTTATTGCCGGCCCCATCCTGGAGCACGATGCCGTCGTTGTCGGTGCCGTCAATGGCGGTGTCATAGAACGAGATATCGGGATAGTGGGAGCCCATATTGACGTTGGGAGTGCTGGAATTGCCGCTGACGCCGTTGTCACCGCCGATGGAGACGCCCTTGTTGCCCAGGTTTGCCATATACAGGTTACGCAAATCAACATATGCGATCTCCGTGGCGGCCGATGATGATCCTGGCGTGTAAACGCCGTTCCCAGCGATGTCCTGGATATGGAAATTCTCATATCTGACATACTTTTGCGGGCCGGTTAGGTTGATGCCGCTAATGCGCGCTCGGCTGGAAACCCCGCCCTCACCCCGCAGTACTATCGGCTTACCAGGCGAGCCGCTCCCCGGGTTGGCGACCGCCGCATCGGTAAAAGTGCCGTTGAAACTCACCACGTCGCCGGGCGCAAAAGTCATGCTGTTCACCTTGGCCATAGTTCTCCAGGGACGGCCGGCGGCTAAGCCGTCGTTAGAGTCATTGCCGGTGGTTGAATTGACAAAATACTTAGGCGGCGGAACTGCCGGTCCGGAAGTCCCCGTCCACCCGTAATGGGTTAGCAGTATCGATAGGTCGTAGATGTTTACCTGTCCATTGTCATCAATGTCGGCAGGCTGGCTGGCACCTGACGCGCCGTACGCTCCAAGGACGATTGATAAGTCATAGACGTTGACGGCGCCGTCACCATTGACGTCAGCATCGGCGGGGGCAGCCGCCTGGGCTTGAAAGATGGTACTGAACGTAGCCAGCAACGACCAGAAGGCCACGGCCGACACGATGGCGGCCATGAAACGGGGCGGTGTTTTAGGGTGGTTTTGCCCAGCTTTTCTTGGCATCGTGCCGGCCTCCTAGTACGGCGCGACTATTCGCAGCCGCGTCCAATCAATTCCAGTACTGATATCCATTGCCCAATAAGGCGTCCCGTTAGTGCCTTTGGCTACGTGGCCTTGCGTACGGGCCGCCTCGGCAAAGGCGCCTACCTGGTCTGCCTCTCCGCTGGCGACATAGTGCTGCCCGGATTCCATCATCAAGCCAAAGGAGATGGACCTGGAGTAGGCGCCAGTGTCCCCAATAATGGCGCCGTATTTCTGCAAGGCGCGCAGGATGGGATATTTCCACGCCGGCAAACCGGAGGGCAGCTGGTAACTGGGGTCTAGCTGGATACGGGCGCCCATTGGGGGCGCTGCCTGCGCTGATCCGCATTTGACGGCCGTGGTGCCGGCCCTTGCCGGGGCAACCGCATTGCCCCAAGTACAGTTGGTGATTGCAAATAGCGCGTGGTTAATTTCCCCGGCCGCCATTTCCTGGGCGCGGATCATGCCTGCCAGGTTATCAAACCAGGCGGCTGTGGTCGTGAAATTGTCGCCTCCGTCACCGGTAGCCACGTGGCTGCAGCCCCAAGCCGATCCGGAGGCTATGCCGGCCGTGACCCCGGCGTACTGCCAAGCGCCGCAGACTTTGCCGTCCGGCTGCACGATGCTGATATGGCCATCCCCTCCAGCTGCAGCGGACGAGCGGGCGTGCGCGGCGGCGGGCATGCGGATTTTGGTGACGTTGTTATTGGGTCCCACATACTTGGTGTCACGGAGTGTCACCAGAGGATCGGTGGTCTTGGCATAATAAGTTGGGTGCGAGTAGTCCCAGCTGCCTCCGGTATTAACTAGTATCTTATCCACCGGACCGCGCCCGGACAGCCACTGCGCCATCTGGGCCGACGTATACCCGGCCGAGCTGGTCAGCAGAGCGGGATTGGCGGGAATCGGCTTATTCCATGCGGCCGTCGCCGCAAATGGCCGCCAGGTGCTGCCAGGCCAATTACCAGGGCCAAATCCGCCGTAGCTGCTGGTTGGCACAGTGGTATGGCCAAAATTACTCAACAAAATGCTAAGGTCGGTGACGTCTACGCGGCCGTCATTATTTATGTCCCCCGGCAGTACCGCGGCCAGAATCTTGCCGGGAGCGGGAGCGACAGCGAAGACCATCGCCGTCATGACTGCGCCAATAAAGGCAGACGTCGCTATCAGCCGAATTTTGCCGCGGTTAATTGCAGGTATTACCACTAGAGCTTACTCCCGCGCCTGCCAGGATAAGGCAGCCGCCAAACCCGGTAATATTGTTGTTTAGTACCGTGCCTCCGCCCGTCACGGGATGGGTTCCTTGGTAATTGTCACCGGTATGGACAATGGAGTTCCATTGGCTTTCCGGTCCCCCCGCCTCGTCAATGACCGCGTTCCCCTCAACCCTGCTAATGGGGTCGGAAATGCCGGAGTAGGCGATATTGAAGCCCACGCGCCCAGGGTTGGTGCACAGGTTGTCAAAGAAATTGACGTTCTGGCCATCGTGAGTGTCATAGCACTCCCAGGAAGTCGCGTTGCGCACCTCGTTGCTTTGCACCGTTACGTTGGTTGAGACGGTCGGGCTGCCGGATAGCACGATGCCGTAAGCGTTGGCACCCAGAGAACAGGTTTCGCAGACGCTGGTAACCTTATTGCCATTGATTGAGCCGGCATGTCCGGGAGCAAATCCTATGCCTACGTAGTGGACGCTGGTTATCGTGTTGTTACTCACGGTGAAGTCACGAGAGCCCATCCCCATGATGCCGCAGTGGAACATGGTGAGGGCGTTGCCCGTCACCGTCACACCCGATACCCCCGCGATAGACACGCCCGTGTTCCCGGAACTGCACGAGTTATTGTCACCCAAGCGGTTGGGCCCCGCCAGCGCCAGGCCTCGGATAGTCACATTTGCCGCCGTGATATTGAGCAAGCTGACGGCGCCGCTGCTGGCCAAATTGATTTTGGCGCCGTTGATTCCCTGCAGCGTCATTGCCCTGTTGATGGTGATGGCTGACGCCGACGAGTACGTCCCCCCATTCAGACAGAGCGTTCCGCCAATCGGGGTGCTAGCCACTTCCGTAGCCACGTTGCCGCCGGTAATGACCCGGCTGCCCGTAGGACAGGCCGAGGTTGGCGGCGGGCTGGGGCTGGAGCTTGGGGACGGGCTGGGCGATGGCGATGACACGCTCTTGCCGTAATTGGATAGAAGCATTGATAAATCCGTGATGTCCACCCGTCCGTCGCCGTTTAAGTCACCGATCAAAGTTGCGGCCAGGCTTTTGCCAGGCTGCGGAGCGGTCATAAATATAACCGACGCCGCCCCAAAGCCCAGCATGGCAAACACCAGGTTCTGCCGACGAATCCCATGGCGGCGCATATAATTCAACATGATCTAACCATAACCGCTAATGGCGGTGGGTAGCAAGTAAGTCAGTACGACTTTGGCGCCACTGACCCAAAACCAGACCCCACCTTATGTCCGGCGTAGTATATCGTGCCGACGCCCATAATTCCCTTACGCCTGTAGAAAGTCAGCTTGGAATGGTTAGGGCCCCCGCCGTTGGCCGCGTTGACAGTGTTGACGTAGTAGCGGGTCTGTCCGTTGGCAAACTTGGTCATCTGCCAGCCGCTACCGGTATTGATCCAGGTTTCCTTAAATCCGACGGTAGCATTGGTACTCATCCGTAGATGAATCACAACGTCTACCCATTTCCCCTTGACCATCGGGTACGTCCAAGCGTTTTTGAATTGGTATTCCGCGCTCAGCCGAGAGTAGAACATCTGCGAGCCCGGATTCAGGTTCATGGCCTCATTGATTCCATTGGTATTGGCGTCAAACGGCAGTCCGTACACTGAGTGCAAAGTAATCCAGTTGTCTCCCGAGGCCGTGGTTGAGGGAATATTGCTTGGAATAAGCACTGAATAGCCAATCCAGTAGTCACCATTTAGCTGAATGTTGTTTGGCCCTAGTATCTGGGCGCGCGGATTATCAGTGGGCGTGCATGGAGAAACGTCGCTATCATAAACCGTAAACTTGGCGGCTTTGCGCGGCAGGCCCATTGGGTCATTTATGACAGTCACGCGGTCAGCTCCGCAGGCCTGGACACTGGCGTACTGGGACAAGTTACCCGTAGAAAAGTCGCCGTTCCAAAGCAAGGTTCCCTGCGTGGTACCGGGTGGTAGCGGCCCGGGGCTGGGATTTGGGCTTGGGCTGGGTCCGGGCGTGGCGCTGCCAGTTGGAGAGGCCGAGGCCGTGTTTGACCGCCCACTGTAGGTGGCGCCGTCTACCACTGCCGTGACGTAATAGTAGTACGTAGCACCCGGGACCAAGGCCGGATCTGAGTCATCATAGGCCGAGGCCGTATGGTTGCCGGGCAGCCGCGTCCATGCCGCCTCGTTGTTTACGTCCGGAGTAGTTGCCCGGCGGACGGCGTAGTAATTAAAGGTTCCGGCTTGGTTATCCGCCCAATCAAGCGTGATTTTACCCTGTCCGCCAACCGCCGTCAGGCCGGTAGGTGCCACTAATCCCCCGGTGGCAGTATTGCCAAAATTGGACAGCAAAGCGGATAAATCTTGGATGTCCACGGACCCATTGCCGTTAACATCACCACGAGTATCCGCAGTGCCAAAAACCGACAGCAGGATGCTCAGATCCGTGACGTCTACATTATTGTCAGAGTTCAGGTCGCCGGGCAGCGTGGCTGCCCGCGCCAAATATATAGTGCTGAATGTGGCCGCGATAACCCACGTTATTACCAGCGAGCCAACGGCCGCAACAAACCGTGGCGGTGCAACCTGACCAATTTTTGTTTTTTTGTTTTTAGGCACGTCTCAGCCTTAATGCTTATGCTAAGCATATGGCCGTATCAGGTCAGTGTCAACGTCGGCTAGGCTTGGCCGGTTTCTGTCTCTTCCACGATTTCCGGATTGGTGGCGCGGTCGCGGCTGAACATCTTGCCAAACAGCATCCGGCGGCGGTTTTTGGCCGGCTCGGTGCGGTCCTTGTATTTCAGCACCTGCACCTTGAGTTTCTGCTCCACGATATCCACCGCTGCATACATGTTCATGGTCGCCTCCTTGGCCTGCATGCGCTCGCCGGGCACGTCCAAAATAGCCTCACAGCAAAACTCGTTGTCTTGGCGGTTAGAATGGTCTTTGGTTAACACCACGCTGCCGATAGTGGCATCTTTGTGGCGGGGCAAGTACTTATCCAGCCCTCCCAGTTTCTTGTTGACGTAGCTGACGATTTTCTCGTCCAGCTCGTAGTGGCGCCCCGTAATTTGCAATCTGATCATGCTACCTCCTCTCGTGGTGGTATTACGCTAGCTCGTCCCCGCCAAAGTATTTCTGTACCGCTTTAGGCACGCGGATTTTGCCGTCCGCCGTCTGATGGTTTTCAATCAAGGCTATCGGAACGCGGCTGAATGCCGCGGCCGTCCCATTCAAAGTATGGACAAAGACAGTCTTGCCGTCTTTGGTACGGGTTCTAATATTGAGCCTCCGGGCTTGGAAGTCCGTCACATTGGAGCAGCTCATCAGCTCGCGGTACTCCCCTTCTACGGGGCTCCAGTACTCGAGATCATATTTTTTGTAAGCCGGTACCCCCAGGTCGCCGGCGGCTATCCTAACCAGGCGGTAAGGGATTTCCAGGGCCTGGGCTATCTTCTCTTCCAGGTCCAACATCCGTTGGTGCCAGGCTTCGCTCTCCTCGGGTGCGCAAAACACGTACATTTCCAGTTTATTGAACTGGTGGACGCGGTAGAGGCCTTTGCTGTACTTCCCATAGGCTCCGGCCTCGAGGCGGTACGAGGGGCTGTAGCCAACGTAAAGCAGCGGCAGTTTTTCAGAATCAATGATCTCGCCCGCATGGTAACCGGTCAGCGGAATCTCTGCAGTGCCGATCATCACAAGGTCCTCGCCATCAATCCGGTACGACTGGTTTTCTTCGCCCCGGGGCTGGAACCCGGTGCCGTCAAAGGTTGCCTGGTTGACCATATGCGGCACAAACATCGGCTCAAAGCCGGCTTGCTGCAACAGATCCATGGCCATCTGCACCACGGCCAGCTCCAGCCGAACCAGTGGCCCTTTGATGTAGTAGAACTTGGAACCGGCCACCTTGGCGCCGCGCTCAAAATCCACCCACCCCTTTGGCTCGGCGATCGTCAGATGGTCTTTGGCGCCGGTTTTCTCGGCATCGCCCCAAGTTTTTTCCTGACGGTTGGCCTCTTCCCCGCCTTCCGGCGTGCCCTCGGCCAGGATATTTGGTACGGTCATCAACACGTCGCGGTGGTTTGACTCGCACTGCCGCAGCTGCTCTTCCAGCGGCTCAAGCTTGGCCTTGGCATCCTGCAATTCCTGGAGCTGCTCCGGTGACGGCTTGCCCTTAACGTTGAGTTTGGCCCGCAGCTCTTCCACTTGGGCAATCAGCCCGCCGCGCTGCTTATCCAGCTCGAGCAGCCTATCAATATCAACGGCGACGCCGCGCTGCTTAGCGGAATGTTTGTAATCTTGGGGATAATCCCGTAAATGCCTAATATCGATCATGATGGCTACATTATAGCTTCATAGTGCGTTATTCCGCGAGCCGTAGGCGCCTGGCCAGCCAGCCGCGGTCGAGGCTGGCTAAAAACCACCCGGCCTTGGGCCCGTAATCTTTGCCCAAGATGACTCGATACAGAGCCTGGAAGGCCTCCCGCGGCGACAGGTCGGCCGAGTCCTTGGCGGCGTAAATCAGCTCGTGCATCCGCTGTCCGTCAACCGATACCGGCTCGGCGTCGATAAGCTCGGCCAAGCCGGCCAAAAATGCCAGCTGCGCCCCGGACAACGGCTGGTCAACTAGCTTTTCCTGCACCGTAAACTTCACTTCTTCGGGCGCATATTTATCCAGCCAGTTGGCCACGAAGCCAAATTCACTGATAATAACTTCCCTCTCGGTTTCCACGGCGGCCGAGTAGCCTGTGCGCCCAAGGATTTCCAGCGCCTCGGCTTGGTCACGCCTCGCCGCCTGGTATACCTGCACCAGGTGTTTGAACGGTACCGACGAGACTGTCCGCTTGCGGCCGATGGCGGCGGCCGCCCGGAAGGCCTGCTCATACGGGGGATGGCCGCCTTCAATTGCTTCCCGCTCAGTCTGCGAAAATTCGTCGAGCAAGTTGTAGATTCCGGTGCCGGCGTCAAACACCAGCTGCTTGGCCGGGACCGGCTTGACCATGAAGTAGCGCACGATTTCCGCCGGCAGGACGTCCAACACGTCGGCGGGAGTGATGACGCCGCCGGCCGATTTGCTCA